>JAAWAY010000001.1 GCA_022792415.1 Eggerthellaceae bacterium | reverse complement strand
CGACCCGTTCTGGGAGGAGCTGGGAGGGCGGTGCCTGTCGTGCACGGCCTGCTCGAGCGTGTGCCCCACCTGCTACTGCTTCGACATCCGCGACACCATGGACCCCGACGGCGTCCACGGCCGGCGCGAGCGCACCTGGGACGCCTGCACGTCCCCGCAGTTCGCCGTGGTGGCCGGCGGTCACAACTTCCGCGCCGACGGGCGCAACCGCGTGCGCCACCGCATGTACCACAAGCTCAACGGGTTCCTGGCCGCGCACGACCGCAACCTGTGCGTGGGGTGCGGCCGGTGCGTGTACGCCTGCAAGGCCGACATCTCTCCCATCGAGGTGCTGAGGTTCTTCGAGCGGAAGGGGACCGAGAATGCCGACTAGCCAGACCATCCCCGGCGTGTCCGTGGCGCCGTTCCACGACGACGGCGCGCCTCTGACGGGCGCCGAGCTCATCCGGGCGAACCCCTACCGGCCCTGGCCGGCGCGCATCACGTCCATCACCGACCTGACCGCCACCGAGAAGCTCTTCGAGTTCCGCTTCGTGGACGAGCGCATCCGCAGCGCGTTTCGGCACGAGCCGGGCCAGTTCGTGGAGCTGTCGCTGTTCGGGGTGGGGGAGGCCCCCATCTCCATATCCAGCTCGCCGTCGAAGGGCGGCTTCATCGAGCTGTGCGTGCGCCGCGCCGGCACGTTCACCGAGCGGCTGCACCAGATGCAGTGCGGCGACATCGTGGGCATCCGCGGGCCCTACGGCCGGCCGTTCCCCTTCGACGCCATGCGCGGCCACGACATCCTGCTCGTGGCGGGCGGCCTGGGCATCGCGCCCCTGCGCTCGCTCATCAACAACATCCACGACGAGCGCTCGGACTTCGGCAAGGTCACCATCATCTACGGGTCGAAGAGCCCGGCCGAGGTGATGTTCCGCAGCCAGTTCGAGATGTGGCGCCACCGCCGCGACTTCGACCTGTACCTGACCGTCGACAACCCCGACGACACGTGGGACGGCGAGGTGGGCCTGGTCACCAAGCCCTTCGAGCACCTGGAGGTGGATCCGGGGCGCACGTTCGGCGCCGTGTGCGGGCCGCCGGTGATGTATCGGTTCGTCGTGGAGGAGATGCGCAAGAAGGGCATCAGCTACGACCACATCTACATGAGCTTCGAGCGGCACATGAAGTGCGGCATGGGCAAGTGCGGGCACTGCCAGATCGGGCACCAGTACTGCTGCATCGACGGGCCCGTGTTCAACTACTGGGAAGCCAAGAACATCCAGGGGTCGATGTGATGATGGGCGCGATGACTGACGAGCGCGGGACGGCCCGCGTGGTGGTGGTGGGGCTGGCCAGCTGCTTCGGCTGCCAGCTGCAGGTGACCAACATGGAGCGCCACCTGCTCGACGTGCTGGGCCAGGTGGACCTGCGCTACTGGCAGCTCACGTCGTCCGATCCCATGCCCGAGGAGTTCGACGTGGCCGTGGTGGAGGGCGCCGTGACCACCGACGAGGCGGCCGAGACGCTGCGCGCCGTGCGCGCGACGGCGTCCACCGTCATCGCCATCGGCGCGTGCGCCGTGACCGGGGGCATCCCCGGCATGGCGGCCCCCGGCTTCGACGAGCGCGCCGACGCCGTGTACGGCGAGCGCGCCCCCGAGGCGTGCGGGGCGCTGCGCGCGCCGGCGCCGGTGTCGTCGGTCATCGCCGTCGACCACGAGGTGCGCTGCTGCCCCATCGACCCGCTTGACTTCGTCGACACCCTGCAGCGCGTGCTGCGCGGCTCCAACAAGGCGCTGCCCACCGCCACGCTGTGCGGCGAGTGCAAGCGCAACGAGCGCGGCTGCTTCTTCGGTCGCGAGCGGCTGTGCCTGGGGCTGGTCACCCGCGCCGGCTGCGGCGCGCGCTGCCCCGACCTGGGCCGCCCCTGCAACGGCTGCGCGGGCCTGTCGCCCGACGCCAACGTCGCCTCCGCCCGGCGCGTCGCCGCGCGCAGCAACGTGGACCCGGCGCGCCTCGACGAGGCGCTCGGCCTGTTCAACACCGTCGACCCGGCCCTCGCACCGGAAGGATAGCCATGGCCCGCACCAGCATCTCCATCGACCACGTCGCCCGCATCGAGGGGCACGGCAACATCCGCCTGGCCATCGAGGACGGCCAGGTGACCACCTGCGCCGTGGAGGTGGTCGAGCCCGCCCGCCTGTTCGAGTCCATGGTGGTGGGCCGCCCCTTCGAGGAGATCCCCTACATCGCGTCGCGCATCTGCGGCATCTGCTCGTCGTCGCACGTGGTGACCGACCTGCGCGCCATCGAGGCCGCGCTCGGCGTCACGGTGACCGACCGCACGGCCGCCCTGCGCGAGCTTCTGGTGTACGGGTCGTTTCTGCAGAACCACGCCACGCACCTGTTCGTGTTCAGCGCGCCGGACTTCCTGGGGCACCGCAGCGTGTTCCCGCTGGCCGACGAGAACCCGGCGCTGTTCGACCGCGCGCTGGGGATGAAGGCGCTCGGCAACGAGCTGTGCACGGCCGTCGGCGGGCGCTCGGTGCATCCCATCACGGCCGTCGTGGGCGGCTTCACCCACGAGATCGACGCGTCCGAGTACCGCCGCCTGGCCGACGCCATGGACGTCATGGCCGACTTCGCCGTGGAGGCGGTGGACCTGTTCGACGGCTTCGAGGTGCCCGCCATCGAGACGGCCGGTGACATGCTGGCCATGGTGGCGCCCGGGCGCTACCCGGTGTGCGACTCCGACACGGCCCGCTTCGTGCGCGCCGGCTACGACTTCGACTGCGCCGACGTGGAGGACGAGGTGGAGGAGTACCCCGTGGGCCACTCCGCCGCCTTCCTGGCGCGGGCGCGGCGCACGGGCAGCCCCTACCTGACGGCGGCGCTCGCGCGCGTCAACGCGTCGTGGGCCAACCTGAGCCAGCGCGCCCGCTACGCCGCCGCCAAGGCCGGCCTGCGCCCGCCCGAGCTCAACCCGTTCATGAACAACCTGGCCCAGGCCGTGGAGCTGGTGGACGTGCTCGACCGCTGCGCGGCGCTGTGCCGCCGGCTGGCCGAGCCCGACGGGTTCGCCGGGGACAGCCGCCCCGTGGCCGCCGAGGTGCGCGCGGGCGAGGGCGTCGGCTTCACCGAGGCGCCCCGCGGCGCGCTGTTCCACCGCCTGGCGCTCGATGGCGAGGGCCGCGTGACGGCCGCCAACATCCTCACGCCCACAGCGCAGAACGTGGCCAACCTCGAGGCTGACCTGCGCGTGCTGGCCGAGAAGCTGGTGGGGGAGGGTCGCTCGGAGGCCGCCATCCGCCTGGAGGCCGAGAAGCTCGTGCGCGCCTACGACCCCTGCCTGTCCTGCAGCGTGCACTAGCGCCGGTGCGTCGCGCGGGCGCGCGCCGCCCGCCCGCGCCCGGAGCGCGTGGGCGGGCTGTGGATTTTCCCCGGTCGCGGGGGCCCTATGGTAGAATTCGAACCTAACTGCACCGATTACGGAACGCGCACCCACAACCTGAGCCAAGGGGAAAGCTAGTATGTCCTTTCTAGACATGTTCTCGGGACTGACCGGCCAGATGTCCGCGGACATGGCCATCGACCTGGGAACGGCCAACACGCTGGTCGCCATCACGGGCGAGGGCATCGTCATCAACGAGCCCTCGGTCGTCGCCATAGAGAAGTCCACCCACCGCGTGCTCGCCGTCGGCCACGAGGCGAAGAACATGATCAACCACACGCCCGAGGCCTTCTCCGCCGAGCACCCCCTCAAGGACGGCGTCATCGCCGACTACGACGTCACCGAGGCCATGCTGTCGGCCTTCATCAACAAGGCCTCCGAGCGCAAGTACCCCTGGCAGCCCAAGCCCCGCATCGTCATCTGCATCCCCTGCGGCGCCACCTCCGGCGAGAAGCGCGCCGTGTTCGAGGCCGCCATCCAGGCCGGCGCCCGCCAGGCCTACCTTATCGAGGAGCCCATGGCGGCGGCCATGGGCGCCGACCTGCCCGTCACCGAGCCCACGGGCTCGATGGTGGTCGACATCGGCGGCGGCACCACCGAGGTGGCCGTCATCTCGCTGGGCGGCATCGTGACGTCCAGCTCGCTGCGCCTGGCCGGCAACCGCCTTGACGAGGCCATCGCCGTGCACCTGCGCGACCTGCTGGGCATCAAGATCGGCGAGCGCACCGCCGAGGTCATCAAGATCAAGATCGGCTCCATCCTGCCGTTCGAGGACGGTCGCGAGCGCGACATGATCATCTCCGGCCAGGACATGATCACCGAGCAGCCCAAGGAGGTCACCATCCAGTCCGAGGACGTCCGCGCGGCGCTCCAGGCCCCCATCGAGGAGATGGT
>JAAWAY010000202.1 GCA_022792415.1 Eggerthellaceae bacterium | reverse complement strand
GTTGCCGAAAGAGCACAGCGACATGTTCTTGTAGACGGTCTTGTCAGATGTTTTCATGCTCCTCCTACTTTCCTTCCTCGGTTCCCGGCTGCCGGCGCCGTGGCGTCCGGCGGCCCGTGGGAGAGGAGGGAGCCGGCCCCCTCGCGCGCGGCGGTGCGGCGTCCCTGGTCCCTGCCCTGCAGTCTACGGAGCGCGCTGCGCGGGGAAAACAAACGCCCCGTTGCGCTACCCCCCGTTTTCGTTGGGGGTGGGCGCGAGGGGGCGCAGCACAGCATTTCGTTGCGGTGGGGCCCAGGGAATGCGCCCGCAGGTGCCGAGCACCCCGGGAGCGTGGTCTAGAATAGGGAGCGGTTCGACAACGCGAGGCAAGGGGGAGCCTGTGAACATCGAGTACCTTCACTATTTCCTGGACGTGGCCAAGACGCGCTCCATCGCCCAGGCGGCCAAGCTGAACTTCATCTCGTCCCAGGGCATGAGCCGCGCGATGGGCGAGCTGGAGAAGGAGCTGGGCTGCACGCTGTTCATCCGCTACTCCAACAAGCTGAGCCTCTCCCCCACCGGCGAGGAGCTGGTGGAGCCGGCATCGCGCGTGATCGCCGACTACCACGCGCTGCTCGAGCTGGCGGCGTCCAGCTCGCACCCCGAGCCCCAGGACGAGGGCTCGCTTTTGCTGGACTGCCAGAACGTGGCCATGCTCGCGTTTCTGGTGCAGCAGGCCAAGGAGTACATCCTGGCCAGCCGCGAGATCATCTTCCGCGAGTCGCAGAACTCGCAGATCCGCCAGAGCCTGCTGGCCAGCGCCGGTGACCACGCGCCGGACAAGCTGCCCATCGTGGGCCTGTTCTGCTTCTTCAACCAGGAGCGCCACACCGACGAGGCCGGCATCGCCGCCCTGGAGGAGCACGGGTTCCAGTACCGGCCCTACCTGCGCACCTACGACGAGGTGATGGTGAGTCCCGCCTCCGACCTGGCTAAGCTGGACGTGCTGAGCGACGAGGCCATCGCCACAAGGCCCATCGTGACCACCAACAGCCACCTGTACAGCGTGCTGGCCAGGCGGTTCGGGCGATCAGCCATCTCGCTGTCGAGCCCCAGCTTCTCGCTGCGCCGCCAGATGGTGGCCGACGACGCGGCCGTGTCGTTTCTGCCCGCCATCGCCGAGCTGACGGTGCCCGCCGACGACACGTTCACCCTGCGGCCGATGGAGCACCCCTACGAGGTGGAGATCGGGTTCGTCGGGCGCGAGCGCGACCTGGACTCCGCCCCCTTCCGCGGCCTGGTGGACATCCTGGACGGGTTCTACCGCGCGCACCGCGACTCGGGCCTCTACGAGCTGTGCGGATAGCGCCGGAGGGCGCGGGCGGTGCGGCTGCCAGGCGGGCGGCCGCCTGATGCGACAACGCAGCCGCTGCGCGCCGCCGACGCGACGAGCGCCCCGGCGGGCCTGGCCTGCCGGGGCGCTCGTGCGCTGAGAGAGGATGGAGGCAAGACGCCGTCGAGGCGCCCACGGGATGAGGGCCCTACGCGCCCGGGGCCTTGGGCGCGCCGGGAGCCTTGGGAGCACCCGGGGCCTTCGGGGCACCCGGGGCGCCGGGAGCCTTGGGCGCGCCGGGGGCGCCGGGGGCCGCGGCGGCGCCGGTGGACGCGAAGCCGCACTCCTCGCACACGGTGGCGCTCAGGGGGTTCTCATGGCCGCACATAGGGCAGGCCACCTTGTCGGCACTCACGGCTGCTGGTCTGAAGCACATGGTTTCCTCCTCACGGACGGGATCGGTGTGCCCCCAGCATAGGAGACGGGCGGCCGCGCTCACAGCATCGGGGCGTTGGGGCATCCGCAACAAAAACTTGACCGAGGCGCCAATCGCGGATATCGCCTGGTCAGACTCGCGTTTGGCCCGCCAATCACCACGAGGGGGCAACGCTCCGCATTTCGTTGGGCCAGCGCCCGGTTTCGTTGTCCCCCCAAGCGCTGATTTCCGCGTCCGCAGCCCTTACCATGCTGCGCAGAGGACAACCCCGAATGAAGGAGGAGCCATGCTCGGACCGCTGGGAGGCGACCGCCTCTGGAACCCCAAGGAGCTCGACAAGTGCAAGGCCGCCGCGCAGGAGATCGTCGACGCCCAGGACAAGGGTGCTGACGAGGGCGGCATCATCTACGGCTACATGTACACCATGAACAACAGCAACTACGGCTACAAGGGCGACGACCTGGAGTTCAAGTCCGCCGAGGAGATCGCGGCCTTCGACGCCAACGGCCAGGTGAAGCAGACCTACGTCGTGTACAAGCAGGCCTAGGGGGCACTGCCCCGCACCCGAGATGCCGGGTGGAAAACACCTGCGGCGGATGCTAGAATACCCCGCAAGAGGTGCCCCGCCAGCCGGGCAGCACCTTCGGTCAGATAAGCCGGGTCCTTGTTCAGGGGTAGCCCGGCTTTCTCTTTCCTCAGTGCCTTTCTCGCCGATACGCCGCCTCGAGCGCGGCATCGCGGGCGTACCATGGGCATGACCGCATTCGGAAGGACCGCGCCATGACCCTCGCCTACACTGCCGACGACTTCGACGCCGACCGCCACGTCTCGCCTGATGACGCGCTCGCCCGCCTCAAGGAGGGCAACCGCGTCTACGTGGAGGCGCTCGACCATGAGCGCGACCTGTCCCCCGCCCGCATCCAGGAGCTGTTCGAGCGCGGGCAGCAGCCCTTCGCCACCGTCGTCACCTGCTCGGATTCGCGCGTGGTGCCCGAGCATCTCTTCATGGCCGGGCTGGGCGAGCTGTTCGTCATCCGCGTGGCGGGCAACGTGGTGGGCCCGCTGGAGGCCGCGAGCGTCGCCTACGCCTGCGCCCACCTGCACACGCGCCTGCTGCTGGTGCTGGGGCACACGCACTGCGGGGCCATCAAGGCCGCCCTCAGCGGCGAGCGCGGCGCCGTGGCGCCCCTGACCGAGCGCATCGCATCGGCCATCGGGGCGGTCGACGATCCCTACGAGGCCAGCGTCCTCAACACCCGCGCCGCCCTGGCCGACCTGCGCCGCTGCCCCGAGATCGCCGCCCTGGAAGAGGCAAGTGAGCTGTCCCTGCGCGGCGCCATCTACCACACCCACTGCGGCGTGGTCGACTTCCTGGAGTAGCGGGGCGCGACGTGCCGCGCGCGTCACCGAGCGCGAGATTCCCGTTTCTGGGGGTTTGACGACGCAGAAAGCGCCCTTTTGCCCGAGAACAACCCTCGGCGCGTGAAGCTCAGCCGGTCGAGCGATGCCGACCTGGCCTTTTGCAACCGCTTCGATTTCCTGAGGGAGCAACCGCGTCGTCAAACCCCCGAAAGCTGGCATCTCGCGCTCGACAACGTGCCCGACCGGGATATCTCGCGCTCGGCGACGCGCTCGATGATGGTGCCTCCCGACTCTAAACGTACCCGAACGACAGAACCGCGACGCGCAAGCCAGCTTCCTGGCGCACGAGGCCATCCCCCCAATCCAACAAAAGAAGTTTACTTTATCTAACTTAAATACTATCATCTCGCTTTGAGTTAGATAAAGTTAACTAATAGGAAGAGAGGTGTCGTGCCGTGGGAGAAGGCCAGCATCGAGAAGGCACAGGTGGCAGCACGCGCGTACCGCGCCCAGCCTCGCAAGACACACGCGAGGCCGCGGGCGGGAAGGCGCGCGCACGTGAAAGCGAGCGACTGTTCCAGTGCCGAACCGAGAACGCACGCAGGGAAGAACGGCTGACAGCGAAAGGAGCGCGGCCCGCAGGAGGCGGCCCGCAGCTGCCGGGGAATGGTCGGAGGGCCCAAGAAAGCGCCTCATGCCCGCCGGCGAAGGAAGGCACCCCGCAACCAACGGTCACCGTTCTTCGACTCGACGGGGACGAAGGCGCTCGCCCGCTGCGCAGGAAAGCCCAAAGGCGTGCTCTCGCGGCTTGCGTAACCGGTCGTCGCCTTCCGTCCCGCGTGCTTTCGGCCTTCCTTGCCTGCACGCTCGCCACATCGCTGTGCCCCGGGATGGCCTTCGCCGATGACGCGGATGACCTCGGAGCCTCCCCGGCTTCCGCCCTCTCGGTCGACGAGTCCGTCGACGAACCAGCGTCCCCTCGCGAAGACGGCGAGCCGGCTGCCTCCCCCGTGCCGTCGCAGGCGCTCGGCGACACCACGGCACGCGATGTCGACGCCGGGCAGGCATCACCCGCCTCTCCCCTCCCATCTGCAACGGAACAGGCAGGCGATGCCACGACGCCGGACACGTCGACCCCTGGCGACGGGGACGTCACGCCGACGCCCGAGGCGGCGACCGGGGCCTTGGCCGAGCCCACCACCCCCGCGACATCAACGAGCGCCGTCTCGGCCCCTGCCGCCCAGGCTGACGACCTGGCGTCCCTGAGCGCCGAGATCCTGCGGGACTGCTCGGTTCAGATCGCGCAGGACGGCTCGTTCACGGCCGCCGACACCGGCACGCACATCACGGTGCGGCTGTCCGACAAGGTGCCCAGCTGCTACCTCACGCTGTTCGCCTATGCATCCAACACCTCGTTTGACCCCGACTCGTCCCAGAACATCCGCCTGTGGTCCCAGCGCGTCACCGACGGCTTCGACGCCGACATCGCCTTTGACGCGGCGCGCCTGCCCCTCAAGCCGGGCTACAGCGTCATCGCCTGCCTCAACGTGCCCATCACTGACGACTACTACCGGTCGAGCACCTCGCAGGCCGTCCCAGTACTCGACGACGAAGGCCAGGGGTTCATTGATTACACCTATCCCGACGCCTTCATCACCGAGACGGAGCTCGAGGCCGGCGCCACATCGCTGCATGTGAGCCTGACCGGCGACGAGCGTCTCTTCGAGGCCGCCCGACGTGGGGACATCAGCCTCACGTTGTCGATTGCCCAGTATCCCGACGGCGATGACTTCGACTTCGAGAGCGAGTCCCAGCGCCCGCTCTGCTCCCCCCTCGCCGTCACCACTTCCCTCGACAACCTGGAGGTACAGCTTTCCGAGCCGCTGCGCGCCGGCTGGCGCGTCCGTGCCGTGGTGTACTGGAGCCAGAATGCCGATCTGTTCCTCACCAAGGGCAACGACTACGAGTCCGTGTTCCACCGCCCCGACGACTCGGTGGTGGTGAGCGAGGACACGACGCCCACGGCCGCCCTCGCCGCCGACGTCACCACCGCCGCCACGTCCATTCCGGTCCTGCTCGACGGGCAGATCCCCACGGGAAGCCTGATCCTCCTGAAAGCGTTCGCGCCGGGCGAGGCCATCGCCACCGACGCGGGCACGCCGCTCGGTGTGCTCCAGAACGCAGCAGCCGGAACGACGGACGTGCCCCTCAACGCAGCGGCCGCATTGTCGGAAGGCGACGTCGTCGTCGCCTTCGTGCTGAGCGCCGGCACGCTCATCGCCCAGTCGGAGCCGCAGGTGGTGGGAGCCTTCGCCCCCGTCAGCGCCACGCTGTCCGCGCCCCTCACCCCCGAGAGCGGCGAGGCAACGGTGTCCGTGCAGGTAGATGACGACGCCCTGGCTGATGTCGCCTGGAACGTCCAGCTGCGCGCCTGCAACGACGACGGAACGCCCGGCGAGGACATCTCCCAGCTCATCGCGGGCACCTATGCCGTGACCGCGGGAGAGGTCTCCATCTCCGTGCCCGCGGGATCCCTCACCGCCGGACAGCTCGTGTGCGTCCGCGTGTTCAACTTCGCCGCCGGCGTCGATTGGTACAGCGCGCCCACCGCCGTGGCTGACCTGTCTCGCGACGAAGTGGCCCTCGAGGGTGACGCGGTCAACGACGACGCAACGTCAGTGCGCGTGAACGTGGCTGGCTGCCCGTCGTTCGTCGGCGGCCTGCTCATCCTGACCACGGGCCCTGCCTCCGACACCTACGCCGACAGCCGCACCCAGGTGGCCTCCGTCCGGTTCACGGGCGCGGGATCCTACGACATCGCCGTGTCGCCGGATCGCCTGACGGCCGGGCAGACGCTCATGGCGCACCTCTACCGCTACGACGGCGACGCCGACGCGGTGTTCTACCACTACGGGAACCTGGTGCCCATCACCGCCGCGGGATCTTCCGCCGTGGATGCCGTCGTGGACATCGTCACGGCCAACCTCACATCCGACCGCAGCGACTTCTGGGCCATTGTCAACTTCGATCCCGCCAAGAAGGCGCGACTCAACGTCTACAGCTACGAGGGCGACACCTGGACGAGCGATGATCTCGTCTACTCCGAGCTGATCAGCGCCCAGGAGACGAGCCAGCGCATCATCGTCGGCGCCGGGGCGCTCATACCCGGCGGCAAGGTGGTGGCCGAGCTGCTGGTGTTCGGCGGCGGCACCACCGTCGCCGTCACGTCCGAGCCTCGGCCCGTGGCCGCGCCTCCCCAGAAGCAGCAACCCGTCGCCCAGATCACGTCCAAGCGCGTGACGGCTGGCATGGTGAAGGTGGCCGCGTCGCTCAGCTTCGACGCCGACGAGGGCTCCTACGTGCTGTACCGCCTGCCCGCGCAGGGCGACGACCTGGCCCAGGCCACGCCGCTGGCCAGCGGCACCCTGTACCGCTCGGTCACCGACCGCGACCTCTACCTGGGCGCCGGACGGATAGCCGCCGGCGATCGCCTGCAGCTGGTCCTCGCCGCGGACGGCATGGAGGCTCGTTCGGACGTGGTGGTGGTCGAGCCGTCCCCCGATTGGGGCACGCCCACCATCACCTTCGCCGACGCATCCGTCACGCCTGACGCCGACGAGGTGCACCTGACCGTCCGCTATGCCGACGAGTACCTTCAGATGGATGACTTCTACTGCGACATCACCGTCTACCAGGTGCCCGCCTCCTATTCTGACCAGGAGATCGAAGACGGCGAGCTGTGGGAGAACACCTTCATCGCCACGGCCGTCGGACAGGTCAACAGCACCTACGGCGACGCCACCCGCGGCGAGGTGACCGTGCGCCTGCGCGATAGCGCCCACCTCGAGCCGGGCTACCGCCTGTTCGCCAAGCTGCGCCTGCCCCATGTGGAATGGGAGGGCGAGGAGGTCGACTACGTGGCCGCCTCCGTCCCCGTGCTGCAGCCGGGCGAGCAGCAGGCTCCCGTGAAGGTGCTGCTGTACAACCTGGACGCCGACGGCGCGCGCGGCGCCCACATCCGCGCCATCCTCACGAGCCTGGGCGTCGAGGCCCAGACCGTCACCCCCGATGACCTGGGACAGACCATCGGCCACCTGGCCGGCCTCCCCGGATTCGAGGCGTCTGAGGACGACGTGGACGACGAGGCTCCCTCCATCGAGTTCATGGTCATGTGCGGATTCAGCGAGTCGCTGCTCGACGCGTTTTTGGACGCCATGCAGGCCGAGGGCATCCGCGTCGACCACAAGGCCATCGTGACCGAGCACAATCGATCCCTCACGCTGCTTGACCTCATGGGCGATATCCAGGGGGAGCACGCGGTGTTCCAGGCGCTGCTGGCCCTGGACAAGGTCATCAAGGCCGCCGAGGACCTCGATGAGCAGGACTACGGCACCAGTGAGCTGTGGGCCCCGTTCCAGGAGGCCCTGGCCGCCGCCAACGCCGTGCTCTCGAGCTACGAGCCCGGCCTGCAGACTCTGACGGAAGCGCGTGAGACGCTCATCAAGGCCGGAAACGCCCTCACCGAGGGCGCCTTCTGGGCCGATCCCGATCCCGTGCCCGGCCCCGAGGAGCCGGTGGCGCCCGTGGATCCCGACGTGCCCACGGATCCGACGGAGCCGGTCGATCCTGACACGCCCGCAGATCCGACGGAGCCCGGCGCGCCCGCAGATCCGGAGGGGCCGGTCGATCCCGCGGATCCCGCAGATCCGACGGAGCCCGGCGCGGCCGATGGCCCGCAGGCTGGCAGCACCCCCAACCCCGCGCCAGGCGCCTCAACGACCGTGAATGGCGGCGGGGCCGACACCACCCGCCCCGCTGACGCGCAGCAGGGCCGTCCCGCGGCGAAGAGCCCGACCAGGGCCAAGGGCGGCAGCGCCGGTCGCGGCGGTTCCCGCGGCGCCCGCATCGCTGCCGTGGCGGACGCCGATGAGGCGAGCGGCCGACCTGCGGCGGCTGATGCGCGCTCCGACGCGGCCGGCGCGCGCGACGCGGGTACGGCGGCAGCCCGCACCGGAGACGCGGCAAGCAGATCGACGGCCGAGGAAGCCGTCGGCGAGGATGCCGTCCCGCTGGCGGCGAGCGGCGCTGAAGCGGCGAGCCCCCTCACGCTGCCCGCGCTCATCGCCGCCGCTCTGGCCGTCGCAGGCGCCATCCTGCTCATCGTGACGCGCCGTCGCAAGAACGAGCGCGAGGCCTAAGCCCCAACAGACGGTCGCGGGGGGGGGGGGGGACAACCCCCCCCCCCCCCCGGCACCCGGGCCCCCCCC
>JAAWAY010000201.1 GCA_022792415.1 Eggerthellaceae bacterium | reverse complement strand
GCGCGGCCTGTGCGAGGGCAGCCAGGGCTTCGAGGACTTCAACACCGAATCGGTGGCCGCCGCCTTCGCCAAGGCCCGCGAAGTGGCCTTCCAGGCCGTGCGCAAGCCGGTGGAGGGCACCATCCTCACCGTGCTGCGCGACAGCGCCCAGGCCGCCGTCAACGCGGCCAAGCTGGGGCTGGGCACCGAGGAGGCCCTCGAGGCCATCGTGGGCGAGGCCTACGCGTCCGTCCAGCGCACCCCCGACCTGCTGCCCGTGCTCAAGGAGAACGGCGTGGTCGACGCGGGCGGCTTCGGCCTGGCCATCTTCTTCGACGCGTTCGCCTCGGCCCTCACGGGCAAGGAGGGCACGCTCGGCGACGAGCTGGCCTTCGCCCGCGGCGCCGCCCCCAAGGTCGAGATCGAGCAGATCAACGACTGGGAGGGCTCTGCCTACCGCTACTGCAACGAGTTCCTGGTGGACTCCGACACGCTCGACCCCGAGGAGGCGCTCGAGTTCCTGGGCACCATGGGCGACTGCGAGCTGTGCGTGGGCTCCGTGCCCAAGTTCAAGGTGCACGTCCACTCCAACACCCCCGACAAGGTGCTGGCCTACTTCCTGGAGCGCGGCCAGATCTCCGAGGTGTTCATCCACAACATGCAGCTGCAGAGCGAGGAGCGCACCGAGAAGCTGGCGGCCGAGCAGGCCGAGGAGCCCAAGCCCCTCGGGTTCGTGGCCGTGGCGGCCGGCGACGGCATCGCCGACATCCTGCGCAGCCTGGGCGTCGACGTGGTGGTGTCCGGCGGGCAGACCATGAACCCCTCCACGAAGGACCTGCTGGACGCGGTGGCCCAGGTCAACGCCGACGCCGTCGTCATCCTGCCCAACAACTCCAACATCATCATGGCCGCCCAGAGCGCGGCTGATCTGGCCGAGGTGCCGTGCGCCGTCGTGCCCACCAAGAGCGTGCCCCAGGCCTTCGCGGCCCTGTTCGCCGTCGACCAGGACGCCTCGCTCGAGACCAACGTCGAGGAGATGACCGAGGCCTACGCCGACGTGCGCACCGGCGAGGTGACCACCGCCATCAAGGACTCCCATGACGCGGCGGGCAATCCCATCGCCGAGGGCGACGTCATCGGCATCGCCAACGGCTCCATCGACGCGGTGGGACGCACGGTCCCCGGCGTGGTGATGGATCTTTTGGCCCGCATGGAGGCCGAGGACGCCGACACCTGCACGCTGCTGGCCGGCGAGGACCTGCCCGAGGACGACTTCCAGGCGCTCATCGCCGCCATCGAGGAGGCCTACGAGGACCTGGAGGTGGACGCCCACCGCGGCGGCCAGCCCCTGTACCCCGTCATCCTGTCCGTGGAGTAGTCCGGCGCCGGGGCCGCCTGCCGGCCCGCCCGCGCGCCGGGGAGAGGCGGTCATACGTTGGCCACGCCGCGCAAGAAGACGAGCGACCAGGCCGCCGCGTCCCCGCCGCCGGACCGCCTGGCCGCGACGCTGGCCCTCGACGAGCCGGTCAGCCGCGTGCGCCTGGTCAGCCCCGCCCGCGCCACCGCCCTGGCCAAGCTGGGCATCCGCACCGTCCGCGACCTCGTCACGCACTTCCCGCGGCGCTACGTCGACCTGTCGGCCGTGCGCACCGTGGCCGAGGCGCGCATAGGGGAGTCGTGCACCGTGCGGGGCACCGTCCACGAGATCAAGCTCAAGCGCCCCCGCCGCAACCTGTCGCTGGTGGAGCTGGCGCTGGTGGACGGCACTGGCACGCTCATGGTGACGTGCTTCCGCCAGCCCTGGCTCATGGACCAGGTGAAGCCCGGCGACGCGGTGGCCGTGGCCGGCAAGGTGGAGTTCGACTACGGCTTCAAGCGCATGACCAACCCCTACCTCGAGCACGTGGGCGAGGAGCTGGGCGGCGCCATGATCATCCCCGTGCACCCCGCCACCGAGAAGCTCTCTCCGGCGTGGATGCGGCGCCTGGTGGGCAACGGGCTCGACGCGGTGCGCGGCCTGTACGACCCGCTGCCGCTGTCCCTGCGCGAGAAGTACCGCCTGATGAGCCGCGGGTCGGCGCTGTCGTGCATCCACTTCCCCCAGACGATGGCCGAGGCGGCCGAGGCGCGCCGGCGCCTCGCCTACGAGGAGCTGCTCGTGCTGGAGCTGTTCCTCATGCAGGAGGGCGCGCGCCGCAGCGAGGGGCGCCGTCCCACCGCGCACGTCATCGACGGGGCGCATGTGGCCGCGCTGGCCGGCGCGCTGCCCTTCAGCCTGACCGGCGAGCAGGAGCGGGCGCGCGACGAGATGCTGGCCGCCATGGCCGCGCCGCGCACGGCCAACCACATGATCCTGGGCGACGTCGGCACGGGCAAGACGGCCGTGGCCGCCTTCGGCCTGGCTGCCGCCGCCGACACGGGCGGCCAGGCGCTGCTCATGGCGCCCACCGAGGTGCTCGCCACCCAGCACGGCCGCAGCCTGGGCCCGCTGCTGGAGGCCGCCGGCGTCACCTACGAGGTGCTCACCGGATCCACGCCCCCGGCCGACCGCGAGGCCATCGTGGAGCGCTTCGCGGCGGGCACGGTGGACGTGCTCATCGGCACGCACGCCCTGCTCGAGGACGACGTTGCCCCGCGCAACCTGACGCTGGCGGTCATCGACGAGCAGCAGCGCTTCGGCGTGGACCAGCGCTCGCGCCTGCTGTCCAAGGGCGAGGCCCCCGACGCGGTGTACCTGACGGCCACGCCCATCCCGCGCACGCTGGCGCTCGCGCTGTTCGGCAACCTGACGCTGTCCTACATCCGCGAGAAGCCCCACGCCGGCGCCGCGCGCGCGACCCGCGTGGTGACCAAGCAGGATCGAGGCGTCGCCTACGACGCGGCCAAGGCGGCGCTCGAGCGCGGCGAGCAGGTGTACGTGGTGTGCCCGCTCATCGGCAAGGACGGCGACGAGCGTGACGCCAAGGCGGCGGCCGCGCGGGACGACGACGGGCCGTCCCACCCCGTGGTGAGCATCGAGTCGGAGGCCGACCTGGCCGGCGACGACGTGGCGGCGGCCACGCGCGAGGCGGCCATGCTGCAGTCGACCACGTTCGTCGACCACGAGGTGGCCCTGTTGCACGGCGGCATGCCCCCAACCGAGAAGAAGCAGGTCATGGAGCGCTTCCGCGCCGGCGAGATCGGGGTGCTCGTGGCCACCACCGTCATCGAGGTGGGCGTGGACGTGCCCAACGCCACGGTCATGATCGTCGAGGACGCCGACCGCTTCGGCCTGTCGCAGCTCCACCAGCTGCGCGGGCGCGTGGGCCGCGGCGACAAGCCGGCCGAGGTGTTTCTGGTGTCGGCTTCAAAGCAGGACGCGGCGCTGGCGCGCCTGGGCGCCATGGAGACGACCGACGACGGCTTCGAGCTGGCCACGTTCGACCTGTCCCTGCGCCGCGAGGGAGACATCCTGGGCAACCGCCAGCACGGGGCGTCGGGCCTCAAGCTGGTCAACGTGGTGCGCGACGGGCGCATCATCGAGGCGGCGCACGCCGACGCGGCTGCCCTGCTGGACGAGGACCCATCCCTCGACGCGCCCGAGCACCGGGCGCTCGCCCGCGAGGTGCGCCTGCTGGCGGCCAAGAGCGAGGCCCCAAGCGGGGGATAGGGCCAACGAGGAAGCCCGTCGGGTGGAGGGCGTCGCGGGCGCGGAGGGGCGAAGGGAGTACCCCCGCAGCAAGGATTCATGTGGTATACCCACCACATGAATCCGCAGCGAGGAGTTCGACCGAAGTCCCTCCGCGCCCGCGACGCCCTCCACCCTCCCGCGTCAAACCCGAAGAAGGAGAACCATGCGCATCATCGCAGGAGAGCATAGGGGCCGCGTGCTCAAGGCCCCCAAGGGCGACGGCACGCGCCCCACCACCGACCGCGTCCGCGAGTCGCTCATGTCCATCATCGCCAGCGCCCGCGGGGGCTTCGAGGGCGCCGTGGTGCTCGACGCCTTCGCGGGGTCGGGGGCGCTCTCGCTCGAGGCGCTGTCGCGCGGCGCCGATCGGGCGTGCCTGGTGGAACGCGACGGCGCGGCCGCCAAGGTGGCCGAGAGCAACGTGCGCCTGCTCGGCTACGGGCCCGATCGGGCCCGCGTGAGGCGCGCCGACGTGCTCAAGGCGGGCGTCCCGCGCCTGGGGGCGCCGTATGACCTGGTGTTCCTCGACCCGCCCTACGCCACGGACCCGGCCGACGTGATCGCGCTGGTGACGCGCCTGGACGAGGGAGGCCAGCTGGCGGAGGACGCCATCGTGTGCTATGAGCACGACGTGGCGGCGAACGATGCCGTCGACGGGTTGGTGACGTCGGCCCCCTTCGCCGTTGCCACGCGCCGGGCCTGGGGCGATACTGTCATAGACCTGCTCCGGCGCGCCGGAGGCGACCGCTAGGCCGTCCTCGCGCGGCCGCCGACCGCCCGCGCCGCGGGCCAACCCGACCCGAGAGGACCACCCATGAGACGCGCCCTGACCCCCGGTACCTTCGACCCCATCACCGAGGGGCACCTCGACGTCATCGCCCGCGCCGCCCAGATCATGGACGAGGTGGTGGTGGCCGTCGCCGCGTCGGCCAAGAAGCACCCGCTGTTCAGCCTGGACGAGCGCGTGGCGCTCGCCCGCGAGGCCACGGCGCACCTGCCCAACGTGCGCGTGGAGCCCTTCGACTGCCTGCTCATCGACTTCGCCCGCCAGATGGACGCCCGCGTGGTGGTGAAGGGCCTGCGCGCTATCACTGACTTCGAGTACGAGTTCCAGCAGACGGCGCTCAACTACGAGCTGGACAGCCAGCTCGAGACCATCTTCATCATGTCGCCGCCCGAGTACATGTACCTGTCCTCATCGGTGGTGCGCGAGATCGCCAGCTTCCACGGCGACCTGGGCAAGTTCGTGCCGCCCTGCGTCCGCGAGGCCCTCGAGGCCAAGTTCGCGGAGTAACGCGCCTGCTTCAGCCGTCGGGACGCACGGCGGTATACCGCGCCGCTTTTCGCGCGAGCGCACGGCCGCTTAGGCGCTAGGGCGCAGAGGGCGCCTCGCCCCGCGACCCTCTGCGATCTTGCCTCCGAGAAGACGCAGCACATCCATTGCCTGTTCGATGGTGACCGTCGATGCGTAGGGATTGTTGCGAACGTATGCGTCCCAGATGAGACGGATCTGCGGTGAGGATTCTATCTCCCTGCTCACATGCTCATAATCCCGGAGGTCTTCGACTGACCCGCGTCTTTCGGCGGTCCTTTGCACGGCTCGCCTGACGCTATCCCAATCTAGCAGCTCTCCGAAGGTCTGTACGATCATTACGAGGTCGTAAAAGTCGCGTGCTCGTGTGCTCGCTACGCCCCTCTTCACGATGGTCTCGTATTTCTCCGCCAGGACGGTCTCAATCGGGTAGGCCATTACCTGTGCGACCCCCTCGTCAAAGAGCAGGGGAAACGGATAGACGACCTCGGCAGGCGTTATGGCATCGCCTGTGGTGAGGTCCATCTTCATGGGCGTGGTCATTCTTCCGTAGACGACGGTGAGGTGAACGCGCAGGCCTCCATAGGCGTCGTCGTCCCGTATGGGCGCTATTTTTCCCACGGAGAAGGTCACGCCGTCTTTCAGGTCAACCGCGCAGATATGGTCCAGAACGGCGCGAAGGCTTTGCTCCTCGAGGCGGAGGCCACGAAGTGTCGCGTCCAGATCCATAGTGGTGCGCTGTGCGACGCCCATGAGCGATGAGAGCAAAAGACCGCCTTTTAGGATGAAGGCGCTGCGGAACTCTGTCTTTTCGATCCTGAGGAGAAAGCGCTCGAAGAAGTAGCGTTGCATGACCTCTTGGGAGGAGAGTCCGTGGGTCTTTGCCAGCTGTCGTGCCTTGCCGCGCAGGCTTGCATCGCTCTTAATCGTCACGAGAGCACCTCCAGGTATGTTCGGATCGCCTCCTCCACTCCGAGAAGCGCCGCGTAGCGGACGAGGTTGGGCAGGTTCTTGTCTGTGCGGTCAAAGTACTCGTTGAGGGCTGAACTGATCAGGTGAGGGTCGGCTGCCCCCTTTCTCCTTGCGATGACGAGGTCGCAGATGCTCCGCTCAAGGTCGTGCATCTTAACGATGGTGCCGGTCGGGGATGGCCCCTCCATGATGCCGAGGGAATACTGCTGGGGGTTTTCGTGGTGGACTACGCAATCGGGAAACTCGGCGCAGATGCTGTCGTGCCGGTACTTCTGAGGAAGCGAGATCTCCATGAATCCGGGAACGAGATCGATGAGCCCATGGAGGTAAAGCGCGTTGGCGTAGGAGAATACCGCCTTGGGCCACCTGAGCGCAAGTACGGCGAAGTCGTCAATCGGGGTCTCTGGGAGCGCGTAGACGCCGCGGCTCTCTTGGATAACGCGGCCTTGGCGCTCGAGCAGCTGCAGGAGGCTGGGGGAGAATCCCGCTTTGATCACGGCGCTTGTGGTCGTGCGCCCGGCATGATCGCCTATGAATGAGATCAGTTCTTCTTTTCTCATGGAAGCTCCAATAGTAATTTAAGCGAAAAAATAAATACTATATTCGTCTATATTATCAAATAGCGATCCATAGGATCTAAAGACCCAACGAGATTCCGTCCGACCCCCAAGCCACCTGCGTTACGTCCATGCTATGAAAAGGAGAATGCGTAGCATGGACGTAACATCCGTCAGGTTGATTTGCGAAGTTAGCTGAACACTTTCGTGTAAGCGGCCTTTTGTGCGTGCATTCTCAGAGTCAGCTGAACGGATCTATCTCTCAAAGACGGGCGTATGAAGCGTTCAGCTGGGTTTGGAGGGCGTC
>JAAWAY010000200.1 GCA_022792415.1 Eggerthellaceae bacterium | reverse complement strand
TGTCACGCCACGCCCCACGCCTCGTCTGCTATGATGGCCGACCGTGCCCGCCCCGCCCGCGGGCCCGATGACCAGAAAGGACGGCCATGCTCACCATCGGATGCCATCTCTCCAGCTCGAAGGGCTACGCGGCCATGGCCGACGCGGCCGCCTCCATCGGGGCCGACACGTTCCAGTTCTTCACGCGCAACCCCCGCGGCGGCAAGGCCAAGGCCATCGACCCCGCCGACGTGACGGCCTTCCGCGAGCGCGCCGCCCGGGCGGGCATCGACGTCATCCTGGCCCACGCGCCCTACACGCTCAACCCCGCGGCGGCCGACGAGCGCGTCGCGGAGTTCGCCCGGCAGACGATGGCCGACGACCTGGCGCGGATGGAGGCCACCCCGGGGCAGCTGTACAACTTCCACCCCGGCTGCCACGTGAAGCAGGGCGCCGACGTGGGCGTCGCCAAGATCGCGGACGTGCTCAACGAGGTGCTGGCGCCCGGCCAGAGCACCACCGTGCTGCTGGAGACCATGGCCGGCAAGGGGACCGAGGTGGGTGGCCGGTTCGAGGAGCTGGCGGCCATCATCGAGCGCGTCGAGCTGTCCGACCAGGTGGGCGTGTGCCTGGACACGTGCCACGTGTGGGACGGCGGCTACGACATCGCCGGCGACCTGGACGGCGTGCTGGCCGAGTTCGACCGCGTGGTGGGCCTGGACCGCCTGCGCGCCATCCACCTGAACGACTCGCTCAACCCCCTGGGCGCCCGCAAGGACCGCCACGCCGCCATCGGAGAGGGACGCATCGGCTTCGAGGCGCTGTCGGCCGTGACGCGCCATCCGGCCCTGCGCCACCTGCCGTTCTTCCTGGAGACGCCCCATGACGACCTGTCGGGCTACGCCGACGAGATCGCCCGCCTGCGCGCGGCCTGGGAGGGGTAGGGTGCCCCGCTGGCTCCGTCCCGCGGTCCGCACCCGCGTTCGCCTCGCGCCGGTGGCGTGCCCTGCACGGGCGTCCCGCGACCCGCGTCCGTCGTCCGGATCCCTCGGCCGCACCGATCGGGCGCGGGGTATCGAACCTATGTTTTTCCCCTGGAACGCTTGCGTTTGGCACGTGGTTTAGGGAAGATAGGCTGATCTGTCCGCGCCGCGGTTACCTCGACCCCGGCGCCGGCCCGCGGAGACCCCCGCGCGGGTCTTGCGGCAGCCCCCTGGCGAAAGGTGGCCCCTTGACGAGAACGAGGCTCACGACGAGGCTTGCGGCCGTGCTCACGGCCTGCGCGCTCGTCTGCGCGTGCCCCGCGCTCGCCCCCCGCGGCCCCGCCTGGGCCGACGAGGTGGACGACGCCCAGGCCGTGCTGGCCCAGGCCGAGGAGCGCATGTCCTCCATCACGGCGGAGTACGACTGGCTCCAGTCCCAGGTGGACGAGCTGCAGTCCCAGGTGGACCAGGCCGCCGCCGACGCCATGGCCGCCCAGCAGGACGTCATCGCCGGCCGCGCCGCCCTCAGCGAGACGGCCGCCTACGAGTACCGGGGCGGCACCACCGTGTCGCTGCTCACCGTGGTGCTCGAGTCCGAGAGCCTGACCGACCTCCTGCGCAACATGGAGTACGTCGGCCAGATCATGCAGTTCCAGGCCGACGAGGTGCAGGCGCAGAAGGAGCGCAAGGAGCGCCTCGACGCCGTGGTGGCCGATCTCAACGAGAAGAAGAACGCCCAGGAGCAGGCGCTGGCCGACCTGGAGCAGAAGAAGGTGGAGGCCGCCAACGTGGTGGCCGACGCCAGCGACCGGCTGGCCGACGCCAAGGCCGAGCAGGCCGAGCGCCTGCGGGCCCTCGAGGAGCAGGCCGCCCTGATGGAGCAGGCCCGCGCTCAGGAGGAGGCGGAGATCGCCGCCGGCGCCAACACCATGGACCGCGGCGACGCGGTGTCGCCCAGCACGCCCGTCACGCCCAACCCGGACGCCTCCGCCCCCGGCGGCGGCTCGGGGTCGTCATCTTCCGGCGGCTCGTCGGGCTCGTCGGCGAGCGGGTGGATGACCGGCATCGCGTCGGCCTACGGCGGCTCGACCGACCCCAACACGCCCAACCCGGGCACCACGGCCAACGGCACCGTGTGCGACGACTGGTCCATGGGCGTGGCCATCCCGCTGTCCACCCCCAACGCCCGCAGCTACCTGGGCCGCTCCGTCGAGATCTCCTACAACGGCATGACCGTCGTCGCCACCGTGGAGGACCTGGGCGGTATGGGCGGCGGCAGCCGCAAGCTCGACCTGCAGCCCGGCGTGTTCAAGGCCTTCGGCTTCAACACGTGCCAGGCCTGGGGCCTGCGCACGGTGAGCTACCGCTTCCTGTAGCGCCCTCGCCCCTCCCGGCGCTGGATCGCGCCACTGCCGCCCGCGCGGGTTGCCTGGCGGAAACATCCCGCGGAAAACCCCTCCCGCCGGCGGCGCGCTGCGCTATACTCTGTCGTTACATGCGATGACGAAGACAGTGGCGCCCTCACGCCCCGGCTTCCAGAGAAGGGCCCCCCGGCTGAAAGGGCCCCGCCTCGGGCAAGCGCCAATTCCCTTCCGAGCAGCGTCCCTGAGAGCGGACGCCCCGCCTGGCCGCCACGCGGCCCGCCCGGGGCGAGACGACCGGTAGGGGACGACGGTCGCCCCCGTCACCGGGCAGAAGAGCGGGCGATGCCCGCCTGGCGCACGAGACGCCGCCCCCGCCCGCGCGGAGGTCGGCCGCCTCACCAGCCCCGCAGCGGGGCCGCGCCCGGCGCCGTCGCCAACCAGGGTGGTACCGCGAGAGCCTTCTCTCGTCCTTGGATCCGGATCCCGCATCCGCCAAGGGCGCGGGGAGGCTCTTTTTCGTTGGAAAGGAAGGAACGATGGCGATTACCGAGGAGCTGTCGGCGCTGCGCGACGACACGCTGGCGGCCGTGGCCGCGGCCGACACGACGGCGGCGCTCGACGAGGTGCGCGTGCGCGTGCTGGGCAAGGCGGGCACGCTCACGGGCTACCTGCGCTCCATGGGCTCGGTGCCCAAGGAGGAGCGCGCGGCCGTGGGCAAGGCCGTGAACGAGGCCCGCGTGGCCGTGGAGGAGGCGCTGGCGGCGCGCAAGGCCGTGCTCGACGCCGCCGAGCTGGAGGCCGCCATCGACGCGGCCGCCGTGGACGTCACGCTGCCGGGCCGCGTCCAACAGCGCGGCACGCGCCACCTCATCAACGGCATCATCGACGAGATATCCGAGATCTTCCTGGGCCTGGGCTACTCGGTGGCCGAGGGCCCCGAGGTGGAGACCGACTACTACAACTTCGAGGCGCTCAACGCGCCGGCCGACCACCCCAGCCGCTCCATGCAGGACACGTTCTACGTGGTGGACCGCTCCGGCGACGAGGCGGCCGTGCGCGGCGAGTCCGACGTGCTGCTGCGCACCCAGACCTCCGGCGTGCAGGTGCACGCCATGGAGGACCAGGAGCTGCCCATCTACGTCATCGCGCCGGGCAAGGTGTACCGCCGCGACGTGGCCGACCCCTCGCACCTGCCCCAGTTCCACCAGATCGAGGGCCTGGTTGTGGACGAGGGCATCACGTTCGGCGACCTGAAGGGCACGCTGGACTACGTGTGCAAGCAGATCTTCGGCCCCGAGCGCAAGACGCGGTTCCGCGCGCACTACTTCCCGTTCACGGAGCCTTCAGCTGAGGTGGACGTGAGCTGCGGCATCTGCCACGGCGAGGGCTGCCGCATGTGCAAGGGCACCGGCTGGCTGGAGATCCTGGGCTGCGGCATGGTCGACCCCAACGTGCTCGAGATGAGCGGCATCGACCCGGAGCGCTACTCCGGCTTCGCCTTCGGCATGGGCGTCGAGCGCATCGCCTGCCTCAAGTACAACGTCCCCGACCTGCGCATGCTGCTGGAGGGCGACATGCGCTTCCTGCGTCAGTTCTAGGGAGGAAGAAGAGATGAGAGTATCCCTGAAGTGGCTTTCCGACTACGTGGCCGTGCCGGCGGACACCAAGGCGCTGTGCGATAGGCTCGATTTGACGGGCACCGGCGTCGAGGGCGTCGAGCGCGTGGGCGATGCCCTCGACGGCGTCGTCGTCGGGTACGTGGAGACCTGCGAGCCCCATCCCGACAGCGACCACATGCACGTGGTGACGGTTGACGTGGGCGCCGACGAGCCCGTGCAGATCGTGTGCGGCGCGCCCAACATCGCCGCCGGCATCAAGGTGCCCGTGGCCTGCGTGGGCGCGGTGCTGCCCGGCGACCTGAAGATCAAGAAGTCCAAGCTGCGCGGCGTGGCCAGCTGCGGCATGTGCTGCTCCGAGCGCGAGCTGGGCCGCGGCGGCGACCACAGCGGCATCTGGGTGCTGCCCGAGGACGCGCCCGTCGGACAGCCCATCGCCGACTACCTGCAGATGGCCGACACGGTGCTCGACCTGGAGATCACGCCCAACCGCCCGGACTGCCTGTCGATGACGGGCATGGCCCGCGAGCTGGGCGCCATGTACCAGGAGCCCGTGGCCTACCCGCTCGACGAGATGGCCGCCAAGCTGGACGTGCTCACCGCCGGCGCCCCCGCGCCCGACGCCGTGTCCGTGGCCATCGACGACCCCGCGCGCTGCGCCCGCTACACGGCGCGCGTCATCGACGGCGTCAAGGTGGGGCCGAGCCCCGCGTGGCTGGCCGAGCGCGTCACCGCCGCCGGCGCCCGCTCCATCAACAACGTGGTGGACGTGACCAACTACATCCTGTTCCTGTTCGGCCAGCCGCTGCACGCCTTCGACTTCGACCGCCTGGCAGCCGACGACGGGCGCGTGTCCATCATCGTGCGCCCCGCCGCCGAGGGCGAGCAGTTCACGACGCTCGACGGCGCCGAGCGCGTGCTGACCCCCGACATGACCGTCATCGCCACGCCCGAGCGCGCCGTGGCCCTGGCCGGCGTCATGGGCGGCTTGGAGACCGAGGTGACCGACGACACGACGACGGTGCTTCTGGAGGCGGCCACGTTCGATCGCGCCCACACGTCGCGCACGAGCCGCAACCTGGGGCTCATCTCCGAGTCGTCCATGCGCTATGAGCGCGGCGTGGACGACAACCCCATCGACGTCATCTCGCAGGCCGCCGCCGCGCTTCTGGCCGAGGTGTCGGGCGGCACGGTGCGTCCCGGCGTCGTGGACGTCTATGAGCAGCGCACCGAGCCCGTCCATCTGGAGTTCCGCCTGCCGCGCTTCCGCGCGATGATGGGCGCCGACATCCCCCGCGACTTCACCGTGGACATCCTGGGCCGTTTGGGCTGCGAGGTGGCCGACACCGACGACGCCGACGTGCTGGCCGTGACGGCGCCCACGTTCCGCCCCGACCTGGAGCGCGAGATCGACCTGTACGAGGAGGTGCTGCGCCTGTGGGGGATGGACCGCATCCCCGCGACGCTGCCCGGCAGCCCCCAGCGCGTGGGCACGCGCACCGACGCCGAGCGGGCGCTCGACGTGATCAACGACACCCTGCGCTCCGCCGGCCTCAACGAGACGATGACCTACTCGTTCGCGTCGCCCGACGACCTGGGGATGCTGCGCCTGCCGGCCGAAGGGCTCGGCGAGCCCGTGGAGCTCATCAACCCGATGAACTCCGAGCACTCCGTCATGCGCCAGTCCATCGTCCCCGGGCTGCTGCGCTCGGTGGCCTACAACCTGGCGCGCGGCGTGGCCGACGTGCAGCTCTACGAGGTGGGCACCGTGTTCGCCGCCGCCGAGGGCCGCAAGAAGCCCAAGGAGCGCCGCCGCATCGCCGGCGCGCTGGCCGGCGCCATGGCCGACGCCGCGTGGAACCGCCCGCGCGTGGCCTTCGACTTCTTCGACGGCAAGGGCGTGCTCGAGAGCCTGGCGCGTGAGCTGGCCCTGCCCAAGGTGCGCTTCCGCGCGCTCACGGCCGACGAGGCCCCGCAGCTTCAGCCCGGGCGCGCCGCCGAGATGATGGCGAACGGCGCCGTCGTCGGCTGGGTGGGCGAGCTGCACCCGCTGGCGGCCCGCGCGTTCGACATCGACGTGCCCGTGGTGGTGTTCGAGCTGGACGCCGCGGCGCTCATCAAGGCGGCCCAGCCGGCGCGGCCCTACGTGGACGTGCCCGTGTTCCCGCCCGTCGACGTGGACGTGGCCCTGGTGGTGGACGAGGGCGTCACCCACGAGCGCCTCGTGCAGAGCATGACGTCGGCCGGCGGCAAGCTGCTCGCCGACGTGCGCCTGTTCGACGTGTACCGCGACGACGAGCGCGTGGGCGCGGGCAAGAAGTCGATGGCGTACCGTCTGACGTACCGCGCAGCCGACCGCACGCTCACGGGCGACGAGGTGGAGAAGGCCCACGAGCGCCTGGTTCAGAAGGTGCAGAAGGCCACCGGCGCTGAGGTGCGCGGGTAGCCGGCGCGCCGGTGCGGGCCCGTGCGGCCGGCGGGGGGCCGCGAGGTGGTTGCGGGCCGCGAGGCTTCGAGGCTTCGGGTCAGCTGTGGGTCGCGAGGCCCTGGATGATGGGGGCGTCCCGAGAGGGGCGCCCCCATCGCGTCGTGTCGGACAGCAGGGCTCGTCCGCGTGCATGAAAATGCGCGTTTGGTACACAGCTGCCGCCGGCGACGCGCCGACACGCGTCAGCCGGCCAACGGTGACCTGGCCTTTTCCTGTTCCTCAGACCATGGCGCCCCCGACCGGCGTG
>JAAWAY010000199.1 GCA_022792415.1 Eggerthellaceae bacterium | reverse complement strand
GGCCGACGGCCTGTCCATCAACCTGGACGCCGTCCCCAAGAAGTACGAGGGCCTCGACGGCACCGAGCTGGCCATCGCCGAGAGCCAGGAGCGCATGGCCGTGGCCCTGGCGCCCGAGGACGTGGACGCGTTCATCGCGCTGGCCCACGAGGAAAACCTGGAGGCCACGCCCATCGCCGTGGTGACCGAGGAGCCCCGCGTGCGCATGAACTGGAACGGGGACGTCATCGTGGACGTGAGCCGCGCGTTTCTGGCGTCCAACGGCGCGCCGAAGGCCCAGGACGTGCGCGTGGAGGAGGGCGGCACGTGGACGTCGCCGGCCGCCTGGGGCGCGCCGGGCGATGGGCTGGGCGCGCGCCTGGAGGCGGTGCTGACCGACCTGAACGTGGCGTCCAACAAGGGCCTGGCCGAGCGGTTCGACTCGACCATCGGCGCGGCCACCGTGCTCATGCCCTTCGGCGGCGCGCGCCAGCTGACGCCGTCCATGGCGATGGTGGCCAAGATGCCGGTGGACGGCGAGACCACGACGTGCTCGGGCCTGGCCTGGGGCTTCAACCCGTACCTGAGCGCCGCCAACCAGTACGACGGCGCGTATCTGGCCGTGGTGGAGTCCGTGGCCAAGCTGGTGGCCGCCGGCTTCAGGCGCGAGGACGCGTACCTGACGCTGCAGGAGTACTTCGAGAAGCTGCGCGACGAGCCCGCCCGGTGGGGCAAGCCCGTGGCGTCGGTGCTCGGCGCGCTCATGGCCCAGGTGGACCTGGGCGTGGGGGCCATCGGCGGCAAGGACTCGATGTCGGGCTCGTTCGAGGCGCTCGACGTGCCGCCGACGCTCGTGTCGTTCGCGACGGCCGTCGGTCCCGTGGCGCGCGTCACGTCGCCCGAGTTCAAGGGCGCGGGGCACCGCGTGTGCTGGATCGTGCCGGCGGCCGCGGATGTGGATTCGGAGGGCGACGCTGGTGTGGATTCGGCGCGTCCCGCGGGTGTGGATGCGGCGCGGGCCGCGGCTGGGGGCGCCCAGCTGCCCAACCCCGCGTCGCTGCGTGCGGCGCTGGATGCCGTGGAGGCGCTCATCGGCGCCGGCGACGCGCTGGCCGTGAGCACCCCGGGCTACGGCGCGGGCGCCGAGGCGCTGTTCAAGATGGCCGTGGGTAACGGCATCGGCCTGACGCTGGACCCGGCGTTCGACGCGGACACCCTGTTCACGCCGGCCTACGGAAGCTTTTTGGTGGAGCTGGCGGACGGGGCCGATCTGCCCGCGCCCGGCGCCGGCACGCACGTGGAGGTCATTGGCGAGACGACGGCTGACTACACGCTGACCTGGCGCGACGAGGTGGTGCCGCTTGCCCCCGCGCAGGAGGCGTGGGAGGCCCGCATGGAGCCCGTGTTCCCGTACCGCTCCACGCCTGAGGCGGTGGCCGAGGCGGGCGAGGTGCCCCAGATCAGCTGGCGGGGCGGCGTGGGCGCGACGTGGCACGGGCCCGCGGCGGATGCGTCCGGCGGCGTGGGCGCGCCGGGGATCATCGGAGGCGAGGCGGGGCGGCCGCGCGTGGTCATTCCCGTGTTCCCGGGCAACAACTGCGAGTTCGACTCGGCGCGGGCCTTCGAGCGCGCCGGTGCCCGCGCGACCACCCTCATCGTGAACAACCTCACACCCGCGGCGGTGGCAGAGAGCACCGAGGCGCTGGTGCGGGCCATCGGCGAGAGCCAGATCATCATGATCCCGGGCGGCTTCTCCGGCGGCGACGAGCCCGACGGGTCCGCCAAGTTCATCACGGCCTTCTTCCGTGCCCCGGCCGTCACCGAGGCCGTGCGCGACCTCCTGCAACGCCGCGACGGCCTGATGCTGGGCATCTGCAACGGCTTCCAGGCCCTCGTCAAGCTGGGGCTCGTTCCCTTCGGCGACATCCGCCCCATGGACGCCGACTGCCCCACGCTCACGTTCAACGCCATCGGCCGTCACCAGAGCCGCCTGGTGAACACCCGCATCGCGTCCAACCTGTCCCCCTGGCTGAGCGCCTGCGAGGTGGGCGACATCCACACCATCGCCATCAGCCACGGCGAGGGCCGCTTCGTGGCGCCGCCCGCGCTGCTCGACGAGCTGGTCGCCAACGGGCAGGTGGCCACCCAGTACGTGGATGCGGCGGGCGTGCCGTCCATGGACCTGGCCGTCAACCCCAACGGCTCGATGCTCGCCATCGAGGGCATCACCAGCCCCGACGGCCGCGTCCTCGGCAAGATGGGTCACACCGAGCGCATCGGCGACGGCGTGTACAAGAACGTGCCCGGCAACACCTTCCAACCTCTCTTCGAGGGCGGCGTCAACTACTTCAAGATCTAGTCCCGCCCCACAATAGCGCACGCCAACTGCGGGCGGCCCGCCTCCCAGGAGACGAGCCGCCCGCAGTCGCGTCTCGGCGCCGCCACGGCGCGTGCGTCCACATCACGATGCGTGAACCCACCACACCCGCCATCACGGTGCCTGGATCCACCGCACCCACCACCACGGCGCAACATGCCATTTTTTCGTCCTTTGGTACACACTGCACCCGCCTCTGATGCAGCACCTACCGCAAGCTGCTTGCAAATCACCAGGTCACGCCCATCCCCATCTCACATGCCGACACGCATGACTGCCAGATGCAGTCCTTAACGCGCCTTCGCGTGTACCAAACGGCGATTTTCTGCGCACGCAGCACCAAATCGCGTCCGCGAGCGACCCGTCAAGGCGAGCACCGGACGCGGCGGGCGCCTACGCGCAGCGCTCGAAGAAACGAGTCGCCCCTCCCCTGCCCATTGCTCGCAACCGGCTGCCTTCGACTCGGGCCAGAGCCGCCACCCAGCAAAACCCGTCCTCGCCCCTGAGCCGGCCATCGGCACACTGCCTCAGCCGCGCCCCAGCGGCACGCTCCCCTCCTCTGCGATGACCGGCAGGTGCGCCGCGCCCGCCCGCGCCGTCTGGCTCAGGAGCAGACGGCGCAGATCGTGCTTACGCTGCTCATATGCCTCGCACGTCGCTCCGCCCCGCCGTCCGAGCGAGCGGGCGATCGAGGACGCGACGCGGTCCATGGCCAGGACGTCCTTCACCTCGTCATTGGTGAGGGTGATGATGTCGTAGCCTAGGGAGCGCAGCAGATTCCTGCGCCGCGAGTCGGCCTTGTACGCCGCCTCGGACGCGTGGAACTCGTCGCTTTCGTACTCGAGGGCCAGCCTCGCCTCGCGCCACAGCAGATCGCAGCGCACATGGCCGCTGCCGTTGCGCGCGAAGGCGCCCCTGTCATAGACGATGGCGCCGTTCGGCTCTGGCGATCGCAAGCCGTAGCCGCCCAGCATCTTCGGCAACGTGAGCAGCATGCAGACCTGCGTCTCACGAGGCGATGCCGTGCCAGCCAGGACATAACGGGCAGCACGAAGGGCGCGGGGGCGCCCCCGATGCCCGCGCGCCGACGAGGCAAGGCGCAGCAGATCGCCCGGCGTCGAGAGCGGCACGCAGGAACGACGGCCGCCGTCCTGGGCGCTCAGGCAGTACGAGCCGCAGAGCTCGTAGCCCAGCTCGACGAGGTACTCGAGAGGAAGCACTGCCGCCATCTGGAGAAACGTCATCTCCGGTGTGCTCACGTAGAGGTCGGCCCCCACGCGGACATAGGAGCCCCGATGGGTGGCGCGCCGCCACCGGTGACGACATACGCCGGGCTCATTGGTGCGCGACGTATCACCAGGGACCGAGACATGCGCCACAGAGCCCGCGGGAAGCACCCGGCGCGCCGCGTCCTGAACCTCCAGGCGCGTGGGAGGACCACCTGGGTAGCCGTCGATCTTCACCGGCGTCACGCCGCCATGGGGATACTCCCGGTAGCGACGCCAGAACGCCAGGGCGCTGTGGTGGGTAAGAAAGACGGACATCGCCTGCTCCCTCCTCGAGATGCGGCCTCCGCCGCAAGGGGCAGTCAGGCCAGGACAGGAGGCCAGCCTAGGCATCCCCGTCGACGAGCACGCCCGAGCGCCCCGCTCATCGAGTCGCCCCGCGGCGGCACGAAAGCGCGGCGCCTGCCCACCGACGCGACCAGGTGTCCCGCCACCCCGCCGCGCCAACCGCGCCCCCGGGCTCACGCGAGCCACCCCGCGTCAGCGCCCCCACGACAGCTGCGCGACCCCACGGCACACTTTTTGCGCGTTTGGTACACGGCAACGGCGGCAAGAGACGCAAAGCGACACGAGAGAGCTGCGGCTCAATCTCTGTGACCTGGGAAAACACGAAGGGGCGCAGAAGCCCCTCCCCATGTAGCCGGCCCTGGACACACGAACTGTGTACCAAACTCGGTTTTTCCTGCAGAGGAGGCCGCAGCAGCGTCCTGGAAGTCTGGCGGGCAGGGTGCGGGCGCAGGAGAGGGGGTGGCGTTCAGGAATCAGACAAGCGGGATGCGGATGCAGGCGAGAGAACGTAGCGGCACCCAAAGGGACCCAACGAGCGGAACGTGGGTGCAGGCAGGAAAGTGCGCCGCCGCCCGGGAGGCTCGTCAGGCGAGATGCGGCACAACGGGATGCGGCGCAACGGGGTGCGACGCGGCGCGAAACGAATATCCCGAGGTGAGACGCTGATAAGCCACCGAGAACGGCAGGCAACAAACACGGGGTACCAGTGCGTCACAGCAGGAGGCAAGGATCAGCCGCGTCACGTGCCGTCACAGCGGGAGGCAGAAAGACCGACATCCGCCACGTGTGACGGGATCCAACGCGGGGCGCACCCCAGGGTAGCGCGGCGCGCCTCCCCCGCCCGCACCGCGCATGCCGGGGTTCAGCGGGGCGCCACCTCGGGGCGAGGCGCGTCCCAAGATAGCGCGGCACGCCTCCCCTGCCCGCACCGCGCGCAACGGACGCCCCCAGCACGTGGGGCCGGGAGCGTGCGCTCCCGGCCCCTGTGTTCAGCCTACCGATCCTCCGTCAGCTACTCGGCGGACGGGGCAAGCTCCTCCTCTTCCTCCTCCTCGCGGCGGCGCCACGCCAGCAGCAGAACGAGCAGGGCGGCCAGGCCGGCCAGGCCCAGGCACTTCATCATCAGGTCGCTGTCGCCGGTCTGCGGCAGCATCTTCCAGGTGCCGGTCTTGGCGTCCCACACCAGCTTGTAGGGACGCAGCGGGTCGCGGGCGTCCTCGTCCTTCACCTTGACGCCCAGGTCGACGGCACGCCCGGTCTCCGGCGTCCAGTTGTAGGGCACCAGGAAGTTGAAGCGCTGGCCGTAGGCGTTGGGCTCCTGGCGGCCGGCCTGGAAGGAGCCCAGCACGGCCATCGCGGGCGTGATGCCCACCGACTGCGAGCCGACCAGGTTCCACCAGTCGCTGTCGTCGTTGTCGTTGGCGCCCACGTTGATCATCACGAACTCCGTGCCGTCAGGCAGGATGGAGCGCACCCGGTACAGGTACGGGCGATCCTGGTCATCCACCATGGGCAGGTTCTCGAAGCGGTAGGAGCCGTCGACGGCCGTCGTCTGCGACGCCACCTCGGTCCACGTGCCGGATCCGTCGACGCCCTCGCCGGTGATGGCCTTGAGGGCCGTGGCGATGTAGCTGGCGGCGTTGAAGCCGAACTCGGCGTCCACGTCGAGCATCATGCGGTCGAGGTACACCGGGCGGCCGAACAGGCCGTTGGCGGTGGTGCCCTTCAGGCCGTCGCCCTCCGGGTCCTCGAACACGATGCCGGCGATGGTGGCCAGCGCGTAGGGCACCAGGCCAGTGTCGTTGTAGTCGCAGTCGACGCCCTCGCCGACCACCCAGGCGGTGCCGCCCGGGCCGGCCAGGTGCACCGACGAGCCCTGAACGGCCAGGTCGGGACGCGTGGACACGCCCGCCAGCACGATCATGCCGCCGTGCGGGTCGGCCGGGTCGAGGATCTTGGTCATCTCGTCCAGGTCGGAGTCGACGGTGCCGTCGGAGCCGCGGTTCATATGGGTGACGCCGTAGCCGCGCGGCAGGTCCTCGACGGTGACGCGGTAGCCGTACAGCACCACGGTCTCCACGCCGTCCACCTGGCGCTTGCCCGCCACCTCCAGCTCGTCGAACAGCCACGAGCCGTCGGCGCCGGACGTGGTGAGGCACGTCGGCTTGACGTTGTACTTGTCATCGGCGATCCAGGTCATGCGGCCGTCAGCGCCCTTGCCGTACCAGTAGCGCTCCAGCTTGACCGGGACGTTCGCGATGCCCTTGGTCTCGCTGGCGTCGCGGATGCCGTCGTAGTTCGTGTCCTGCCACACCACACCGGAGATGTGGGCCTTGGCCAGCTTCACCAGGCCGTAGTGGTGGTTGAGGCTGTCATGCCAGTTGATGTCGGACCAGCCGGTGGAGCCGAGCAGCGACTCGAGGTACGCCACGCGCTCCTCGTAGGCCTTCTTGAGCATGGGCTGCTCGTCGACGGCCTTCTGCTGCTCGTCGGTGAGGTTGCGCAGCTGCGTGAGCGTGGCACCCTCGATCCACTTCATCATGGCCTCGAACTGATCCACGTCGTCGGCGTGCGCGACGGGCTGGCCCGCCGTGGCAGCCGGCAGCGCCGCGGCCAGGGCGGCCACACCGGTGGCGGCCATGGTGCGGGCCGTCTCGGTGCCGGCATCGCCCGCGCCCGCGCCGCCCTCGACGGCCTCGAGGACCGCGATGCGGGCGTCGAGCGCCGCCTGGACGTCGGCCACGTCAGCCGGGTCGGCGCCGTCGGTGCCGTCCAGGAACGTGGCGCGCAGCGTGGCGAACGCCTTGAGCTGGGCCAGCGTGCGGTCGGCGTCGTCGATCCACGCCATCATGGAGGCGGCGTCGGCCAACCCGAGAATCTCGTCACGCTCGGCGTCGGTGATGGCCGGCGGATCGACCGGGTCGGGCTCGACCGGCTCCGGCGGGGTGACCGGGCCGGGATCCTCCGTGCCCTCGGCCGGCGAGATCTGGCCGCCGTTCATCTGCGAGTAGGTGGCCGCCGGGCCCGCCGTGGACGAGGCCTCGTTGTCCTCGGCCAGGCGCGCCAGCACGATGAGCTTGCCCACCTGGATGCGGTCGGACAGGGCGATCTTGGCGTCGTCCACCACGTCCACGGCGTTGGGCCGCAGGGCCTGGGTGGCGTCGTCGAAGTCGGAGTCGATCAGGCCCAGGGCCGGGTCGTTCGCGCCCACGTGCTGCAGCGTCGACACGTAGTCGTCGGCATCCGGGTAGCTCACGATCTCGGCGCGGTAGCCGTAGAGCACCTTGACTGGCTGCTTCTGCTGCTTGTCCAGCGCGTGGTAGCCGGTGCCGGGCACCCAGTACTCCCAATCGCCCGTGGCGGTGGTGGTGGTGAACACCGAGCCGGGGAACGTGATGTTGCCCAGCTCGTCGAGGACCACCTCGTCGCCGAGCAGGCTGGACAGGTGCGCCAGGTCATCCGCGGACAGGTCGCGGATGTCGGTGCTGCCGTCCGGCATGAGCACGGCGATGTCGTCCTGGCTGAAGGACCAGTCGCGACGCCACACGTTCTGCTCGGAGTCGTCGAACGTCATGCCCTCGCTCAGCTGGTACATGCGCACCAGCAGCTCGTCGCTCAGGTCGTCGAACATCGGGTCGATGCCGGCGTTGCCGTCCTCGTCCACCGTGAAGCCGTAGAGGTAGGTCCACATGACCCGCTCGAAGCCCAGGAGCTCCTCGTAGTTGGTGCAGGCCTTGATCCACTCCATGGCGTCGTTGGCGGCGTCCTCCTTGGCGGCCTGGGTCTGGGCCTTACGCTCCTCGGCGGCCTCCAGGGCCTCCTCGGCGCCGTCCTTGCCGTCCTCGACGGCCTTCTGGGCCTCGGCCAGCGCCTTGTCGGCCTCGGCGTCGTCGGCCATGGCCACGTCGATGGCGGCCTTCAGGGCGTTGATGCGCTTGATGGCCTCCTCGGTCAGCTCGGAGTTGTCCGGCGTGAGCTCCTCGTCGGCGCCCTCGCCCGGCACGCCCTCGAGCGAGCCGCGGCCGGAGATGTCGTACCAGTAGCGCGTCAGCTTGATGTAGGCGCCCTCGATGCCGGGCTCGGCCTCGGAGGGAACGGTGATGAGCTCGCCGTTCTCGTCCTCCACCTGGGTCAGCTCCTGCAGGCCGTCGGCGTTGGAGTCGTTCCACACGCGACCGGCGATGCGCACGGGATCCTGCGTGACCAGGCCCGCGTCGCCGGCGTGCTTGAGCTGCAGGCGGTTGGCCAGGTCGTACTTGATACCCTTGTACGTCACCTCGTAGCGGTCGTTGGCGAACCCGGCGTAGCTGCCGTCGCGCGTCTGGCAGGCCACCACGGCGTAGATCTCGGCGTTGTCGTCGATGTCGTTGTAGTCACCCTCCATCACGGCGTCGAAGTCACGCAGGTCGGAGTCGGTCTTGTCGGAGCTGGTGTCCACGTGGAAGCGCGACACCAGGTACTGGTCCTTGCTGCGGACCATGACGGCGTAGCCCGCCAGGTACGGCGTGGCCGTCTCGAAGTTCACGTCGGTCTGCACCGGCAGGCCGGGGTTCTGCGGCTGGTAGATGTCCTCGACGGCAGGGTTGGTCGGGTCGACCGTCTTGTCGTCGATGAGCACGTAGGCCGGCAGGTTCTCGTAGTTGTAGTTGCCGTCGGCGTCGGTCCAGGTGACCTGGTGGTACTTCTGGGTCTGGAAGCCGGTGTCGCCGTCCTCGTCGCCATCGGCCAGCGGGCGGGCCGCCGCGCGGCGCAGCGCACGGGTGGTGGGCTGGTCGTCGGAGCCGTCGCCGGCCTCCGATCCGCCCTCGCCCTCGGAGCCGCCCTCGGAGCCAGAGCCGCCCTCGGACCCGTCGCCCTCGGAGCCGCCCTCGGAGCCAGAGCCGCCCTCGCCCTCGCCCTCGCCCGAGCCGCCCTCGGCAGCCTCCAGCTCGGCGATGCGCGCGTCGAGCGCCGCCTTCACGGCGTCGGCGGGCACGCCCGATCCGTCCTCGGTGCCGTCCAGGAACCCGGCGCGCAGCTCGGCGAACCCGCGCAGCTGCGCGAGCGTGCGATCGGCGTCGGCGATCCAGGTCAGCATCTCGGCGGCGTCGGCCAGGTTCATGATCTCCTGGCGCTCGGCCTCGGTCAGCTCGGGCTGGTCGGGGTCAACCGGCACGTCGGGCACGTCCGGCACGTCCGGACGACCCTGGTCGCCGTTGCCCTGGTAGTTCTCGTTGAGCACCCACGTGCCCTTGGAGTGCAGGGTGCGCAGGCCGCGGTTGAGCAGCAGCTCGTAGGGGTAGCGCACGTTGCCCTGGAGCAGGTACACCGTGCCGTCGCTGGTCGCCTCGACACCCGGATGCGGGTACTGGTTGTCGACGCGCAGCGAGCTCGTGCCGTCGGCGTTCTCCACCCACACGAACACGTTGTCGTCCTCGTCGACGAAGCGCTGGCGGCCCTGGCCGTCGTACTCGGGCACGAAGTAGTACTGGGCCAGCACGACCTCGATGTCGTCCAGGCCGTTCTCGTCCTCGAACAGGCCGTCGTAGTTCTCGTCGTACCACACCAGGCCGATGAGGTTGGTGTAGTCCGGCGGCGCGAAGCCGGCGTTGAGGGCCGTCTGGTCCTGGCCGGTGGCGAAGTCGAACGCCACCTTCACGTCATCGCGCTGGGCCGTCATGAACTGGCCGGGGAAGCTCTGGTTGGCCACGCCGGCCAGGACGATCTTGCCGTCCAGGATGTTCTTGGAGATGCGCTCGTCCGTGGCGTCCGCCGGGTCGTCGGCCTTGCCCTCGTCGTCCACGCCGGAGCCGGTCTGGACGGTGAGCTTGCTGAACGCCAGCGGGAAGTTGCCATCAGCGTAGCCGTAGGCGGCCAGCTCGCCGTCCTGGGCCATGGGCTGGGCGTTGCTGTTGCGGGCGTCGAGGCGGGTGGTCTCCCACTCGTAGCCGGTGACCAGCAGCGACATCATGCCCTCGTCGCTGTTGCGGCCGTCCAGCTCCACCGTGTAGCCGGCCAGACGCCACGTGCCGTCCACGAGCACGGCCGTGGGCAGGTCCTCGAACACGTAGTAGCCGGAGATGCCGTCGGCATCGGCCACCGCGTCGGTGAGCACGTCCTTGTCGCCGTTGGCCACCCAGTCGGCACCGTCGAAGTACCAGGTGTGCAGGATGACCCGCTTGCCGCTATAGCCCTTCTCGGAGTACAGCTCGGGCTCGGGCTCGCCGTCGGCGTCGTAGCGCTGCTCGGGCTCGTGGTTGTAGATGCCGTCGTAGTCGGCGTCCTCCCACACGTAGCCGGAGATGTCGTAGGTGGGCGGGATGATGAGGCCGCCGTCGTTGCCCGTGCGGTCCACGGCCATCATCAGGTCGTAGGCCACCAGGCCGCGCGCGTTCTTCTTCACGTTGGAGAAGTCGTCGTCGGCCACGATGCTCGTGACGCCGTCCTCGTCGGTGACGTAGACGATCTCGCCGTTGGCATCGCGCTTGGCGGGCTTGGTCTGGTCGTGGTTGTTCGACGCCGGGGCGTAGATGATGTTGGACTCGTGGGACACGCGGCCGTCCGGCGTGGCGCCCTGGTTGTCCACCACCTCCAGCAGCACGATGTACTCGTCGTCAGC
>JAAWAY010000198.1 GCA_022792415.1 Eggerthellaceae bacterium | reverse complement strand
CCGCGCGGCAAGGCCGTCACCGCCGAGAAGGACCCCGACCTCATCGCGGGTGCGGCGGGCGTGGCCCTGTGCCTGGGCGCCGACTTCGTGAAGGTGAACCCGCCCAAGCCCGAGGACGGCCGCACCCCGGCCGAGGCCCTGAAGATCGCCGCCATGGCGGCCGGCCGCACCGGTCTGGTGTGCGCGGGCGGCTCGACGGTTGACGCCGAGACGTTCCTGACGCAGCTGTACGACCAGATCCACATCGGCGGCGCCTGCGGCAACGCCACCGGCCGCAACATCCACCAGCGCTCGCTGGACGAGGCCGTGCGCCTGACCAAGGCCATCAGCGCCATCACGCTGGCGGACTACTCCGTGGTCGATGCCCTGGCCGTGTTCAACGGCGAGAAGGACTTCACGCTGGCCATGATCTAGCCGACGCCGAGCAGCCGATCTCGGTTGCCGTCATCGACGCTTCATCTGCGCCCCCGGTGCCCTCGCGGCCCGGGGGCGCTTCTGTGTCTGCGGGATGAAACGCGCCCGAAACAAAGCGGGCCTAGAATGGCGGCGCTTGAGGAGGGAAGGATCGTGCCAAAGCAGGGGATGACAGAGAGCGAGCCCCAGGACGGGCAGCGCACGTCCGTGGCCCCGGCGGCCCCGGCGCGCCAGGCGGCGCTCGACCGCCTGCTCGCCGCCCACGAGGGTTACTTCGACGTGCAGCGCGACCACGCGTTCGCGGGGCGGGTGTTTCCCGGCTACGCCGAGTTCCATTCCGAGGCCAGCCAGTACGTGCTGGCCAAGCGCGCCAAGCTGTGGGAGGCCAACGCCCATGAGTACCTGTTCTTCCTGCTGGCCGACCGGCTGGACGCCGCCCGCTATGCCGATGCCGTCGCCTTCATGACCGGCGACGCCCTGGCCAAGGTGGACCTGGTGCCCAACCACATGACCTCGTACCTGTCGCTGGTGGTCATCGCCGACGCCGTGGACGAGGACGTGCGCCGCGCCGTCCGCAGGGAGCGCTTCCACAAGGACTTCCGGTGGGGGCTGCGGGGCTGGGCCGACCTGCGCGTGGCGGTGGTGGACCTGTCCGACTCGAGCATCACGACCAACGCCATGGGCAAGGATCTGCGGGCCACGTTGGAGGCGAACGTCTTCGACCGCGCCTAGCCCCCGCGGACGCAGGATCGCCGTCCGGACATCACGGGCGGAGGGCCGGCGCCTGTCCGACGACCTCGGCAGGCGCGCGTGGGGACGGGAAGAGAGCCTGGCGACGCATTGAGAGGGCACCGGGAGAACCTGCGGCGCCCTCTGGAGGCATCACCAGCACGCCCAGGGCACGTTCCGAAAGGAGAGGAACGAAGCCATGAACGCAATGGTAATCCTGCTGGTGTCCATCGTCGTGCTGGTGGCGGGCTACGTCTTCTATGGCGGCTGGCTGGCCAAGCAGTGGGGCGTCGAGCCCGACCGCCCGACGCCGGCCCACGAATTGGAGGACGGCAAGGACTACGTCCCCGCGGCCCCGTACGTGGTGCTGGGACACCACTTCTCGTCCATCGCCGGTGCGGGGCCGATCAACGGCCCCATCCAGGCGGCTATTTTCGGGTGGGTGCCCGTGCTGCTGTGGGTGCTGCTGGGCGGTATCTTCTTCGGCGCCATGCACGACTTCGGCGCCCTGTTCGCGTCCATCCGCCACAAGGGCCAGACGCTGGCCACCGTCATCGAGCACAACATCGACGACACCGCCAAGCGCCTGTTCTGCGTGTTCTCGTACCTGACGCTTATCCTGGTGGTGGCCGCCTTCGCGTCCATCGTGGCCGGCACCTTCGCCGTGACGGCCGTGCCGGCCGACGCCGACGCCGCGCGCGTCGCCACGGCCGAGGCCACCAACCTAGCCAACCAGCGCACCGCCATGATCTCGATGCTGTTCATCGTGGTGGCCGTGGTGTACGGCATCGCCACGCGCGGGCGCAAGATCCCCGCGGCGGCCAACGTCATCTCGGCCATCGCCATCATCGTCGTGGTGGTGGCCGTGGGATTCAACTTCCCCGTCATCGTGCTGGACAACACGGCGTGGATGATCATCGTGGGCGCCTACATCCTGCTGGCGTCGGTGGCGCCGGTGTGGATCCTGCTGCAGCCGCGCGACTACCTCTCGAGCTACCTGCTGTACGGCATGATTGCGCTGGCGCTGGTGGGCATCGTCGGCGCCGGCATCACCGGCGATGCGGCCAACCTGGACATCCCGGCTTTCACCGGGTTCACGGCCACGGCCGGCACGAGCAAGGTGGCGGCGAGCGGGTTCCTGTTCCCCGCCCTGTTCATCACCATCGCCTGCGGCGCCATCTCGGGCTTCCACAGCCTGGTGGCCTCGGGCACCACGTCCAAGCAGCTGGACCGCGAGGCCGAGGCGCAGCCCATCGCCTACGGCGGCATGCTGCTGGAGTGCCTGGTGGCGGTGTGCTCGCTGTGCGCCGTGGCGTTCGTGTTCTCGGGGTACATGGACGGCACCTACGCGTCGCCCACCCAGGTATTCGCCGCGGGCCTGTCCCAGATGCTGGCGTGCATCCCCGGGCTGCAGGGCGCGGGCTCCATCGCGTACGCGCTGCTCATCCTGGCGGTGTCGGTGTTCTGCCTGACGTCGCTGGACACGGCCACGCGCCTGGCGCGCTACATGTTCCAGGAGCTGTTCACGCCCCACGGCATGGAGCCGTCGCAGCTGACCGGGTGGCGCAAGGTGCTGACCAATCCGTGGGTGGCCACCATCATCACCGTGGTGCTGGGCGTCGGCCTGGGCATGACGGGTTACCAGCTGGTGTGGCCGCTGTTCGGCGCCGCCAACCAGCTGCTGGCCGCGCTGGGGCTGCTGGCGGTGTGCGCGTGGCTGGGCAACGCCGGGCGCAATAACGCCATGTTCTACTTCCCGATGGCGTTCATGATGGTGGTGACGCTGACGTCGCTGGCGCTGACCGTGCAGGCGAAGGCGGCGGCCCTCATGGGCGGCGCGGTGACGCTGGCCAACGGGCTGCAGCTGGTCATCGGCGTGGTGCTCATGGTGTTCGCCGTCATCCTGGCGGTGAAGGGCGTGCGCACCATCGTGTCCACGCGCCGGGCGCGCCGCGAGGCGGCCTCGGCGGGCGCCGAGTAGCCGGCTGACCCCGTCAAGAAGGCAGGCCCCCGTCATGGGACGGGGGCCTGCTTGCGTGTGGGGTGAAATATGGTGCCCGGGGCGGGATTCGAACCCGCATATCTTTCGATAGCGGTTTTTGAGACCGCCGCGTCTGCCGTTCCGCCACCCGGGCGCACGACGGAAGTATAGCGGATGCCCCGTACCCCGTCGAGGACGGGCGACGGCTGGGAAACAGATAGGCCGCCCCGGTGGCGCCCCTGCAGCCGGTCGAGATAATGAAGGGTAACGGTTATTCGGCCCCCAAGCGGAAGGACGCTGCATGGACGCCAAGGAATTCAACGAGAGCATCGACGCGTACATCGAGGACAACTGGGACGCCATCGTCGCCGACATCGCCAGCATGGTGGAGATACCCAGCGTGGAGGAGCTGGACAAGGCCGAGCCCAACGCCCCGTTCGGGCCCGGGCCTCGCGCGGCGCTGACCCAGGCGCTGGCCATTGCCGAGCGCATGGGGCTCGACACCGCGGACGTGGACGGCTACATGGGCTACGCCGACCTCAAGGGCGCCTCCGACACGCAGATCGGCATCATCGGCCATGTGGACGTGGTGCCGGCGGGCCCGGGCTGGACGTTCGAGCCGTTCTCCGTCACCCAGAAGGACGGCTACCTCATCGGCCGCGGCACGCTCGACGACAAGGGGCCCGTGGTGGTCACGCTGTGGGCGCTGAAGTTCTGGAAGGACCAGGGCCGCGAGCTGCCCTACACCGTGCGGTTCCTGTTCGGCGCGAACGAGGAGACGGGCATGGCCGACGTGCCCTACTACCGCGAGCGCTACGCCGATCCGGCGTTTTTGTTCACGCCGGACGCGGAGTTCCCCGTGTGCTACGGCGAGAAGGGCGGCTTCGACGCCACCATCACCAGCAAGCCCATCGAGGGCGGCGTGATCGTGGACATCCAGGGCGGCTCGGCCACCAACGCCGTGCCGGGCACCGCCACCGCGCTGGTGCGCGCGGACGCCGCGGCGCTGCCGACCGCCGACCGCATCACGGTGACGGCGGAGGGCGAGGGCCTGGCGCGCATCGACGCCCTGGGCAAGAGCGCCCACGCGTCGCTGCCCGAGGGCGGCATCAACGCCATCGGCCTTCTGGTGGACTACCTGCTGACCAACGACCTGTGCAACGCCGACGAGCGCGCGTTCCTGGAGTTCGACCAGAAGCTGCTGGACCACACGGACGGCTCGGGCGTGGGCATTGCCTGCTCCGACGAGTACTTCGGGCCGCTGACGGTCATCGGCGGCACCATCGAGCTGAAGGACGGCTGCATCGTCCAGACCATGGACAGCCGCTGGCCCACGGCCATCACGCCCGAGGGCATCACCGCGGCCCTGACGGCGCTCACCGACCCCATCGGCGCCACGTTCGAGAACACGCTGCTCATGGACACGTTCCTGGTGAAGCCGGATTCCGCGCCCATCCAGGCGCTGCTGGACGCGTACCGCGAGGTCACCGGCGATGATGAGCGCAAGCCGTTCACCATCGGCGGCGGCACCTACGCGCGCGAGTTCACCAGCGGCGCCAGCTTCGGGCCGGAGATGCCGTGGCTGGAGCAGCCCGCGTGGGTTGGCAGCATGCACGGCCCCGACGAGGGCATCAGCGTGGACAACCTGAAGACGGCCATGAAGATATACGCACTGGCCATCCAGAAGCTGAGCGACATCGAGCTGTAGGGCAACGCGTGAGCGGGCGGCCCGGGCCCTCAGGGGGCCCGGGCCGCCGTGCGTCCGGGGTGATTTCGCGCCTTTTCCCGGCAAGCGCGCGACCGTACTATATAATGACCGGATGAGAATAGTCAGATCTACGAGTTTGGAGGCAACAGTGCTGAAAGCGATCATCGTCGATGACGAGGCGCCCGCGCGCTCCGAGCTCCGGTTCCTCCTCAACGAAGTCGGCGGCGTCGATGTGGTGGCCGAGGCGGCGAGCGTGCGCGAGGCTATCGAGAAGCTCAAGGAGTACCCCTGCGACGTCATGTTCCTGGACGTGAACATGCCCGAGGCCACCGGCCTGCAGCTGGCCGAGGCCCTGCGTCACCTGAAGTACCCGCCCGCGGTGGTGTTCGTCACCGCCTACAGCGAGCATGCGCTGGACGCGTTCAAGGTGAACGCCATCGACTACCTGGTGAAGCCCGTGGAGACGGATCGCCTGGCCCAGGCCATCGCCCGCGTGCGCGAGCAGGTGGCCCTGCACCTGCAGGCGCAGAAGTCCGAGCGCATCCCCGTGGAGAAAGGCGGCAAGAAGATCCTCATCGGCATCGACAAGATCCGCTTTGTCATGGCGCGCGACGACTACGCGTACCTGCAGACGGATGTCGACCGCTACTTCTCGACGGTGAGCCTGGCCCAGCTGGAGAAGCGCCTGGACGGGCACGGGTTCTTCCGCGTGCATCGCGGCTACTTGGTGAACCTGTCGATGGTGGAGGAGATCGAGTCCGTGTCGGGTGGCACGCTGCTGCTGACGCTGAACGGCGTGGAGGAGAAGATCCCCGTGTCGCGTCGCCGCGTGTCGGCCCTGAAGAAGGCGCTGGGGCTGTAGCCCCGAGGCGCCGCGTCAGGCGTGGCCCGCATGGTGTTGAGAACGAGGGCGCTCGGCTTCGGCCGGGCGCCCTTTTCTGTGTTAGACGCATTTCCGGGGTATTTCTTTCTGTTCTAGACGCAAATTCAGGGTGAATCTTTCTGTGTTAGACGCATTTCCGAGTAAAATCTTTCTGTGTTAGACGCATGGGAAGGGAGATCCTCGTGAGAAGGAAGATGTACGATCAACTGCTCGCGTGGAGGAACGACGGCTCGAGGAAGGCGTTTCTGCTGGTAGGCGCCCGTCAGGTGGGGAAGACCTACTTGGTGAGGAAGTTCGCCGCGCAGGAGTTTGAGAGCTTCGTCGAGGTGAACTTCCTGGAAGACAAGGACGCGGCTGCGCTTCTTCAGGGCGCGGTCGATACCGATGACTTCGTATCGAGGCTCTCCCTGCTGGGGCGAGGGTCGGTAATCCCGGAGCGCACGCTGCTGTTCTTGGATGAGGTCCAGGCAGCCCCCGACATGCTGACCATCATCAAGTTCTTGGTGGAGGAGGGTAGGCTGGCCGTGGTGGCATCGGGGTCGATGCTCGGTACCGAGTTGCGCGGCTACCGCTCCTTTCCCGTGGGCTACGTGCGCATTGAGCGCCTGTTCCCCCTGGACTTCGAGGAGTTTTGCTGGGCGCAGGGGGTGTCGGAGGGCCTCATGGGCCAGATACGCGCTGCGTATCGCGAGAAGACGCCGCTTGACGGCGCGCTACACGAACGCCTCATGAGGATGTTCCGGTACTACCTGGTGGTAGGAGGGATGCCCGAGGTCGTCAAGCTCTACGTCGACAGCTCGTTCGACATGGCGGTGGTGCGTGAGGCACAGGAGCAGATCGTGCAGCAATACCGCTTTGACATCACGAGGTACGCCGAGGCTCGTGCGCCGCAGATCCGCGCCGTCTATGATGCCGTGTCGAGCCAGCTCGACAAGGAGAACAAGCGGTTCGTCATGAAGTCGCTCGGAGACAAGGCACAGTACGCGCGCTTCGCCGATGACTTCCAATGGCTTATCGACGCCGGCGTGGTTCTTCCGACCTATGTCGTGGCGGAGCCGAAAAGCCCCCTCATGAGAACCAGGCAGGTCAATAAGTTCAAGTTGTACTCGTCGGACACGGGTCTGCTGCTGGCGACCTATCCTCGGCAGTCCACCCTTGACGTGGTGGAGGGAGCAAGCTCCGCGAACTTCGGCGCCGTATACGAGAACGCCGTTGCCCAGGCGCTGGCCTGCGTGAACCCGCGCCTCTTCTACTACCACAACAACCGTAAGGGAGAAGTGGACTTTCTTATCGAGAGCCGCGAGGGCAAGGTGGTGCCCATCGAGGTGAAGTCGGGGAAGGACTACAAGCTGCACACGGCGCTCAACAACTTGCTGGGAACGGCGGAATACGGGATAGAGGAGGCCCTTGTCCTGTCGTCGGGGAACGTGGAGAAAGAGGAGCGGTGCGAGAAGACGGTCTGGTACCTGCCTCTGTACATGGCCTTCTGCATAGCAGAAGAGACTGACCAGGGCCTGGAGGGCATCCGACTGGTGCCTCCCGTGTTGTCCTAAGGAAGAGACAGCAGATCGAGGCGTCGTCCGAGGCGCGGTCTGTGCTTACTTGGGGTGAGGCAGCCTGCCCCCGACAGGGTTCCGCTCTCTGGTCAAGTGCTTAGACCGGCAAATTGCCTGGTCACCTAACTACTCTGCACGGAACCCTATTACGTGTAGCAGGGTTGTCATTCTGTGTTTACCAAGGCGTAGTTTTGCGTCATGAAAGCCGCCACCGAAGCATTTCCCGCCCGTTGAAGAAATGAAATGTTTATGATGATGGTTGGACTGCGCTCTGGATGTAATTGGCAAGTTACGTCCCGCGTCGCCTCTGGGTTCTCCAGGCTGACGTGACACAGGCAAGGTGGGCGTGGCCAAAGCACTGATAAGCATCAATGCTCGTGCGTAGAGGAGAGGGCGGCAGCGTGCCGTCCGAGAGAGAAATCGGTGGTGAACTATGGGTGTGTTAGGGCGATTGCTAGACGCCAGGAACACCGTGGAGGGCAAGGTCCTCTCGGTGATCATGGCCGTTCTGCTGGTCGTGTCCACGTTCAACGTCTCGGCCTGGGCCGCAGAGAAGAGCGAGGACGCGGTTGCCGATGTGGCGACGGAGGTGAACGACAAGCCGGCTCCCGCCGCGGATGACCAGGTCAAGCCCGTCGAGGCGGACAAGGCCCAGCCCGCGCAGGAGCAGAAGGCGCCTGAGGCCGAGGCCGAGAAGGCCGCGAGCCAGCTGGAGACCCCGGCGCCGCGCCCCGAGGCCGAGCCCGAGGCCGCTCCCGCGGCTCCCGCCGAGGAGAAGGCGGCCGACGTCACCCTGAAGCTGAAGCTGCAGAATGCGGCGGTGACCTACGGCGGCAAGACGCTGAAGGCCGACGCCAAGGAGCTGACCGTTCCCGCCGACCAGGTGCTCAAGTTCACCGTGGCCGCGGACGAGGGCTTTGAGCTGGCGGCTGCGAAGGCCGTCACGCTGACGAGCGCTGCCGGCGTGCAGTGCGAGCTGGCTGCCAACGCCGCCGGCGAGTACACCGTGGCCGCCGAGAAGGTGGAGGCCGGCGCCGTGCTGGCCGTGACCGCCGTGGCGACCGTCGCCGACGAGCCCGAGGCGCCCGTCGTGACCGAGCCCGCCACCCCCGCGCCCACGCAGCCCGAGACCCCTGCGGACGATCCCGCCGAGCAGCCCGGGGAGACCACCGTCCCCGAGACGCCCGTGACGAGCGAGCCCGAGGCCCCGACCGTGAGCGACGCCGTGGAGGGAATCTTCGACGCGCTCGGGTTCGGCAGCTCGACGCTGGAAATCACCGATGAGAACAACAACAAGAAGAACCTGACCGTTGAGGTTGGGGGGAACCCTGGTCCTGAAGTCCAATAGCTGGTGGCTGGTGCACACTTGGACTTCAAGCGACGCAAGAAAGGCAACCGTAAGCGGTGACGATAACACTGCTGTGGTCACCGGTGTTTCCGAGGGTAAGGTCGAAATCACCCATAAAAATGGGTTGGGACAGACGGAGACGATCAAGATCACTGTTGTCGCCGCCAAAACCCCCTCTATTACTTTGAAACCGAATGGTGCGCAGGGTAGCAACCAGACTCTTAAGACAACCAAAAACCCGGACGGAACGTATGGTGCGGAGCTTCCCGAATGCTCCTTTACTCGCAACGGCTACGTCTTTGTTGGCTGGGCCGACGATGACGACGCCGAGACCGGCATGGCGCCGGGTACCCAGGTGAAGATCACCACGAACACCACCTACTACGCTATTTGGGAGAAGAGCGCCCCCATCGTTACGTTCAACGCGAATGGCGGCTCCGGCTCTAATGCGACGATGAGCGCAACGTGGGGCAACGTGCTCCAGCGCTACGCCGTCACCCTGCCCGATCCGAGCGAGATCGGCATGTCTCGTGATGGCTATACCTTCATTGGTTGGTCCAAGGATTCCAGCGGCCGAGGCACGAACAATGTGGCCAACAGCGAGTTCGTCGTCGAGGGCAATGTGACTCTCTATGCGATTTGGCTCGACGATTCGGCTTCGACTACCCGAAACACCACCGCCTACTTCTATATCCGAAAGGACGGTGCAATTCAGAAGGAGCCCGCAGACTACGGAACGGGTGACTACTATCCGGCTAGCGCAGGCAAGGACCTCAAGGGACAGCTGCGTCAACCCGTTGCCATCAACAACAACGATGCAGCGGTGGCGGCGAACTTGAAAGTAGTTCCCAGCGACGATGAAATCCGCACGGTGCTTGCTCGTTACGGCGTTTCGTTCGACCCGGAAACGCAGTATGTGCATTGGTACGTCATCAAAGCGCGCGAATCCACCGAATGGAACGTCGACGGCGTCATTCAGTACAAGGCCCAGAAGCATGTGATCTACGAGGCCAACGGCGGCGTCGCGAATCGTGTGCCTGCGACGAAGCAGTACGTCATCGGATCTGATGTCGTTATCGATTTCGGCACCGACGAGGCTCATACGCCCCAGCGTACTGGCTACATCTTCTTGGGCTGGGATCGCGATGCTAAGGCCACGATGCCTGAGTATCGCGTTGGGACGGACCAGTCCTTCACGATGCCCAACGAGAACGTGACGCTGTATGCCATTTGGCAGGAGCGCGGGGTTGTTACTTACACTTATACTCCGACTCCGGCCGCGGGGGGCGATGTCTCCCTGACCGATGAGGCGGTCAATCCCGAGGCTGGCCAGACGGTGGGTTCCACCGCAAGCGTCAAGCTGGGCTACAAGTTCGACGGCTGGTATCAGGGCGGCGAGAAGATCACCCCCGAGAATGCTGCCGCCAAGAACGTGTCGCTGTCCGAGGACGGCATGACGGTAGTCCCGCTGAAGAACGAGCGCGGGCTCTACACCGGTGGCAATTTTGTTGCCAAGTTTGTCAAGGACGCCGAGCAGACCCAGCCCACCTCCTACACCGTCAAGCACGTGGTGGCCGGCGAGGAGCAGACCGACGACACCAAGACCTACAAGTCGACCGCCTGGGTCAACGACGACCCGGCCATGAT
>JAAWAY010000197.1 GCA_022792415.1 Eggerthellaceae bacterium | reverse complement strand
GTGGTCATCAAGGCCGACGTGGAGCTGGGCGGCACCGACCAGCTGTTCAACCTGCTGGCCGGCCGCGAGCTCATGGAGAAGCTGGGCATGGAGCCGCAGGTGTGCCTCACGCTGCCGCTTCTTGAGGGCACCGATGGCGTGAAGAAGATGTCGAAGAGCTACGGCAACTACATCGGGCTGACCGACGAGCCGGCCGACATGTTCGGCAAGGTCATGTCCATCCCCGACGAGATGATGGTGAAGTACCACCGCCTGGCCTCCACCGTCCCCGTGGACGAGATCGACGCCATCGAGGCGGGGCTGGCGGCCGACGAGCTGCACCCCAACAAGGTCAAGCGCGCCCTGGCCCGCAACATCGTGGCCTCCTACTACGACGAGGCGGCGGCCCAGGCGGCCGAGGAGCAGTTCGACCGCGTGTTCAAGCAGCACGAGGTGCCCGACGACATCCCCGAGTTCGCGGCCGACCTCACGCCCAACGACGAGGGGCTCGTCTACGTGGCCAAGCTGCTGCACGACGCGGGCCTGGCCCCCAGCGTGGGGGAGGCGCGTCGCCTCATCGACGGCGGCGGCGTCAAGGTCAACGGTGAGGCGCTCGCGGCCAAGGCCTACAACGTCGACCCGGCCCTGCTCGCCGGCGCCACCATCCAGGTGGGCAAGCGCAAGTTCGTCAAGCTGACGTAGCGGCGCGGGCACGGCACGCACGACGCGGGACCCCGCCTGCATGCGGCAGGCGGGGTCCCTTGCGTTGGGGGAGCGCCGCGTCGCCCGCCGTACCACGCCGTGCCACGCTCCCGCGCCGCACCGCACCCGCCACACCGCGCGCCGCCATCCCGTGCCCGCCGTGCCGCGCCACGTTCCCGCGCCGCCCCCCCCGCACCGCGTCTGGCGCGCGATCGTGTACCAAACTTCGATTTTCCTCCCAAGGCAAAACCACCTTCTCACCAGGCATTATGCATCATTTCACCAGGTCACAGCCCTGGCGGAAAATGGAAGTTTGGTACACGATCGTCGTATCATTGCAAGGATTCCGCCTCCTCATCCGTGTTATCGGTGAGACGAGAGGTCATAGGAACGAAGGAGTCCACCCATGAAGAAGTCCCTCATCGCCCTCGTGGGCGCTGCGCTCGCCGCCGTGCTCGCCGCCCCCGCCGTCGCCCTGGCGATGCGCCCGGCTGACGCGCCGAGCGCCCTGGCGCCCCTGGTGAGCGCGCCCTGCGCCGCGGCCGCCGCCAGCGCGTGCCCGGCCCCGTGCGAGGAAGCCAAGGACCTGCGCGCCTGCCCCGACGCCGGCGTCTGCGCCTACCCCCGGGCAGATGCCCTCTGCCCTGACGAGGGCTGCCCCGGCTTCGTCGACGTGGATGGCGACGGCGTGTGCGACCATCGCGGCGCGGCTCGGGACGACGCGGGCGCGTCGTGTCCTGCGACCGGCTGCCCGGCTCCCGCCGATGACGGCTGGTCCGATCGCGGCGCCGCGATCGGACACGGCACGTCCCACGGCTGCGGGCGGGGGACTGCCCACGGCCACGGTTGCCGCCGCTAAGGGGCGCGCCGCCGGTGCGTCCCGCCGATGACATCGAGCGTGCCGTGGGGGAGCACGGCGACACCGTCTGGCGCGTGTGCGTGCTGTCGCTGCGCCATGAGGACGACGCCCAGGACGCGTTCCAGGACACGTTCATGAAGTACGCCCTGGCCGACGGCGCCGACTTCCACGACGAGGAGCATCGCAAGGCATGGCTCATCCGCGTGGCCACCAACACCTGCCGCGATGCGCTGCGCCGCGCCTCGAGGCGCCTGCGCGCCGATGCGGGGTCGCCGCTCGAGGATCTCCTGGTATCGCACGATCCCCAGGCGCAGCCCGGGTCGGCGGTGCATGAGGTGATGGACGCGCTGCGCTCCCTCGACGATCCCCCGCGCACCCCGCTGTATCTTTCTGTATATGAGGGCTACACCGCGCCTGAGATCGCCGAGATGGTGGACGCCCCGGTCAACACGGTGTACTCCTGGATAGCCCGCGGCCGCCAGCGCCTGAGGGAGGTGCTCTCATGAGCGATGTCGACGAGCGCGTCCGCGCCGCCTTAGACGCCCAGGCCGTGCCCGAGGGGCTGGCCGAGCGCACTCTTGCCGCCATCGAGGCGGCCCGCCCGCGTGCGGAAGGGGGCGCGTGCCCGGGAGCGGGGCCGGTGATGTCCCGCGGCCCGCGCCGCCGCTGGTGGCCCGCCGCGTTGGCCGCCGCCGCGTGCCTCGCGCTCGTTCTCGTCGGCGTCGGCGTGACGACGGCCCTGCGCCAGCCGGCGGCCTACGTGGGCATCGACGTGAACCCCTCGCTCGAGCTGGCGGTCAACCGCCTCGGCACCGTGGTGGGCGCCGAAGCCCTCAATGACGACGGCGCGCGCGTCCTCGATGCGGTCGCGCTCGACGGGCGCCCCTACGAGGAGGCGCTTGCCGATCTCGCGGCCAGCCCCGCCCTCGCGCCCTATGTGGGGGAGGGATCGCTGCTCGAGGTGAGCATCGCCTCCGACGACGCGTCGCTGGCCGACCGCCTCGACGCGCAGACCGCCGCGGCCCTCGCGAGCCTGCCCTGCGAGCACGCGAGCGCGCGGGTGGGAGCGGAGGTGCACGAGCATGCCGCGTCGGCGGGCATGGGCATGGCGCGCTACCAGGCCGCCCAGGAGCTTCTCGCGCTCGACGATACCCTCACGCTCGAGGACTGCGCCTCGCTCAGCATGCGCGAGCTGCGCGACCGCATCGACGCCTGCGCCGGCCATGACGCGGACGGCGCGGATGACGGCCACGGGGACGGGACGGCGCAAGGGCACGGCGGCGGCCACGCCGGCGCGGGCGCGCAGAGCCCCGGCGCAGGTCACCGCCGGGGAGCCCACCATCCCGAGGGCGCCTGACACAGGCCCCGGTTGATTTGCGAAGTTAGCTGAACACTTTCGTGTAAGCGGCCTTTTGTGCGTGCATTCTCAGAGTCAGCTGAACGGATCTATCTCTCAAAGACGGGCGTATGAAGCGTTCAGCTGGGTTTGGAGGGCGTCATGTACT
>JAAWAY010000196.1 GCA_022792415.1 Eggerthellaceae bacterium | reverse complement strand
GAACGTGCTGTTCCTGGGCTGGGTCGGCCTGTTCTTCGTGTGGGGAGGCCCGGCCTCTCTCATCGTGGCCGTGGTGGTGGCGCTGGCCGTCTACTTCCTGGAGATCTGGATCGACAACAACTTCGCGCGCGTGAAGTGGCAGTTCATGCTCAAGTCGGCCTGGGCGGTGGCGCTCGTGGCCGGCGGCGTCAACGTCGCGTTCCTCGCGTTCCTGTAAGGAGGCACCATGGCTTTCGCATCGAAGTCACCCTGGGTGATCCACTACGACGGCTCCAGCTGCAACGGCTGCGACATCGAGGTGCTGGCGACGCTGTGCCCCGGGTTCGACGGCGAGCGCTTCGGCGTCGTCAACACCGGCAACCCCAAGCACGCCGACATCTTCCTGGTCACCGGCAGCGTCAACGAGCAGAACATCGACGTGGTCCGCGAGATCTACGATCAGATGGTCGAGCCCAAGGTGGTGGTGGCCTGCGGCATCTGCGCGTGCACGGGCGGCATCTTCCACGACTGCTACAACGTGATCGGCGGGGTGGACAAGGCCATCCCCGTCGACGTGTACGCCCCGGGCTGCGCCGTGCGCCCCGAGGCGCTCATCGACGCCATCGTCAAGGGCGTCGCCGTGCTGGACGAGAAGTCCGCCAAGCTCAAAGAGGCGAAGAAGGGAGGGGAGTAGCCATGGCCCAGTTCCGCCAGGAGTTCACCCCGCTCGACCGGGACGCCGTCCACCAGGACGCCGCCCGCCGCAAGGAGGAGGGCTGGCGCTACGTCCAGACCCTCGCCGTCAACGCCGAGGACGGCGTCGACCTCATCTACACCTACATGAAGGACGGCCTGCTCGAGAACCTCGTGGTGCCGCTGGTGCCCCACGGCTCGTCCATGCCCTCCATCACCGACGTCTACCTGGCCGCGTTCGTGTTCGAGAACGAGATCCACGACCTGTTCGGCATCACGTTCACCGACCTGGCCATCGACTTCGGCGGCAACTTCTACCGCGTGGCCGTGAGCGAGCCCATGACCGTCATCTCGCCCGAGCAGAAGGCCGCGCGCGAGAAGGCGCGCCGCGTGGCCGCCGCCAAAGCTGAGAAGGACGCCAAGGCCGCCCGCGCGGCCGACGCGCAGACCGGCTACCTGGCCGACCACCCCGACGCCGCCGGCGAGTCCAAGCCGGGCCGCGTGTTCGACACCGCGTCGGAGGCCGACGTGGAGGCCAAGCTGGCCGGCATGGATCCCGAGAAGGTGGCCCGCGTGCGTGCCGCCATCGCCGCCAAGGCCAAGAAGGCGGCTGCGGCCGAGGCCGCCGAGCGCGACGCCGAGCTGGAGGCCAAGCTGGCCGCCATGGATCCCGAGAAGGCCGCCAAGGTGCGCGCCGCCATGGAGGCCAAGGCCAAGAAGGCGGCCGAGGCCGCCGCGAAGGAAGGTGAGTAGCATGGGCAAGGCGACGGTCATCCCCTTCGGGCCCCAGCATCCCGTCCTCCCCGAGCCGCTCCACCTCGACCTGGTGGTGGAGGATGAGACGGTGGTGGAGGCCATCCCGCAGATCGGCTTCGTGCACCGCGGCCTGGAGAAGCTCGTCGAGACGCGCGACTACAACCAGTTCATCTACGTGGCGGAGCGCATCTGCGGCATCTGCGCCATGGGGCACTCGCTGGGCTACGCCGAGACGGTGGAGTCCCTCATGGGCGTGGAAGTGCCCAAGCGCGCCGAGTACCTGCGCGTCATCTGGCACGAGCTGTCGCGTATCCACTCCCACCTGCTGTGGCTGGGCCTGGCTGCCGACGCGTTCGGCTTCGAGAGCATGTTCATGCACTGCTGGCGTCTGCGCGAGCGCGTGCTCGACATCTTCGAGAAGACGACGGGCGGGCGCGTCATCCTGTCGGTCGTGAAGGTGGGCGGCGTGGTCCGCGACATCGACGACGCCATGATGGCCGAGATCATCCGCGCACTCGACGGCATCGTCGACGACTACACCAAGATCATGAACACCCTGCTCACGGATACGTCGGTCAAGAACCGCACCGTGGGCGTGGGCTACATCAGCCACGACGACGCCGTCAACCTGTCGATGGTGGGTCCCTTCGCCCGCGCGTCGGCGGTCAACTACGACGTGCGCGCCTTCGGCCGCGGCGCCTACGGCGACCTGTCCGACTTCCAGCCCATCCTCGACGATGGCGGCGACTGCTTCGCCCGCGTCAAGGTGCGCTGCCTGGAGGTGCTGCAGTCCATCGAGATCATCAAGGAGCTGGCGGCCAAGATCCCCGCGGGCGACATCGAGGTGGCCGTGAAGGGAGCGCCGGCCGACGGCGCCCAGGCCTCCAACGTGCTCGAGCAGCCCCGCGGCGAGTGCTACTACTACGCGCGCGGCAACGGCACCAAGAACCTCGAGCGCATGCGCATGCGCACGCCCACGTCCCAGAACCTGGCGGGCATGACCCGCGCGCTGGCCGGCTGCGACCTGGCCGACGTCAACATGATCATCCTGACCATCGACCCGTGCATCAGCTGCACAGAGAGGTAGGCCAACGTGGGTTCGTTCAAGCTCGGCGGCATGACGCTGGGGTCGCTGTTCAAGAAGCCCGAGACCGTGTGCTACCCGGCCGAGGTCAAGCCGGCCCCGAAGGGCCTCAAGGGACACGTCGTGGTGGACGCCGACCACTGCATCCTGTGCGGCATCTGCCAGAAGACCTGCCCGTGCCACACCATCACCGTGGACAAGAAGGCCCGCACCTGGGGCATCAACCCGTTCATGTGCGTGCAGTGCGGCGCCTGCGTGCGCGCCTGCCCCAAGCACTGCCTGGCGATGGATCCCGCCTACACGCCCGTGGCCACCGCCCAGTCCTGCACCGTGGTGGAGGTGCCCGACCCCAAGGCCGAGGCGGCGGCGGAGTAGCGCCCCGTTCCCGGGGAGGGGGGTGCCGGCCCTCGGCCGGGCTACCGCTCCGCTGCTCGGCGAGGGGTTAAGGCCCCTCGCCTCGTGCGCTGCGCTACCTCATGCATTGAGATAAGGGCAGGCCAGTGTTCAGATACGCCCGGCCGAGGGCCGGCACCCCCCGGCTGTGTGCATCGTCTGGTCTTCGGCTTGGCAAACCTTAAGAAACAGATGGCTCGCCGGGGGACTGCTACAATTACCATTCGACATGACGTCAGGGCCGGGCTCCGAAAGGGGCCCGGATTTCATGAGGGGGCAGGGGAATGGACGCATCGCAGGGAGCCAGGGCACCGGAGGAGGTCACCGACCGCATCCTGACGCTGCCCAACGTCATATCCCTCGTGCGCCTGTGCCTGGTGCCCCTCTACCTGTGGCTGCTCCTGGCTGGCCACGATCTGGCGGCCGCCGTGACGTTCGGCGTGGCGGCCGGCACCGACTTCCTGGACGGCCAGATCGCCCGCCGCACGCACACCGTCTCCAAGCTGGGCCAGCTGCTCGACCCCACGGTCGACCGCGTGCTCATGATCACCGGCGTGCTCGGCGTGTTTTTGGTGGGGCGCCTGCCGCTTTGGATCATCGTCGTGGTGGTGGCGCGCGACCTGCTGCTGCTCATCGGCGGCGCGTGGCTGCTCAAGTGCCGCCACATCCGCATCCCGGTCATCTACCCCGGCAAGTTCGCCACGACGTTCCTGTTCGTGGGCTTTGCCGGCCTCATCCTCAACTGGCCCCTCGTGCCGGGCCTGGGCGTGTGCGACCTGGCGTGGCTGCCCGGGTTCACGGCCGCGCCCGCGTCCTGGGGCATCTGGCTGGTCTACGTGGGGCTCATCCTGGCCATCGGCACCACCGTCTACTACCTGTGGGCCGCGCTGAGGGCGCTGCGCGCGCAGGGCGGGGGAGACCCTCGCCCGTGACGAAGACCCCCCGCCGCCACACCCCGCCGTCACCTGCGCCCCGCGCCGCCGGCCGCCGCTCGGCCGACGCCGTGCGCCAGGCCCACGCCCGGGTTCATGGCCGCGGCGCGGGGGAGTCCGCGCCCGCGGCGGGCGCGGGGGAGTCCGCGCCCGCGTCCGACGCGGGACGCGGGCGGGGCCGCTCGGCCGCTCCGACGCGCTCGCCTGAGGCCGCCGCGTCCCATCGCGGCCCCGCCCCGCTCACGGCGGGCGATCGCGTGCTGGGGGTGCTCTCGCTGGCGGCGGGGGCCGTCGCGTCGGCCGGCCGCGCCGCGGGGCGCGTGCTGGCCCGCAGCCGGGCGGCGCGCGTGGCCCTGGTCGCCGTTGTGCTGGCGGCGGCCGTGCTGTGCTGGGACGGCGCCTCCACGTCCGGGCGCGTCCTCGCCGGCGTGTCCGTGGGCGGCGTGGACGTGTCGGGCAAGACGGCCGAGGAGGCCTCCGCCGCCATCGCCGACGCCTACGGGCCCCGCGTGGAGGACGGCTCGGCCGTCGTCTACGCGAGCGAGGAGGCCCGCGACACCCTCGACATCGACCTGGCGCTGCTGCAGGAGGACGCGCTGGCCGAGCAGCGCTCGGTCGAGGACGCCGAGCGCGCCCGCCAGCTGTGGCTCGCCGACGCGGCCTCGCTGGGCGTCGCGCTGCCCGCCGACGAGCTGGCCGCCGAGGCGCTGGCCGTGGGCCGGGAGCAGGGCGGCGTGGGCGCGCGCGTGCAGGCGGCGCTGGGCGGCTGGGACGTGCCGGTGCGGCTCACGTTCGACGGCGACGCGGTGGAGGCGCTCGCCCAGTCGGTGGACGCCGCCCTCGGCGAGCCCCGCGCCGACTGGACCGTGGCGCTCGACGACGGCGTCGCGTCGCCCGTGGCGGGCCAGGCCGGCCGGCTGGTCGACCGCGCCTGGCTCGATGAGCGGCTCACCGCGGCGCTTTTGGCCCCCGACCCGGAGGGGTCGGCCTTCGTCGCCGAGGTGTCTGACGCGCCGTCGCGCACCACCGAGGGCCAGGCGCGCGCCGTGGCCGACGCCCTGAACGCGTCGCTGGCCCGCCCGCTCGGGTTCACCTACGAGGAGCGCCCCTACGAGCTCTCGCGCGACGAGGTGGCCGCGTGGCTGTCCGTGTCGGTCGTGCCGGGCGACGGCGGCGCCGCGCTGGAGGTGGCCGTCGACCCGGCCGCGGCCCGGGCCACGCTGCTACGCCGCATCCAGGCCGCCGCCACCGGTGAGCCCGTGCGCGTGTCGTTTGCCGTCGAGGGCGACGCCGTGACGGTCGTCCCGCAGGGGCCGGTGGCGGTGCCGCGCCTCGACGAGGCGCTCGCCGTGCTCGACGAGCAGCTGCTCGGCCCGGCGAACGAGGCCGGCCGACCCGGCTCGTCGGGCGCCCCCGCCCAGCCGGACGACCCCATCACCGCCCAGGTGCAGGCCGAGCAGGCGCCGGGGAGCCTGACGCTCACCGAGGCCGTCGACTGCGGCATCGTGCAGGAGATATCCTCGTTCACCACGCAGTTCACCGCCACCGACGCAACGGCCAACCGCACGCACAACATCCAGCTCATCTGCGACATCCTGGGAAACTCCGTCGTGGCGCCGGGCGAGTCGTGGTCGTTCAACGAGCGCGCCGGCGAGCGCACGGCCGAGCGCGGGTTTTTGGGCGCGGGCGCCATCGTGGGCGAGGAGTACGTCGACGACGTGGGCGGCGGCATCTGCCAGGTGGCCACCACGGTGTTCAACGCGGTCTACGAGAGCGGCCTGCCCATCGACCAGCGCTCGAACCACTCGCTCTACATCGCCAGCTACCCGGCCGGGCGTGACGCGGCGGTGTCGTGGCCCGACCTGGACCTCGTGTGGCGAAATGACACCTCTTCCGACGTTTTGGCGGCCTTCGCGTACACCGGCGACAGCATAACCGTTACACTATACGGCGTTGACCCGGGCTACTCCGTCACCACGCAGGAGGGGGAGTGGACGCCGGGCAAGAAGCATTCCACGCGCACCGAGCGGGACGACACCCTCGCCCCCGGCATCAGCTACGTCAAGACGGAGGGCGTCGACGGCCAGGGCTTCTCGGTCTTCCGCACGGTGACGGCGCAGAATGGGGAGGTGGTCCGCGAAGACGCCTTCTACTCCACCTACGCCCCCATCACCGAGGTCGTCGTCAAGGGCCCCGATGCACCGGAGGAACCGGCGGAGCAGGGCGCGTCCTAGAGGCTGGCCCGCCGCCTCCCGGCGCCCAGCGCCCCCGCCCGCCAGCCCCGAGGAGCAAGGAAGGTGCCCGTGTACTACCAACCTGAAATCGAGACCATGCCGGTCGACGAGCTGCGCGCCCTGCAGCTCGAGCGCATGCGCGAGTCCATGCGCAACGCCTACGACAACGTCGACATCTTCCGCGAGCGCTTCGACGCCGCCGGGGTCACCCCCGACGACCTCCGCTCGCTCGAGGACCTCGCCAAGTTCCCGTTCGTCGTCAAGCAGGACATGCGCGACGCCTACCCCTTCGGCATGTTCGCCCGCGACAACAAGGACGTCGCCCGCATCCACGCCTCGTCGGGCACCACCGGCCAGGCCACCGTCGTCGGCCACACGGCCGCCGACCTCGAGAACTGGGGCGACTGCTTCGCCCGCGGCATCGCCATGGTGGGCGGCACGGCCGACTCCACCATCCAGGTGTCCTACGGCTACGGCCTGTTCACGGGCGGCCTGG
>JAAWAY010000195.1 GCA_022792415.1 Eggerthellaceae bacterium | reverse complement strand
GCCCAGCGTGACGCCCTGGTAGATCTTCACGTGGTCGCCGATCTCGGTGGTCTCGCCGATGACGACGCCCGTGCCGTGGTCGATGAAGAAGTACTCGCCGATGGTCGCGCCGGCGCCGATGTCGATGCCCGTGCCGCTGTGGGCCAGCTCGGTCATCACGCGCGGGATGATGGGAACCCCCAGCTCAAACAGCACGTGCGCGATGCGGTACACATAGATGGCGTACAGCCCCGGGTACGTGAAGATGACCTCCTCCTTCGAGCCGGCGGCCGGGTCACCGTCGAACAGCGCCTGCACGTCGGTGAGCAGGACGCGCTGCACCTGGGGCAGCTCGTCGAAGAACGCGGTGCAGATCTCGTTGGTGCGCCGCTCGATCTGGTCCTCGTCGCACGAGGCGTCGGCGGTGTAGCGCAGCGCCACGATGACCTGCTGGCGCAGCACGCGCTCGATCTGCATGAGCGTGTCGCCGATGAAGTAGCTGGGGCTCGTGTAGGGCGACAGCATCTCCTCGCCGAAGTAACCGGGGAACAGCACGCGGCGCGTGTCCTTCAGCAGCGTCTTGATGGCCGACCGGCTGGGGAACTTGCGCCCCGGCTTGGTGAAGAAGATCTCGTCGGCCTCGTAGTTCTTCTCGATGCCCGCGACGATGCGCTCGAGGTTGTCTCCGAACATGGCTCCTCCTTTGTAATGAGGCGGATACAACCGCGCCCCGTGCCAGCCGCCGGTAAGGACCCGGCGCGAGCCCGAAGCCCGCGCCCCGCGCCCCGCGGCACGCGCCCGCAGCGCGGCGCGAACCCGACCCTCCGGCCGGCCGCCCCGCATCTAGTCCACCGACAGTGTAGGCAATGCGCGCCGATTTATCTTGCACAAACCGAAAATGCAACCTTCCAGACGGCGGCAGCCTCTCTATACTCCTTGCGTAAGGCAATCGGCGCCGGCCTGGGTAAAAACAGGCGGCCCCTGACCCCACGGAGGTAACCACAGTGGGCGGCTTCTTTGGCGCGGTCTCGCACCGCGACGTGGTGCTGGATGTGTTCTTCGGCGTTGACTACCATTCCCACCTGGGAACTCGACGCGCCGGCATGATATTCCACGAGTCGGGGGACGGCTTCCAGCGCCAGATCCACTCCATCGAGAACACCCCGTTCCGTACGCGCTTCGAGGACGACCTGCCCACGTTCCACGGCACCACCGGCATCGGCTGCATCAGCGACACCGACCCGCAGCCGCTGCTCGTCCGCAGCCACCTGGGCACGTTCGCCATCACCACCGTGGGCGCCATCAATAACGACGAGGAGCTCGTCGAGTCCCACTTTGTAAACCAGGGGAAGCAGTTCATGGCCATGAGCTCGGGCAAGGTCAACCAGACCGAGCTGGTGGCGGCGCTCATCAACCAGCGCGACAGCTTCACCGAGGGCATCCTGTACGCCCAGGAGGTCATCGAGGGATCGTGCACGCTGCTCATCATGACGGCCAACGGCGAGATCATCGCCGCGCGCGACAAGATGGGCCGCCTCCCCGTGCTCATCGGCCGCGATGCCGACGGCCACTGCATCGCCTTCGAGTCGTTCGCCTACCACAAGCTCGGCTACGAGGACGCCTACGAGCTGGGCCCGCAGGAGATCGTACGCGTGACGGCCGACGGCATCGAAACGCTGTCGCCCGCGCGCGACCGCATGAAGATCTGCGCCTTCCTCTGGGTGTACTACGGCTACCCCAACTCGAACTACGAAGGTGTAAACGTGGAGGTCATGCGCTACCGTAATGGCGAGATCATGGCCCGCGACGAGCGCGCGCAGGGCTGCATGCCAACGGTGGATTACGTCGCCGGCGTCCCCGACTCCGGCGTGCCGCACGCCATCGGCTATGCCACCGAGAGCCACATGCCGTTCGGCCGACCCTTCATCAAGTACACCCCCACCTGGCCTCGCTCGTTCATGCCGAGCAACCAGGACGTCCGCAACCGCGTCGCCAAGATGAAGCAGGTACCCGTGCCCGAGCTCATCCGCGACAAGAAGCTGCTGTTCGTCGACGATTCCATCGTACGCGGCACCCAGCTGCGCGAGACGGTGGACTTCCTGTACGAGTCGGGCGCCAAGGAAGTGCACATGCGCAGCGCTTGCCCTCCCATCATGTTCAGCTGCAAGTACCTGAGCTTCTCGTCGAGCAAGTCGGACATGGAGCTCATCGGCCGCCGCGTCGTCGACGAGCTCGAAGGCCCCGAGGGCGTTAATCACCTGCGCGAATACGCCGACTCGTCCACCGAGCGCGGCCAATGCCTGCTGCGCAAGATCTGCGACGACATGGGCTTCGACTCGCTGCGCTACCAGTCGCTGCAAGGCATGCTCGACGCCATCGGCATCGATCCCGAGCAGATCTGCACCTACTGCTGGACCGGCGAGGAGTAACGCCCAGAATACACTCGCGCCACCCCGCGCATTCCCCACGCAAACAGCAAGAAGGGGAAGAAAGGCGCACCATACACGCCACCCACACGCCAGGGGCCCGGAAACGATGGTTTCCGGGCCCCTGCACGTAATTTTCCGAAATTCGACCTCGCGTCTTTACAGCGCTGGCACGCCTGCTAAAATGGGGGCACCAGCAAAGCCCGGGATTGTTTGACTGCAGGCGGGCGGCGCGGTATTTACGGAACTAGGGCCGGTTGCCGCCGGCCCTAGTTTTTTATGTGCGTTGCACGTAGAATATGCACAGCATCCCAACGGAGAAACGGAGACACCGTGGCCAACGTCAACATCACCATTCGTATGGACGAGGACCTCAAGAAGGCGGCCGACGCCCTCTTCGACGAGCTGGGCATGAGCTTCACCGGCGCCGTCAACGTGTTCGTGAAGCAGTCGCTGCGCGAGGGCGCCATCCCCTTCGAGGTGACGCTGACCCCCAAGTCCAGCAGTCGCGTCGAGTACGCCGTCGTCAGGCTGCCGGAAGCCGAGACGGACGAGGCCTAACGCGCTACCCGCGCAGCACCCGTCAACACGAGGGCGATACCGCACCCGCGCATCGGCGCCCCCTCCGGTGCACCGATGCGTCGCCGCCTAACGGCAGTCAATCACCCGCGTCTCGGTCACCACCAGGTCAACGGCCCGGTCGTGCGCCTCGTACGCCCCCTCTGCCGCCAGGTCGCGCCGTAGCGCCGCCTCGCGGCACAGGCCCACCGCCACCCCGGGAAACGTCGCGAGGAACCGATCGTAGAACCCGCCGCCGTATCCGATGCGGTATCCGCGCTCGTCGAAGGCCAGGCCCGGCACCAGCGCCACCACCCGCTCCCCCAACGCCGCGACGTCCACAAGCCGCTGCGGGTCGGGCGCGGGCTCGTCGATACCGAAGCGCGATCTCACCAGGCCGTCCAGCGACGTCACCCCGTACCAGTCCATGTCCCGCGTGCCCGGCACGCACCGCGGCAACGCTGTCGGCACCCCCGCGGCCAGCGCCTGCCCGATGAGCACACGCGTGTCCACCTCGTCGCCGAACGACAGATAGCTCAACACCGCGCTGGCCTCCATGAACGCGGGCAGCGTCGCCACTCGCGCGGCAAGCGCGGCATCAACAACCGCGCGCCCCTCAGCAGGCAGAGCCGCACGCTCGGCCCTCAAGCGCTCGCGCAACGCGCGCTTGACCCCGCGCTTATCGACCGCGCCACCATCCACGCCATCCCCCGCCTCTCCACAGACCGCCCGCGCGGCAACCCGCCTCGCGTCACCAGAATCCTCCGACCTGCCGGGAATGCTACAATGCCCCCACCGACACGACCGCGTCCATCCGGCCCGGCGGCGACGGCGCGTCGCTCACCGCAAGCCGGCTTCTTCCGGCTCCTAGTCTAGAGAATCGAGCAGCCATGTTCCAAATGAGCGACGAGGAATTCCAGGCCGTCATCGAAGAGGCGCTCGACGCCATCCCCGACCAGTTCCTCCAGGCGCTCCAGAACATCGCCATCGTCATGGAGGACGAGCCCAACGAGTACCACCTGGGCACGCCGGACGACCCCTTCTACCCCGAGGGCTCCTACTGCGATGACGAGCTGCTGGGCCTGTTCGACGGCCTGTCCATCGTGGAGCGTGCCGACGGCTACGACGACGACCTGCCCGACGTCATCACCATCTTCAAGGGCCCCCACGAGCGGTGCTTCGACAGCCGCGAGGAAGTGGTGGAGGAAGTGGGCAAGACGGTCATCCACGAGATCGGCCACTACTTCGGCATCGATGACGAGCGCCTGTACGAGATGGGCTACTAGCGCCGACGCGCCCCGGCCCAGGCGCCCCCGGCTCGCACGCCCCGACACCGCCCGCGATCACCGCCCGGCGCGCCCCGCCCGGTCCTTCGCCCCCACAAACGCCCCCATCCGCCAACCTCAACGGTCATCGAACGTGTCAGCCCCTCAACGTCAACGTAAAGCCCCGTTTGCATGACGCCGCCCCGCTCCGCGGCCATGCCCTCCCTTCGCTAGGGTAGAAGACGTACCTGCCCCGCGAACAGCGAAAGGAGATGTCATAACCATGACCAGCACATCAGCAGCCAAGCAGCACGGAAGCCGTCGACTCACGGTCGACGCCAGCGCCATCGAGCAGGACCTCAGCAAGGACAAGAAGGACATCGTCGCCACCATCGGACGCATCGCGTCGGTGCTCTCCGTCATCATGTACGTGTCCTACGTCACCCAGATCATGAACAACCTGTCCGGCCACGTCGGCAGCCCCTGGCAGCCGCTGGCGGCCTTCTTCAACTGCTCCATGTGGACGGCCTACGGCCTGCTCAAGCCCAAGAAGGACTGGCCCATCGTCATCGCCAACATCCCCGGCATCATCCTGGGATTCGTCACCTTCATCACCGCCATCATCTAACGTCGCCCCGGGCTCCCTCCTGCGTCACGAGGCGCCCGCCTATAATGGCAGCCAGGCGACCGCCAGGCGGCCGCCGTCCCAAGCAGAGGAGCCATCGTGAACATCACCGTCTACTGCGGATCCAACCCCGGGGCAAACCCCCGCTTCCTCGAAGCCGCCGAGCAGCTGGGCACCTGGATCGGCCGCGCCGGGCACTGCCTGGTGTACGGGGGAAGCTCCGTGGGCCTGATGGGCGCCGTGTCGCGCGCGGCCCTCGCGGCCGGCGGGTGCGTGGAGGGCGTCGAGCCGCGGTTCTTCATCGACGCCGGCGTGGCCCAGCACGACCTCACGCGCCTGCACGTGGTGGAGACCATGGCCGAGCGCAAGGCCCTCATGATCGAGCTGGGCGACGCGTTCGTGGCGCTGCCGGGCGGCGTGGGCACCCTGGAGGAGATATCCGAGATCATGTCGCAGGTGCGCCTGAGTTTGGGGCCTCGGCGCTGCTACCTGCTCAACCTCGACGGCTTCTACGACCCGCTGCGCCAGCTGCTGGGCGCCATGCTCGACCAGGGCTTCCTCGACCAGCGGGACGTGGACGCCTTCCTCTTCCCCACCTCAGTCGACGAGCTGACGGCGGCCCTGGCGCGCGACGCCGACGAGCTGGCCGTCCTGGGCCGCCCGAGCGCCGGCACGCCGCGCTGCCCCGAGGCGCTGCCGCCCAACGCCGGCTGACGGAGCCCGCCATGCGCCGCCGCTACCACCTCGTCATCGTGCTGTGCTGCTTCCTGGTGCTGTTCATCAACCAGGGGCTGCCGGCCACGTCCTTCAACGTGTTCCAGTCGTACCTGGTGGCGCTGCCGGGCGTGGGCGACGTGGGCGGCTCGCTCGTCCTGACCGTGCGCACCCTCGTGTCGCTGGTGGCGCTGCTGTTCGTCGGCGTCTTCTACCGCCGGGTGAGCCTGCGCGCGGGCGTGGCGTTGGCCACGTTGCTGACCGCCGCGGGATTCGGCGTGTACTCCCAGGCGCAGGGTCTGCCGCTGCTGTGCCTGGGCAGCGTCCTCACCGGCCTGGGCTACGGGTTCGGGGGCATGGTGGCCACCACCATGCTCATCGGCAACTGGTACCGCGGCCACATCGGCACGGTGGTGGGCGTCGCGGCCATGGGCAGCGGCGTGGCCTCCATCGTCATGCCGGTGGCCGCCGCGGCGCTCATCGCCCGGTTCGACCTGGCCACGGCCTTCCGCGCCGAGGCCCTGCTCGCATTGGGCCTGGGGGCGGTGGCGGTGGGCCTGCTGCGCTCGCGCCCCCAGGACGTGGGCCTGGCCCCCACGCAAGAGGACGACCCCCTCGCCCAGCGCCGGCGCCGCCGGGTGCGCGTGGGCACGTCCACGCTGCCGCGCGCCGACAAGCGCCTCATGTTGGTGGCGCTCACGCTGCTGGGCGCCGTGGCCATCGTGGGCAACGGCTACTTCTCGGTGCTGCTCACGTCGTCGGGCGTGAGCCTGGGCACGGCGGCGGCGCTCACGGCGGTGCTCGGGTGCGCGCTCACGGTGTCCAAGCTGGCCTGCGGCTGGGTGCTCGACGCGGCGGGCAGCACGCGCGGCTCGCTCGCGTTCTTCGCCCTGCTCATCGCCGGCCTGGTGCTGTGCTGCCTGGTGGGGCCGGGTGGCGACGCGGACGGGTTCTTCGCGGCGGTGCTCTACGGGCTGGGCGTGGCCGTGGCCACCACGGGCGTGTCCGTGTGGGCGCTCGAGCTGTCGGCCCCCGCCGACCGCCTGGGCCTGCTGCGTGACTTCCAGGTTGCCTACGCGTTCGGCGGCTTCGCCTTCAACCTGGCGCCGGGCCTGATCGCCAACGCCACCGGCGGCTACGCGGCCAGCTACGCCCTGCTGGGAGCCATGGCCGTGGCGTGCGCGGCCATCGTGGGCGTCGTCTACCGCCGCCACGACCGACGCACCCGCGCGCGCACGCGCTGAGCGTTCCACAGATGCGCCCGCCTGGGCCATCTTCGCGAGACACGACCGACGCGCGGGCGAGTGCTGAACGCCCGCAAAAGGCCCTCTCCGCGCAAACGTAACAATGCGGTTACGTTTATAATGGGGTATCGCTGTATCCCTGCCATTTGAGGGGCGCCCATGTACCACAGTCTGCTCACGCTCTACCTGGTCGGCCTCGACGCGGAGTCCGCCGCCCTCATCAGGGCCACCGAGCCCCCTGAGCCCCTCTCCCAGCAGGTGGTCGAGTCGCCGCGCCTCGACGCCGCCCAGGCCGCCCAGGCCGACGCGGTGATCCTCGCGGCCGACGACGACGCGCCGCTCGACGAGGCGCTCGCCGCCCTGCGCCCCGGCGCCGACCTGATCCTCATCGCCCCCCACGACCGCGTGGACGCGCTCGCGCCGTGGCTCCCCCAGGTAGCCGACGTGTGGGTGGCGCCCCTCTCCCCCGCCGAGCTGAGCTTCCGCCTGGGCCGCTGGCAGCAGGGCCGCAAGCGCCAGCTGGACGCGTGGGAGACCTCGCAGTTCCTCGAGGCCACCATCAACTCCATCCCCAGCCTGGTGTGGTACAAGTCCGCCGACGGGGTGCACGAGAAGGTCAACGACAGCTTCTGCGCCACGGTGGGCAAGACCAAGCAGCAGGTGCAGGGCCAGCGCCACGCCTACATCTGGGATGTCGACCAGGACGACCCCGCCTGCATCGAGTCGGAGCGCGTGGTCATGACCACCGAGCGCACCTGCGTGTCGGAGGAGACGGTCCAGACCGGCGACGGCACGCGCCTGCTCACCACGTACAAGTCGCCGCTCTACAACCCCGACGGCACCGTCATGGGCACCGTGGGTGTGGGCATCGACATCACCCAGGAGCGCGCCTACGAGCTGAGCCTGGTGGAGAAGACGCGCACGCTCGAGACCATCTTCACCACCATGGAGTGCGGCGTGCTCACCCACAGCATCGACGGCACGCGCATCCTGGGCATCAACCAGGCGGCGCTGGACATCCTCGGCTACGACACCGAGGACGAGATGGTGGCGCGCGGCTTCGACATGGTGTCGGCGTCGGTCGTCGACGAGGACCGCGACATGCTGCGCGAGCGCATCGCCACGCTCAACCACATCGGCGACAGCGTGAGCGTCGAGTACCGCGTGCGCCACGCCAACGGCAAGCTCATCCACGTCATGGGCAACATCAAGCTCATGGAGAAGGACGGCGAGCGCTACTACCAGCGCTTCCTGCTGGACATCACCGAGCAGAAGCTGGAGGAGGAGCGCGAGGGCCAGCGCCAGCGCGCGCTCATCCAGGCGCTGAGCGGCGACTACCTGGTGGTGTGCACCTACGACCTGGACACGGGCCTGGGCGAGGCGCTGCGCGTGTCGTCCGACCCCGCGCTGGGCCTCACCGACATCTTCACCGACCGCATCACCCTCACCGACAGCCTCAACGCCTACATCACGTCGCGCGTCCACGAGTCGGACATCGCCATGCTCCAGTCGGTCCTGGATCCCGATAACATCCGCACGCAGCTGGCGCAGCACGAGCGCTTCGACACGCTCTACCGCACCGTGCTCGATGACGGCATGGAGTTCCGCCAGGTCACGGTGGTGCGCGCCGGGTCGTGGAACGACGGCGCCCACACCATCGTCGTGGGCCTGCGCAACGTCGACCAGCAGATCCGCGAGGAGCTGCAGCAGAAGGAGCTGCTGGAGGAGGCCCTCATGCGCGCCAACCGCGCCAGCGAGGCCAAGAGCAGCTTCCTCACCAACATGTCGCACGACATCCGCACCCCCATGAACGCCATCGTGGGCTTCACCACGCTGGCGCACAACCACATCGACCAGAAGGAGCGCGTCCAGGAGTACCTGGGCAAGATCCAGGCATCCAGCAACCACCTGCTCAGCCTCATCAACGACATCCTGGACATGAGCCGCATCGAGAGCGGCAAGGCCCACCTGGACGAGCAGGCCGGCAGCCTGCGCGAGGCCATGGACAACCTGCGCGTCATCCTGCAGCCCGAGGCCGAGGCCAAGGGCATCACGCTGGTCGTGGACGACAGCGACATCCGCGACGTCGCCGTGGTGTGCGACCGGCTGAAGCTGGACCAGGTGCTGCTCAACCTGCTGGGCAACTCGCTCAAGTTCACGGCAGAGGGCGGCCGCGTATCCGCCTCCATCCACGAGGAGCCCGGCGCGCCGGCCGGCCACCAGGGCTACCGCATCGTCGTGGAGGACAACGGCATCGGCATGAAGGCCGAGTTCCTCGAGCACATCTTCGACCCCTTCGAGCGCGAGCGCACGTCCACCATCAGCGGCATCCAGGGCACCGGCCTGGGCATGGCCATCACGAAGAGCCTGGTGGACATGATGGGCGGCACCATCCGCGTGGAGAGTACCGAGGGCGTGGGCAGCCGCTTCACCATCGACGTGTCCTTCCGCCTGGCCGACGCCGCCGACGAGCCGGCCCATCTGGAGCGCCCGGGCGCGCTGGCGCCGTCCGAGGCGCTGCGCGGCTGCCGCGTCCTGCTGGTGGACGACAACCTGCTCAACCGCGAGATCGCGCTCACCCTGCTAGAGGACGCCGGGTTCCAGGTGGAGTGCGCCTTCGACGGCAAGATGGCCGTCGAGACGCTCACCGCGGCCGACCCCGACCACTTCCAGCTGGTGCTCATGGACATCCAGATGCCGGTGATGAACGGCTACGAGGCCGCCACGGCCATCCGCGCGCTGGATGACCCGGCGAAGGCGGCCGTGCCCATCCTGGCCATCACGGCCGATGCCTTCGACACCGACCGCCAGAAGGCGCTGTCCCACGGCATGAACGGCCACCTGCCCAAGCCCATCGAGATCGACAAGCTGTTCGCGGTGCTCGACGAGCTGCTGGCGTAGCGCGGGAGGCGCGAGGCGCGCGGGTGCGCCGGCGCAGCTCCTAGCAGCCCAGCTCGTCGGCCAGCAGGCGCAGGAACAGCCCCACGTCGGTGATGATGCCGATGGTCTGGAAGCTGCCGCGGTCGGCCAGCTTGGTGACCACGGCCGGGTTGATGTCCACGCACACCGTCGTGACCGCCGCCGGCAGCATGTTGCCCGTGGCGATGGAGTGCAGCATGGTCGACATCATGATGCAGGCGCCGGCCTCCTGGCACCAGGGGCGCATGGCCGCCTGGGCCTGCATGGTATCGGTGATGACATCGGGCAGCGGGCCGTCGTCGCGGATGGAGCCCGCCAGCACGTACGGCGTGCCCGTCTCCACCAGGCAGTGCATGAGCCCCTCGGTGAGCACGCCCTGCTCCACCGCCGGGCGGATGCCCCCGACGGCGCGGATGCGGTTGATGGCGCGCAGGTGGTGCTCGTGTCCGCCCGGCACCGACGCGCCCGTGGCCATGTCGATGCCCAGCGACGTGCCGAACAGGGCCGACTCGATGTCATGCGTGGCCACCGCGTTGCCGCCGAACAGCACGCTCACGTAGCCGGCGCGCACCAGGCGGGCCAGGTCCTTGGCCGCCCCCGTGTGCACGATGGCCGGCCCCACCACGAAGATGATGCCCTGCCCCGCGGCGCGCACCTCGCGCAGCAGCGCGGCCACTTGGCGGATGATCTGCTCCTTGGGCTTCTCGCTGCTGGCGGTGGAGTTCATGAACTCGAACTCCTCGCGGGCGCGGGGACGCTCCTGCGACGCCACGCGCACGCCGGCCTGACCCACCACGTAGGGGTCGCCCGCGCGCACCTGCGCCACCGGCACGCCCGACGCGGCGCCCGCGACCGGGTCGATGAGGATGCCCAGGTCCATCTCGGTTCCCTCAACGGGCTGCCACTGGCCGCCCACGCGCACGCTGGTGGCCAGGTTGGTGGTGGCGTAGAAGCCCTCGGGGAACACGCCGTCGGCCGGCGCGGGCTCGGTGCGCGCATCGTCGGGATGCAGGGGCGATACGCCCAGGTCGTGGAGCAGGCGCAGTATCTCGGCCACGTGCGCCTCGTCATGCCCGAACACGCGCAGGTTGAGCGTGGAGGGATTGGCGTTGCCGCGGCCGACGGTGAGCGAGAGCACCTCGAACTCGCCGTCCAGCTCCACGATGCCGTTCATGATGCGCGACAGGATGTTGGAGTCGATGAGGTGGCCGCGCGCCTCGATGTCCTCGTAGACGGGATGATCAGGATGCTGGGTCATGGGGGGCCTCTCTCGTTGACGCGACGTCGATTCCTCTGGATGAAGAGTATTCTCCGACCCCCGCGCCAGCTCAGCGCGCACAACTCCGGGAACGGGCCCATTCCCGGCCCCTGCATCCCACGGTGCCCGGGAGACGCCGAGATAATGCCGCGCCCTACCCCTCCGGGCGAACCGGGACGATGACGGGATCATGCGGCTCGTCGCCGCCTGCGGCGCGCGCGTGGGCGCGCGACTCGGAAAGCGGCCGGCTCCCGACCGTCTGCTGGTAGTGCCGCAGCACCTGGAGCTCGCGGTAGATGCGCGCCTCCTTCGTGTCGAGGATCCGCCGGGCCACATCCGAGGCGGCCAGCGCTCGTTCCCTCGCGTCCATGGGTGTCCTCCTTGCCGGCTAGAACTACGCTCTCTATCGGCCGGGTAACACAAGCCGCCCTTGCCAAGGCGGCGGGCCGACCCGAGGGCCGGCCTTGCCCAGTCTCCCCTGCGCCCGCCGCCCCCGCGACGGGCTCCGTGCCGACAGTCGCCCCGTCGCCTCCTCGGGCAGCACGGCCCGGGCCGGCGCTCCGCTTCTCCGCGACGGGTCTTCCTCTCGTCCCTTACCAGTAAGGTAACGAATTGGCAACGGCTAAGGGATGGCTTCATCATAGCCTAAAGGCGTGAGAATCAAAGTGTTTTTCAAGACTTTTTCGAGAAAAGTTCCCCGTGTAAGGGCTATAAATTTTAGTTAGATGCTCAACGTTTATCTTCACTCTTATAACTGAAGCGGGCTCGAGGCATCCGCGTGAGCAGAGGGCGCCACGCCCGGCGACGTCACTGCCGGGAACCCGCACGACCCCCTCGCGAACCAGCGCCCCCAGAACGCCGCCGCCGGGAAGTCGCGCGATCCCCCATGAGTTACCGTCGCCCATTCCCCTCTGCCACCAAGCGGAAGGGCGACGCGCCCTCCCCGTCACCGATGACCTGGTCGCGCCAGGCCCGCAGGTAGGCGGGCAGCGTGGTCTTGAGCGGATGGCACGGCATCGCGCCCTCGCTCGCGGCGCAGCAGAGACGCTCCCACCGGCAGCTCCCCTGGCAGATGGGCAGCAGCTCGCACGCGCCGCATTCCTCGTCGCGCGTCGCATCGAAGGTGATGCCGCCCATCCGCCACGTGGCGGGATCGTCCAGAACGTTGAACCGGGCGTACGCGCGGTCCCCCACCCAGCCGTCGCAGTCGTACACGTCACCGACCAGGTCAATCACGAAGTAGCGGTTGCGCTGCCCGTTGCAGAAGCGCGGGACGGGCGCCAGCAGCGCCTGCAGTCCCGCGGCGTCGCAGCCGCCGTCGAGCAGCTGGGCGGCCTGCAACTCGAAGAACTCCTCGTGGGTGAGCAGGTCGAAGTCAGGTCGCGCGAACGTTCCGGCGCCAAAGGTGCCGCCGTAGTCGTTCAGCTTGTTGAGGGCCAGGTCGATGCCCTCCTCGCGCAGCAGGCGCTCCCGCAGGCCCCCGTACAGGGGCAGCGTCACGCGATCGGCGTTCATCCCCGCGCTCACCTGCACGCCCCGGGCCCGCAGCCGGCGCGCAGCCTCGATGTTCGTGCGGTAGGAATTGGAGCCGTCGGCCGCCACGCGGCGCTGGTTGTGCACCTGTTCGGGCCCGTCTATCGTCAGGAGCGCCGACGAGATGCGGCACCGCGCCACCAGGTCGGCCTCCGCGTCCCCGATGAGGTTGGCGTTGGTGAGCATCATGGCGTCGTAAGCCACCTGATGATTATCGCACCACCCCATGAGCAGGCCGGACAGCTCCTCGACCACGTCGAGGGCCAGCGAGGGATCCCCGCCGTACCACTGCACCGACAGCCGCCGCAGAGGACTCTCGCCGTGGACGCGCGCGATGAGCCCCATGATAGCGTCCATCACGGGACGCCCCATCTTCCCCCGCGGCTTGTCGTGGCCCATCTCGTAGCAGTAGGGGCAGCGGTAGTTGCACGCGTACGTGGGGATCAGGCTCAGCACCAGCTCATCGGGATCGTCCCGCGCCGCGTCGAAGGCCGCGCGCTGCGCCGCCAGCTCCTCGTGCGGTGCGCGGTCCGTGGCGAACCCCGCCCGGGCTATCTCGTCGGCCACCTCGTCCAGCCCCACGCCCGAGACCACGGCAAACGCCCCCGTCGCCGTATTGAACAGGAGCGTCTCGTCCGCCGCCCCCTCGGTCACGACGGTATAGCGCGACAGGTTCACCTTCTGCCTCCTTCAACTCCGCGTAGCACCTAGACGATCGCGGCATCCAAGCGCCCCGAGGGCGTCCGGAAGCCCGACGCTCGCCTACATCAGCGGCTTGCCAGCGTCCCAGGCGCCGCCGACCTACTTCTTGTCGAAGCTCTTTCGCCTGGCTTGCTTCAACCAGTTCTTCTTAAAGGATCCGATCCCGCCAAAGAACTTGTCGTAGGTTCCACCATTTTCCTTGGCTGCATATTTCACGGCGGCAAGCTCAATAGTACAAAGGTAGTCGGCGACCTGAGCGAGCCTGTATTCAGTCATGGTTGTCTTTTTACGGATTACGGCTTGCCGTGAAAGACAAGCAGAAACCGCGCCGTAAAGCGCTTGTCTTACGAGTTTCTGCCCATTGTCGTAATAGATCTTGACCTTATCAAAGTCTTGGAAGAACTTTAGACGCTCGCTAAATAAAGCCATCAGGTCTCGCTCTATATGTTGAGCAAGAGCCTCGGCATCATTGTGCTCCCTATGCTTATAAACGAACGTGGCGTACTGAATTGGCAGACGCTGTACCAACACATTAAAGGAATACAAGAGTTTCTTCCGCTGGCTCAGACTCAAGTTCGCATATCCCTCATGGCCATTCAGAAGAGGCTCAGAGTGAAAAGGGATGTTGGGAAGATCTGCCATTGACAGAGACTGCTCGTAAGCGTTGACCTTCTCGGAGATCCCGCTTGCTTGGTCGTGGACAACAACGGTCAATAGGAAATACCGCGCATGCACGCTCTTGTCGCCGCTTTCATCTACAGAGACAGAGAGCTCTTTCATCGCCGCATTCCCCCAAATATAAAAGATGCCGGGGGATAAGCCCCCGGCGCTTGGAGGTAGCTTACTCAGCCACCAATAGCTTTATACCATGGACAAGCTCTCTCATCAACCCAGCTGATGAGAGAGCGTCAACGTAAAAAGGCCGGAGACGAATCTCCGGCCTTCAGTTTCTGGTCGCGGGGGCAGGATTTGAACCTACGGCCTCCGGGTTATGAGCCCGGCGAGCTACCAGACTGCTCCACCCCGCAATGTCGTGCCCCTAAGGGCAAGGATATATATTACTCGCTTTGACGCGTAATGCAACCCCTCCGGGCGTATCCACGGCGAACGGCACAAGTCCTGCACATTCGGCGGGCGCAGGAAACTTCTCGCGCCAACCGCGACCCCGCCCCTTGTCTCTTAGACTTACCGCCACCGGTCGCGCTGACGTGCCTAGCGCACCGTCAGCACCGGCACGTCGGCCTCGTGCAGCACCGCGTAGCTCACGCTGCCGAGCATGCCGCGCAGCGCCCCGAGCCCGCGCCGGCCCATCACGATGATCTCGCAGCCGTTGGCCTCGGCGTAGTCGCAGATGCCGTCGGCCACCTTGCTGCTGATGACGGCGCCAACCTGCACGTCGCAGGCAACGTCGTCCAGCGCATCGCCGAGCGCGTCGTTGAGGTCGTCCATCGCCCGCTCCTTGGCGCGCTCGATGACGCGCTCGTAGGACTGCATGTCGGGGAACAGCAGCGGCGTGGCGCCGCCCGGCCCGCTCGGCGCCTCCAGCTCGGCGGCCACGGCGCCCGCGGGCACCACGCTCAGCACCGACAGAACGGCCTCGGGATCATCGGCGATGAGGCGCTTGGCTACCTCGAGGGCGTTCTTCGCCGGGTCGGATCCGTCGAACGGCACGAGTATCCTCTTGTACAGCATCGTGTCCCCTTTCCTCTGTCACGGGGCGCCAGTTCCCGCCATGAGCACCGGCGGGCAGCAGGCGCGCCCCGCCCGGCGGCCGCGCGGGACGGCGCGGCATCGATGCAATGATGATACACGGGCTTTGATTTGGGTGCGACAGAACCGCGCAACCGTCGAGCAGCCGTGACCAAGGGCCACGACGCGAGGCCCCAGGAGGCAAAGGCGCAGGGAGGGGGCAACCGCGGGAGATCCCCAGCCAAGGGCGCGGGGGCGGCACGCACCGTGGGCGACCTCCAGCCACGTGCGGCGCCTCGCCACGAGCGGCGCAGAGCCGGGGGAAGAGCGCAGGGGACGGCACGCACGCAGGCGACTCCCACCCATGGGAAGCACCCCGCCACGGGAGGCAAGGACACCAGCAAGTGTTCGGGCGAAATAGACGCCCCAACCTGGCGAGAAATCACGGTTGTGCACGCAAGTAGGGCGCTCTCAGGTTCATCGGCGAGCGATTGATTGAGACAGCTTTCTAAAAGGCCAGGTCAGCGCCTAGCCCGTTTCTTGGCTCGTACGCTGACGCATGGCCCAAGCAAATATGAGCGTGCATAACCGTGATTTCTCGCCACAATCCCGCTGAAAAGACGCACGAGCCGCCATCCCAGGCACCGAGCGCTCGCACGAGGGCCGACATCCGCGGCCGCATCGCCCGCGCAGGGCCCGCCGCCCGCCCTCACGCGGGAAGCGGGCCCCCGCCCGGTCGCGCTAGTTCTCGGACACCTCGTAGGGCCAGGCGCTGATGCCTCCGAGCATGTCGTAGACGTGCGTGTAGCCCAGGTCCTCCAGCTCGCGCGCAGCCAGCGCGGAGTGGACGCCCACCTGGCAGTACACCATCACGGGCGTGTCGAGTCCGCCGATGACGTCGTGCGCCGTCTCGTCGTCCAGGTCGGGCAGCGGCACGTCCACCGCCTCGGCCAGGTGCCCGCACTGGTACAGGTCCTTGGGTCGCACGTCGATGACGCGCGGGTGCTGCGTCTCGATGAGGTCGTGGGCCTCTGCCGGCGTCACCTCGGTGATGTGCGCCGCCTCCATCGTTGCCTGAGCCATGAGTGCTCCAATCAGTCGTGAGCGCCACTTCACGCGCAGTGGCCGCGCCTGGCGGGTAACGAAGCCCATGATCAGGCACAGGCGGTGCGCCGGCGTCTGGCCACGGGCTTCGGGATTCCGTGCTGTCCCCGATTCTACGCAGCCCCCTCGCGGGCGCAGCTATACAATGCCAGGCGTAAACGTGAAGTAGAGAACCCGTCAGCCATCGCCGGCGCGGTACGACACGGCACCCGCGCGGGCACCCTCCCGTTGCGTCGCCGCCCCCGTTCCGCCGCCTGCGCGCGACCATCCCGTGGACGGAGCGCCACCAACGTCACCGTCGGCAGCTGCACCCGCGCAGCGCCCGCACGACGAGCGGCCGCCGCCCGCGGTCGCACCCGCACCCGCGCGGCGCTGACCGGCCCTCCGGCCCGCAGGAGACCCCATGACCGTCATCGACTGCCACTGCCACATCTACCCCGAGAAGATCGCCGCGCGTGCGGTCGAGAGCGTCGGCGCCTTCTACTCCATCCCCATGGACGCGCCGGGCGGCACCGGCGACGACCTGTTGGCCATCTGCGCCGACACTCCCATCACGCACCACATCGTGCACTCCGTGGCCACGCGCCCGGGCAACGTGGAGTCCATCAACGACTTCATCGCCGCCCAGTGCGCCGCCCATCCGGAGTTCATCGGGTTCGCCACGCTGCACCAGGACCACCCCGATCCCGAGGCCGAGATAGAGCGCGCCATCGGCCTGGGGCTCAAGGGCCTCAAGCTGCATCCCGACACCCAGGCCGTCGATATGGACGATCCGCGCCTCATGGCCATCTACGAGATCATCGCGGGACGCCTGCCCCTCATCGTGCACACGGGCGACTACCGCTACGACTATTCCCACCCGCGCCGCCTCAAGCGCATCCTGCACACGTTCCCCGACCTGGTGGTGGACGCGGCGCACTTCGGCGGCTGGTCGATCTACGACCTGGCGGTTGAGTTCTTGGAAGACGAGCGCTGCTTTTTGGACATGTCGAGCGCCCAGGCGTTCCTGGGGCCCCGGCGCACCTACGAGCTCACCAAGATCTACGGCACCGACCGGCTGATGTTCGGGTCGGACTATCCCATGTGGAACCCGATGGACGAGTACCGGATGTACGACGCGCTGCCCTTCACCGACGCGGAGAAGGAGAACCTGTTCCGCCGCAACGCGGAGCGGTTCCTCGGGTTCGAGGTGGCGTAGCCGCACCCCGGCGCGCCAGTACGCCCCACGCGCGACACCGCGACGAGGGGGCGAGACCCGCCCGCACGGCCGCTCGGAACGCGGCCCCAGGCAGGCGCGGGCCTACTCCTCGTCGGCCTCCACCTTCTCCACGGCGACGGCGATCTTGTCGATGCGCAGGCGATCCATGTCCACCACGCGGAACGTCACCTTGGCGCCGCGACCCTCCAGCACCACGGTGTCGCCCTCGGCGGGGATACGGTCGAACAGCGACAGCAGCAGGCCGCCCGCCGTCTCGCATTCCGTGGCCTCCTCGGGCTCGAACCCGATGAGCTCCTCCACGTCGCCGATGGCCAGCGAGCCGTCGATGAGGAACGTGCCGTCAGGCAGGGTGACCACCTCGTCCTCGGAGGGGTGCAGGTACTCGTCGTCGATGCGGCCGACGATCTGCTCCATGATGTCGCTCATGGTGACGATGCCCGCCGTGCCGCCGTGCTCGTCCACCACCACCGTGATCTCGGTGCGGTTCTGCTGCATGGTCTCGAGCAGCTTGGCGATGGGGATGCCCTCGGGCACCGCGGGAATCTCGCGGATGGGCCACTCGTCCATGGGCGTGTCGTCAGGCATGCCGTACAGGTCCTTCACGTGCACGAAGCCGATGATG
>JAAWAY010000194.1 GCA_022792415.1 Eggerthellaceae bacterium | reverse complement strand
CGAGTGGTACCGGGACGGCAGGCTCAAGGCGTTCGAGGAGGACGGCAGGGTGGTGTACGATACGATCATGGGCCGCAGGAGGCGGCTCGGATACGCGGCCTAGGCATGTCCAAGAATCTGCCGCAGTCCCGTTTGACGACATGAAAGGGGCGCCCCGGGGGTACTTCACAGTGATTCGAGACGCGCGTGCGAAGCGCGACCAGGGAAAACTCCATGAAGCGGAGCCGCGGGCGGCTTCCAGGCGTCGTCAAACCCCCGATTTCTGGCATCTCGCGCCTCCGGACTTGCCGGGAGGCGCTTTCTGGGCACGCGGGCGATGGCGGGTGGCTCCCTTTCCGGGTGATGGCCGGGTTCTTTTCCAGACACACGGGCGTGGCGGATGGGTTTCTTTCCCGAGGCCGCGGGTGGAAGGAGGGGAATATACGACGAGGGCGGGGCCGGGGACAGATCCCCGATCCCGCCCTCGTTTCAGGTCGGTCGCGTGTCGACGCCCGGTGGCGTCCGGCCGCGGTGTTAGTCGGCGCCGAGCTCGGAGAGCAGCGCCTGGCCGCCGATGGTGAGCGGTGCGGCGGCGCCGGCTTCGGCGATGTAGCAGGTGGGGCGCACGGTGGCCACGCGGCGGTCGTCCTCGGCGCGGATGCGCGTCACCTGCATCTTGGTCAGCTCGGCCAGCTCGAGGTCGGCCTTGCTGAACGTGGACAGCGCCAGCGACGTGCCGGCCTTGCCGCAGGCGGCCATGAAGGCCCGGCGCTCGGCGTCCAGCAGCGCGCGGCGCGCCTCGTCGGTGGACACCACCTCGAAGGCGTCGCGGACGGGCATGAAGCCGTCCACGCAGCCGGCGGCCAGCACCAGGTCGTAGTCGCAGCCGGCCGTCATCTCGTACGAGGTCACCGTCACGGCGTGGTCGCCGTCCGCGCAGGTGGGGAACAGCTCGCGCTCGCGCACCAGGCCGAACACCGCGGCGGCGTCCTCATCGCCCACCAGGGCCTCGTTGACCACGGAAAACGCGGGCAGGCCCTGCGCCCCCACCGCCGCCATCAGGGCAAAGCCGCGCTTGGAGGCGTTGGCCTCGATGAAGGCGCGCCCCTCGTCGTAGGCCTGCGCCAGCACCCCGGCGCGTAGGAACGGCTCGGGCTGGCCGTCGGTCGCCGCACGGCTGGCGGCGTCCAGGGCCTCGATCACCCCGATGCCGCGCTCATCGGCGTAGGAGGCGAGGGCGGCCCATCCGTCGCTGCGACACAGGTAGTTGCCGTATCCCGTCCACAGGCGCCACGCCGTGGCATCAGCGGGGTCGGCCAGCAGGTTGAGGGCCGTGCAGGCACGCAGGGCGCGGGCGCGGCCCAGGTCGCGCGGATCGCCCGTGAGCGCGCCGAACCCCAGCGACGACACGGCGAATCCGCGCTGGGCGAGCATCTGCTCGAAGGCGCGCGCCCACTGCTTGTTGGGTACCACCACGGCGGTGCGCCCGGGCTGCGCGGCGCCCTCCTCGCACAGGGCCAGCAGGTAGCGGGTCAGCCCGTTGAACTCCTCGTCGGGGAGGTTCCACTTGATGGTGGCGACGTCGCGGATGACGCCCTCGCGCTCGGACGCCACCAGCGCGTCGTCCATGCCGGGCGCGGTGCACAGCGCGTCGCAGAACGCCGTGACGTCGGGATTGCCGAAGGCGCGGTTGAGCGTGAACACGGCCACGTCGCGACGCAGGTTCTCGAAGTCGGCGAACGCCTGCGCATCGGGGAAGCGCGTGCCCGCGCGCACCGCCTCGTTGGGGTTGCCGGCCACGATCAGCTGCTCAGACGCCAGCAGGGCCACGCACGTCTGCTCGGCGTGCGTGAGGTTCTGGAAGTCGTCCGCCAGGACGTGGGCATAGCGCCGGGCATCGGGCGCGCCCGCCTCGCTGGCCAGGTAGCGGGCGCATACGTAGGCCAGCTCCTCGGGCAGCATGGACCCCAGGCGGCGCAGCACGGCCAGCGCGTGGGCCATGACCTCGGCGTCCTCGCCGGGATCCACCCAGTCCTCCTGCGCCGGCAGGGCCGCCCACTGGCGCTGGAACCGCTCGAGCTGCGCGCGCAGGCGCCGCACGGGCGACCCGAGCACCTTCATGTCCTCGAGGAAGAAGTTGTACTCGAACGGGGCCAGGAGGCGCGGGATGCGCCCCGTGGCGGCGCGGGCGCGCTCGCCGTCCAGCACGCGCAGGCACTCCTGCGCCACGGTGGTCACCCGCACGGCGCCGGCCAGCTCCTCGGCGTCCTCGCGTCTCAGGGCGCCGGCCAGGCGTCCCCGCAGCACGCGGGCGCCCTCGGCCGTGGTGGCCGTCATCAGGATGGACGCGGGGTCGACGCCGCGTGCCAGCAGCGTGGCGGCGCGGCGCACCAGCGCCTCCGTCTTGCCCGTGCGCACGGCGCCCTGCACCTTGGCCAGGCGCCCCTCGAACGCGGCGACGGCCGCGACGCCGTCACCCGCCGGGCCTACACCCGCGCCCGCGAACGCGTCACCCGCCGGACCAACACCCGCATCCACACGCATCTCGCTCATATCCGCCACCTCCTACGCGTCCACGCGGCCGGTCGCGTCCAGGTCGCGGCGCGTGCCGTCGGCGTAGATGACGGTCCACTGGTCGAAGGCGATGGGGAAGTCGGCCTCGGGCAGGGCGTACTTGCGCTCGATGTCCTCGCCCAGGTGCGCCTCCTCGGCGATGCGCTCGGCGATGATCTGCTCGGGCGTCTTGTCCAGCTCGCCGCGCTCGGCGGCCTCCAGGTCGGCGCGGATGCGCGCCTGCACCACCAGGTCAGACGCCTCCTCGTCCACCGCGGCCGCCTCGGCGGCCTCAGCCAGCAGGGCGGGCGACTCCATGAACGCCGCGGCGGCGGCCTGCTCGGCGGCCTCGGCCTCGGCGGCGGCAGCGGCGGCAGCGGCCTCGGCCTCGGCAGCGGCGGCGGCCTCGCGCTCGGCCTTGGCGGCCAGGCCGGCCTCGCGCTGGGCCTCGTAGGAGGCGTCGCTGGGCAGCTGCACCGCCACGGCGCCCTCGCCCAGGGTGCCGTCGTTGTAGGCGGCGCGCACGGCGCTCACCCAGCGGCTGGCCTCAGGGTCGATGCCGCTCTCGGAGTCCAGGCGCAGGCGCACGGCCAGCGCGCCGCCCTGCAGCGACACCTCGAGCCACGTGAACACCAGCTCGGGCGTGCCCTCCTCGCGCTGGCGGCGGTTGAAGATGCGCATCTGGTTGTCCACGGCGTGGAACTGGTTCAGCAGCCAGTGCTCCACGTAGTCGGCCCACAGCTCGTCGGCGCCCTCGGCGGACGAGTCCAGGTACTGGCGCGCCCCCACGCGGACGTTCATCTGCAGGGTGTGCTCCGGGTCGCCCTCGGCCGCCGCGTGGGTGCGGATGACGGGGATGCCCAGGTACGCGTAGCAGCGGTCGATCTCCTGGCGGAACTCCTTGGTGTCCCATCGCTCGTCGATGTCCATGACCAGCGACAGGGAAGGATGCGGCTTGCTCATGGCCGGCTCCTTTCAGTTGGGTCTTACCTCTTCGCGCCCAGTATAGGAAGGGGGCCGATGGTGAAAATAATCCCATGAAGATGACCTTGGGGATGATTGGCTGACCAGGAACAATCCGCTCGTTATGATCGGCCGGGTAACGGCCTCCTTACACTTTCATCTCGTCAGGCGGTCGATGCCGATGCGCTTCCCCGCCGCCGGTTCGTCTCTGCGGGCCTCCCCCTCCTTCCCGCACCGACGCCGGGTCCTTCCCCCTCCTCGGGCCCGGCACCTTCCCCTCCTTTTCTCTCGGGGCGAACCGGCGGCGGAGGAGCGCACCGCGCTGAGGCCGCGCGAGTTCTAGGAGAGAGAGGAAGGAGGGACCCAATGACGAAACTGTCACTGACCCGCCGCAGCTTCCTGAAGGCCGCCGCCGTTACCGGCGCCGCGGCCTCGCTGAGCTTTGCGGCAGCCCCCTCGACGGCCCTGGCAGAGGGCGTGGACGAGGACGCGGGCAAGGTCAGCCGCATCCGTTCCTGCTGCCGCGCGTGCGGCAAGTGCGAGTGCGGTGTGTGGGTCACCGTTCAGGACAACAAGGTAATCAAGGTTGAGGGCGACGAGTCCAACGCCCACAGCCGCGGCCACTGCTGCGCCAAGTCCCAGTCGTCCATGCTGGCTCTGTACCATCCCGATCGCCTGCGCTACGTCATGAAGCGCACCAACCCCAAGGGCGAGGACGATCCGGGCTGGGTGCGCGTGAACTTCGCCGACGCCCTCGACGAGGTGGGCGCCAAGTTCAACGAGCTGCAGGCCAAGT
>JAAWAY010000193.1 GCA_022792415.1 Eggerthellaceae bacterium | reverse complement strand
GAGCCGCGGCCCGGGCCCACGCCGATGCCCTGGGAGCGGGCCCACTCGCTGGACTCCTGCACGATGAGGACGTACGCCGGGAAGCCCTGCTGGATGTTGACGCTCATCTCGTAGTCGGCGCGCTCCTGCGCCTCGGGCGGCACGGGGTCGCCGTAGCGCTTAATCAGGCCCTCCTGCACGCGCGTGCGGAACCACGACTCCTCCGTCTCGCCCTCGGGCAGGGGGAACCGCGGCAGGATGGAGTCGCGCTCGAGCACGACGTTGCACTTCTCGGCCAGCTCGACGGTGTTGTCGCACGCCTCGGGGAAGTCGGCGAGCGCTTCGCGCATCTCCTCCTCGGTCTTCATGTAGAACTGGTCGTTCTCGAACTTCATGCGGTTCGTCTCGTTGACGAGCGCGCCCGTGCCGATGCACAGCAGGATGTCCTGGGCGGTGGCGTCCTCCTGCGTGAGGTAGTGGAAGTCGTTGGTGGCGATGGTCTTGAGGCCCGCCGCCTTCGCCACGGCCGTGAGCTGGTGGTTCAGCTCGTTCTGCGTGAGGCCGGCGTCCGTGCGCAGGCCCTGGTCCTGCAGCTCGATGTAGAAGTCGCCCTCGTCGAAGCAGCTGGCGAACGTGCGCGCCCACTCCACGGCGTCGTCGAAGCGGCGGTCGTCGAGCAGCTTGGGGATGATGCCGGCGATGCAGGCCGAGGCGCCGATGATGCCGTGGCCGTACTTGCGCAGCATGGACAGCGTCGTGCGCGGCTTGTAGTAGAAGTTGTCGACATGCGACTCGCTGACCAGGCGCAGCAGGTTGTGGTAGCCCTCGTTGGTCTTGGCCAGCAGCAGCAGGTGGTACAGCTTCGGCTTGACGTCGCGGCGCAGCTCCTCGTCGGTGGTGAAGTACACCTCGCAGCCGAAGATGGGCTTGACGCGGAAGCCGGTCTCGGCCTCCACCGCGTCGCAGGCGTCGGAGAGCTCCGGCACGCCGGACATGACGCCGTGGTCGGTGATGGCCACGGCCGGCATCTTGAGGTCGGCGGCGCGGCGAACCATGTCCTTGACGTGGGTCAGGCCGTCGAGCAGGGAGTACTCGGTGTGGTTGTGCAGGTGGACGAATGCCATGGGCGTGCCTCGCTGGGTCAGCGCCGGGTGCGTGTGTGGTGTGGTGGCGCGGGTGGACGTGCGGTCTGATTGCCGCGGGCAGCCGGCTCCCCCGTCGCCAGGGAAGCCGGCTGCCCGCCGTTGTGATCAGCTGCCATCATAGCAGCAACCCCGCCGCTCGGCAGCCGAACAAACGATGGAGATTGCGCGGGTTCCGGGGAGGGGCGCCCGGCAGGCGCGGGGCGATCGGGAGCTACAGGTCCCCCTCGATGAGCCCGACGAACACACCTACGATGGGATTGAGGCTCGCGGGGTTCCACTGCAGCAGCGTCCGCGCGGCAATCTCCTGCTCGAGGGCGACGCGCTTGACGTACGGGGAGTCGAACGCCTTGCCGCTCGCGGGGAACAGTCCCACGCCCAGCCCCAGCTCGATGGCGTTGACGCACGTCGCGAAGTCGGGGCACTCCCGCCGGCGCGGGGCGATGCCGTTGGCGCGGCAGAACGCCTCCCACCGCCGCATCGCCTCGGCGCCGCTCGCGGGGAACACGAAGGTCTGGCGGTTGAGCGCGCTCAGGGCGGGGGCGTCCTCAAGCCGGCTCTTCATCCCCGCGGCTACGCACAGCGGGCAGCACTGCAGCTCCAGGCACCCCGCTCCGGCGACAGGCGCGTCCTCGTCGAGGCGGTACCCCAGCGCGAAGTCGATGCGGCCGTTCGCCAGGCTCTCCTCCAGGTGACGCCCGTCCATCGCCGTGATCTCGAACACGACGAAGGGCATGCTCGCACGGCAGTAGGTCACGGCGGCGACCACCTCCACGGGCAGCCCGAGCCCCTCCTCGATGCCCAGCGACAGGCGCCCGCGCATCCCCTCCTTCACCTGCTTGACGAGGTCGACGGTGCGGTTGAGGTCCTCGGCGAGGGGCGGCAGGCCGGCGGCCAGGATGGCGCCGGCAGGCGTGAGCGTGACCGTGTGGCGGTCGCGCAGGAACAGCAGCGCGCCCAGCTCGGCCTCGAGCGCGGCGATGGAGCGCGACAGCGCCGACTGGCTGATGAACAGGTTGGCGGCGGCCGCGGAGAAGCTGAGGCAGCGGGCCACCTCCATGAAGTACTCGAGCTGCTTCAGCGTCACAGGACTTCCCTCCCGGCATCGAGATGGCCAGCGGTTATGAATTCAGCTCATAACCGTGTTCACGATTGGCATTTTACCCGATGCCGCCAGCGCCCTATAGTGGGGATTAGGAGGGCGCCGTGATCATGGGCTCCCCGGCCGCCACCGCCCGTACGCGCCGCCGCGTCGGGTCGAGACCGGCGGCCGTCGTCCGCGGGCGTTGTTCCCGCAGCGCATGAGAGGGGGCTTCATGGACATGAGATCATGGCGCGAGGCGGTCATCGCCTCCCCCGCCAAGCAGGCGCTTCCCATCCTGTCGTTTCCCGCCATCCAGGAGATGGGCATCACGGTGCGCGAGCTCATCGGCTCGGCGGAGCGGCAGGCCGACGCGATGAGGCACATCGCGCGCGCCTTCCCCACCGCCGCGTCCGTGTCGTTCATGGACCTGTCGGTGGAGGCCGAGGCGTTCGGCAGCCGCATCGTGGTGAGCGACGAGGAGGTGCCCACGGTGGTGGGCGCGCTCATCGACGAGGATACCGACCTCGGCGAGGTGGCCGTCCCGGAGGTGGGCGCCGGGCGCACCGGGCTGTACCTGGAGGCCATCCGCCGCGTCGCGCCCGAGATCGACGACCGCCCCGTTCTCGCCGGCATGATCGGCCCCTTCTCGCTCGCCGGGCGCCTCATGGACGTGAACGAGGTCATGGTGCTGTGCTACGAGGAGCCCGACCTGGTGCACAGCGTGCTCGAGCGAGCCACCGCGTTCCTCACCGAGTACGCGCGGGCCTTCAAGGAGGCGGGCGCTGACGGCCTGGTCGTCGCCGAGCCGCTGGCGGGGCTTCTGCCCCCCGACCTGCTGGGCGAGTTCTCGACGCCCTACGTGAGGCGGATCGTGGACGCCGTGCAGGACGACGGCTTCCTCGTCGTGTACCATAACTGCGGGCCGAGCGTCGTGAAGGCGGCCGAGGCGGTCGTCGGCACGGGTGCCCAGGCGTTTCACTTCGGCAACGCCGTCGACATGGCCGACATCCTGCCCCTCATGCCGTCGGACGCCCTGGTCATGGGCAACGTGGACCCGGCCGGCGAGCTGCGCAACGGCACGCCGGAGAGCGTCCGCGAGCGCACGCTGGCGGTGCTCGGGGCGTGCGCGGGCCATCCGAACTTCGTCATCTCGTCGGGCTGCGACATCCCGCCGCTCACCCCGTACGACAACATCCGCGCGTTCTTCGCCGCCGTCGACGAGTTCTACGGCCGCTAGCGCGGCGGCGCGGGATTCGCGCGAGACCACGGCTTCACAGGCCGCCCCGACCGCGGCCTACCTATATACCTGCGTTGTGAGGAGGAGAGCATGGCGATACTCGAGGACATCACCAGCGCCGTGATGCGCGGCAAGCGCAAGGAGGTGGGGCCGCTCGTGCAGCAGGCACTTGATGAGGGCATGGACCCCGCCGTCATCTTGAACGACGGCCTCGTGCCGGCCATGGACGTCATCGGCGAGCGCTTCAGCGCCGGCGAGGCGTTCGTGCCCGAGATGCTGGTGGCCGCCCGCGCCATGTCGGCCGGGACCGAGGTGCTCAAGCCGCACCTGGTCGGCGAGAGCGCCGAGCCCGTGGGCAAGGCCGTCATCGGCACGGTCAAGGGCGACATGCACGACATCGGCAAGAACCTCGTACGCATGATGATCGAGGCCAAGGGATTTCAGGTGGAGGACCTGGGGGTGGACGTGGCGCCCGAGCGGTTCGTCGAGTTCATCCAGGAGAACCCCGACACCGACCTGGTGTGCTGCTCGTCGCTTCTGACGACCACCATGCCCGAGATGCAGGCGACCGTGAGGGCCATCGAGGAGGCAGGCCTGCGCGACCAGGTGAAGGTCATGGTGGGCGGAGCGCCCGTCACCCAGGCCTACGCCGACCAGATCGGCGCCGACGCGTACACCGAGGACGCCGGGGCCGCCGCCGTGCGGGCGGTCGAGCTCGTGTGCGCATAACCCCCATCCGCTAAGGAGGCAACATGGGCATCCCCTTTGACGAGGCCGAGCTCGAGGTGGTCGAGACCATCCCCGCCACGGCCAAGGAACCTGAGTTCGAGGTGTTCTCCTACCCGGTGAGCGAGCGCGAGGCCCACCTGGGCATGCTCGCGGGCCACCCGACGTGGGTGCTGACCGGCAACGAGGTCCAGAAGTTCTACCCCAGCGTGATCCCCGACAACATCGCACGCGGCTTCGTCGTCGAGAACGGGGCGTTCGACCCCGTCACCGATGCCGGCGGGCCGGACATGTTCGGCATCGAGTGGGTCTACGAGCCCACCGCCCGCGGGTCGATGGAGAACCCGGACGTGGAGCCGCCGCTCGAGGACGTCAACGACTGGCGCGAGGTCATCACGTTCCCCGACGTGGGCGCGTGGGACTGGGAGGGATCGGCCGAGCACAACCGCGGTCTCATCCGCGACGACAAGGTCATCCTCCCCTGGATCTTCACCGGGTGGTTCGAGCGGCTCATCTCGTTCATGGGCTTCGAGAACGCGGCCATGGCGCTGCTCGACGAGGATCAGCGCGACGCCCTCGTCGAGCTGATGGACGCCATCTCCGACACCTACATCGACATCATCGACCATTTCGTGAAGCACTACGACCACGTTGACGGCATCTTCATCCACGACGACTGGGGCTCCCAGCAGGCCCCGCTGTTCAGCGCGTCCGTGGCCGAGGAGGTGCTCGTCCCCGCCATGCGAAAGGTCACCGACCACGCTCACGACCTGGGGCTGTTCGCCGAGTTCCACAGCTGCGGCAACCACGGCGCCCAGCAGATCGGCAACATCGTGGCCGCGGGCTGGGACGCCTGGATGCCCCAGTCGATGAACGACATCGACGCGCTGTGGCAGGAGTGGGGCGACAAGATCATGCTGTCCCCGCGCATCGCCCCCAACGCGGCCGAGCTGACAGAGGACGAGCTCATCGCCGCGGTGGACCGCTTCGTCGAGCGGTACTGCACCACGCCGGGCAAGCCGGTCTACCTGCACCTCGACGACAAGCGCGCCCTGACGCCGGCGGCGCGGCGCGAGCTGTACGTGAAGTCGCGCGAGGCCTACGCGGCGTGGCCTGAGTAGGGGCGCGGGCGCTGGCCGCCGTGGGCGATCAGCGAAGCGCGAAATAGCCTTAGACGCGGCTGCTAGCCGCGGGAAGGCGGTCGCGGCCAGAGCGCCGGGGCCGCCTTCTTCGTGTCGGGCGGTCGGCGGTCAGAGGGTTCGGGGGGGATCCGGGGGTCACGAGGCAAGCCGCAGGTCGGGAGATCGACGGCCGGGCCAGAAGGCCCACGGAGCGCGCCGGGGCCGCCGCTTCCCCGAGAGCGAGCGACAGCTCACGGAGCGCTTCGCGGTGTTTCACGGCCCTCCCCCTCACCTGATGCCGGGATGTGCCGCAGCTGTCAGCACGAAATCGCGAACTTTCACACCTGGCAGCATGAAATCGCGAACTTTCACACCTCTCCGCCCCCTTTCCTGACCGACTTCAAGATAGATCCTTCCCACGGAATAGTCCTGACCAGGGAAAATGAAAGTATATCCTTAGATAAGGATAGATAAGGCGCGCCAAAGGGGGCATCTGCGGTGTGAAAGTTCGCGATTTCGTGCTAGCTGCCATGGAAGGGGTCTCTTCGTGCCAGTCGACCGGGGAGTGTCTCCCGCAAGCCGGCCGGGGATCGCGCTCCGTGCCAGCCGGCCAGCCGCGCGAGTCTTCCCTACCCCTTCCCTCCCCCGCCCGCGAGGACGCCGTACTTGTCGCGGACGCGGGCCAGCTGGTCGAGCAGCGGGTTGGCCACCAGCAGCAGCGTCAGCGCCACAGCCGACCCGTGGATGGCGTTGATGGGCGCGCCGGCCAGGTAGATGGCGACCGCCGACCCCGGCGTCAGGAAGGCCATCATCGTGAACAGCGTCGACGTGTCCAGGATGGGGCCCGACACGCACAGGATGGTCAAGAACCCCACCGCGGCCAGCGCCACGCGGCGCGGCCAGCTCAGGCCCTGGCGCGGAAACAGGCCGGTGCCCGTGAGCGCCCCGCCGATGAGGCCGGCCACGCCGAAGGCGAGCATCTGCCAGGGGGTCCACGGCCCCTGCCCGAAGATGAAGTTGCTGGCCAGCACCGACACGGTGCCCACGAGGAACCCCGCCTGCGGCCCGAAGGCCATGCCGGCCACCATGACGATGGCGGCCATGGGCTTGAAGTGCGGCACCCAGATGAACACGGCGCGCGACGCCACGGCGAGCGCCGCCATCACCGCCAGCACCGCCAGCTCACGCGCCTGGGGGCGGCGCCCCTCGAACGACACGAGGAACGGCACGATGGAGTACGCCACGATGAGCGTGCCCGACAGGTAGTAGCCGTTGCCGGGCACCTTCGTTCCCAGCCAGATGGTCAGCGGCGTCAGCACCACCGCCACCAGCACGGTGAGCGCGGTCTTGAGGCGGCCGCGGCGGCGCGTCTGCTCTACTTCTGCGTGCATAGGGCGATCACATCCTCGTCGGTGACGGCGTTGGCGAACACGCCGCGGCTCATGCGGTTGGCCGCGGTGGTGTAGAAGCTGTTGGACGCGAAGAAGCGCCGCGGGGTGTTGGCGGCGGCCACGCCCCCGTCGAAGAACAGAGCCACGGCGTCGGCGTGGGCGGCGCAGAACTCCACGTCGTGAGACACCATGAGCACGGTGACGCCTGACGCCGCCAGGTCGCGCAGCACGCGCGCCAGCTTGGCCTTGAACGCCGCGTCGAGCCCCTTGGTGGGCTCGTCGAGCAAGAGCAGGCGCGGCTCGCACAAAAGCACCTTCGCCAGCGCCGCGCGCTGCAGCTCGCCGCCCGACAGGTCGAGCGGGTGCGCGTCCAGGAGCGCGCCCACGTCCGCCGTCGCGGCCGCCTGCGCCACCGCGGCCTCGCGCTGGGCCGCCGAGAGCCCGTGATCGTCGAGCATCTCCTCCAGGTCGGCCCGGACGGTCTTCTTGACCATGAGGTTCTGCGGGTCCTGCGGCAGCATCGCCACCCCGCCGCGGAACAGCTCGCCGCGCCGCCACGCGCCGAGCGGCTTACCCAACACGCGCACCGTGCCGCGATAGGGGCGCAGCGTGCCGCACAGGACGCGCAGCATGGTGGACTTGCCCGTGCCGTTGCCGCCCACCACGGCGAACAGCGACTCCTCCGGCACGCGCAGCGTGGTGCCGCGCAGCACGTCGGGCGCGTCGCGGTCGTAGCGGAACCACACGCCCTCGAGCTCGGCCGCCGCGGGGTGCCCGTCCTCGTCGAGCGCCGCGCCGTCCGGCAGCGCGCGCACGGCGGGGGGATGGGCCGCCACCTCGCCTGCGAGCCACGCGCGCCCCTCGCGCACGGTGAGCGGCGCGGGGCCGGCGGGATCGTCGGCACCCCACGCGTCCCGTCCCCCCGCAGGCACGACCGACGCGTCCCCCGCGCCCGCCCCGGCCGCATCGCCAGAGGGGCCGCCTCCCGGGCAGCCGCCGGCGCGGGCGTCGCGCACGCCGTAGCAGATGCGCAGCGGCGCGGGCAGGGCGCCCACGAGCGCGCTGCCCTCCGCGCGCAGGCGCTCCCCCACCTCGCGCGGGGTGCCCGCCAGCGCCAGGCGCCCCTCCTCCATCACCGCCACCACGTCCGATGACGCGTACACGTCCTCCAGCCGGTGCTCGGTGATGATGACGGTGGTGCCCAGCTCGCGGTTGATCTTGCGCACCGTGGCCAGGAAGTCGCTCGCCGCGATGGGGTCGAGCTGACTGGTGGGCTCGTCCAAGATGAGCACGTCGGGCTGCAGGGCCATGACCGACGCCAGGTTGAGGAGCTGCCGCTGGCCGCCGGACAGGTCGCGCACGTCCTTGCGGAACCAGTTCTGGATGCCGAAGTAGCTGGCCATCTCGGCCACGCGCACGCGCATGGTCCGCTCGTCGCAGCCCAGGTTCTCCAGCCCGAAGGCCAGCTCGTGCCACACCTTGTCCGTGACCACCTGGGCGTCGGGGTTCTGCATGACGAACCCGATGCGCGCCACCTGCTCGCGCTCGGGCACCTCGTCCACGGGCACGCCGTCCAGCAGCACGCGCCCCGAGCGCACGCCGTGCGGGGCGAGCACCGGCTTGAGGTGGCGCAGCAGCGTCGTCTTCCCGCAGCCGCTCTGGCCGCACAACGTCATCAGCTCGCCGGCGCGCACCTCCAGGGTGACGTGGTTGAGCGCGTCGCGGCTCGCGCCCGGGTAGCGAAAGCTCAGATCTTCGACAGCGAACAGAGCCATAGCGCCCTCTCTCCCAGGTTGTAGGCGGTCGGAAGGGCCAGGAAGGCCCCATAGCACACGCCGCCGAGCACGCCCGCGGGCGTCAGCGGCGGCAGCGAGATGGTCGGGAAGAACGTCACGGCCGTGCCGCCCGCCACGAGCGCGGCCACGGCGCCGACCAGCAGCGCCGCCATGACCGCCGCCGTCGCGACGTCGCGGCCGTCCCAGCGAAACAGCGCGTAGCGGGTGCGCCCCGCCAGCCCGTAGCCGCGGGCGCGCATGGAGTCGGCCGTGATGATGGCGTCCTCCAGCGCCGTCGCCGACAGCGCGGCGAGCGCCGCGGCGGCGGCCCGCGCGCGCTCGACCAGGCCCGCCCCCTCGGCCGGCCCCTTGCCGATGCAGGCGCGGGCCGTCAGGAGCGCGTCGGCGCGACGGCGGTAGCCGGGCACGAGGCGCAGCACCATGGTGAGCACCATCGACAGCGCCGGGATGACCCCGCCGAACAGGTACGTGAACTTGTCTGCCGTCATGACCAGGTGATACGACGCGAACCACAGCATCATGGCCACGAGCATGGCACCGGTGGACGCGCCGAGCGCCAGCGCCTCCAGCGTGTAGGGGCGCCCTCCCCACCAGGTGAACAGCACCGTGTCGCCCTGCGTGGCGAACAGCGGGTTGACCAGGGCGATGACGACGAGGGCCACGCCCAGCCCCCCGATGAACGGCAACGCGCGACGGCCGCGCAGCGTGAGGTAGAGCGCCGCGGCGCACACGATGGACAGCGCCTGGAAGGCGGGGTTGGAGAAGCACATGCACAGCACGATGGCCCCCGCGAAGAACGCGAAGGTGACGGCGGGGTGCAGCGCCGCGAAGGCGACGCGGCCCTGTTCAGGCAGGATGCTCATAGGATGGGCGGGCGCGCCGTCAGGGCAGCGGGCGCGAAGGACGGCCCGCGGCGTGCGCGGGCGGGCGGCTAGACACGGATGACTCCTTCCAGGGCCCCTGTCCGTGATTCGGCATTCCGACTTCGTCCGCCGGGCCGCGCCGGCGACGTGTCCCGAGGACGCGCCGTGCCCGGCCGGCCCGCGCACCGCGGTGCGGCGGATCCTTACGGTTCCTGGCAGAGCGCGGGATTCCCACCCGCATTTCCCGAGGCGTATCGCCCTGCGCGCTTCCCGCCTTCGGGAACGGGCGCGCAGATCGGGGGCCATGCGACCATCTTCCCACAGGGCACGGCCGTTGTAAACGGCAGGAAGCGCGCCGCCACGCAAAGCGCCCCGGCCGCGTTCCCTACGCCGTGCGGGTGCGCGCCACGGCATCGCGCCAGCCGGCCAGCAGCGCGTCGCGGGCGAAGCCCTCCTGCGGCGTGAAGTCCTCCACACACGCGGGCAGCGCGCGTACGGCGTCCAGGTCGGGCCAGAACCCGGTGGCCAGCCCCGCCAGGTAGGCCGCGCCGAGCGCCGTGGCCTCCGCGTCGCGGGGGCGGCGCACCGGACGGCCCAGCAGATCGGCCTGGAACTGCATGAGGAAGTCGTTGCGCGAGGCGCCGCCGTCCACCCGCAGCGACGTCATCGACACGCCCGCGTCCTCCTCCATGGCCTCCACCAGGTCGTATGCCTGGTAGGCCAGCGCCTCCAGCGCCGCGCGCACCACGTGCGCCCGCCCCGCGCCGCGCGTGAGGCCGTAGATGGCCCCGCGCGCGTCCGCGTCCCACCAGGGAGCGCCCAGCCCGGTGAACGCGGGCACCACGTAGACGCCCTCGGTGTCCGGGACGCTGCGCGCGAGGGCGTCGGAGTCGGCCACGTCGTCAAGAAGCCCCATCTCGTCACGCAGCCACTGCATGAGCGCGCCGGCCATGAACACGCTGCCCTCCAGCGCGTAGTCGACGCCCTCCATCTGAGGCGCGGACGCGGCGATGGTGGTCAGCAGGCCATGGGCGCTGTCGCAGGCCGCGTGCCCCGTGTTCATGAGCAGGAAGCAGCCCGTGCCGTAGGTGCTCTTCGCGTCGCCCGCCTCCCAGCAGCGCTGGCCGAACAGGGCCGCCTGCTGGTCGCCGGCCACGCCGCGGATGGGGATGCCCTGCGCCAGGCCTGGGTTGGCCGTCACGCCGTAGTCGGCGGCCGAGGGGCGCACGTCGGGCATCATCGACGCGGGGATGCCGAACTGGTCGAGCAGCCACGGGTCCCACCGCAGCCCATGGATGTCGTAGAGCATCGTGCGGCTGGCGTTGGTCATGTCGGTGGCGTGCACGGCGCCGTAGGTGAGCTTCCAGATGAGCCAGCTGTCCACGGTGCCGAAGGCCAGCTCGCCGCGCTCGGCCCGCTCGCGCGCGCCGGGGATCCAATCGAGGATCCACGCGATCTTGCTGGCCGAGAAGTACGGGTCGGGGATGAGCCCCGTCTTGGCGCGGATAGCCTCGGCCACCGTCGGATCCCCGCACACGCGCTCGACGAGGGGCGCCGTGCGCCGGCACTGCCAGACGATGGCGTTGCCCACCGGCTCGCCTGTCTCGCGGTCCCACACGAGCGTGGTCTCGCGCTGGTTCGTGATGCCGATGGAGTCGACGTCTGCCGGATCGACGTTCTGCGAGAGCAGCAGCTCCGTGAGCGCGCCCAACTGCGACGAGAGCAGGTCGGCGGGGTCGTGCTCCACCCATCCGGGATGGGGGTAGATCTGCGGGAACGGCCGCTGCACGCACCCGCGGATGCGCCCCTCGGCGTCGACGAGCATCGCCCGCGACGACGTCGTTCCCTGATCCAGCGCGATGACGTACCTCCCCGCCATGCGGCCCTCCTCTCACAAGCAGCCTGCTCTTGATTATAGGCGACAGGATGCCGGCGGGTTCCGGGGGCGGGCCGGCATCCCGGCTATCGCTTCGCTGCTCGGAGGGACGGGCCCTTGGCCCGCCCCTCCTCGTGCGCTTCGCTAGCTCATGCGCTCAAAAAAGAGCGAGATGGTGTTCGCATACGCCGGGATGCCGGCCCGCCCCCGGAACCCTCCCCCAAACTCAAGGGGAGGGCCCTTTCGGACCCTCCCCTCAAACAGGCTCTTTCGGAAAAGAGGTTACTTGGCGGCCTCGTTCGCCACCTTGAGCTGCAGATCGTACCAGGCCATGTGGGTACGGCAGTTGTCGAGCGCCACGCGGGCGTGCTCGGTGTCCTGCTTCTCCAGATCCTCGATCTGCTGCGCCAGGGCCTCGGCCTTCTCCTTGACCTCTTCCACGTCGAGCGTGTCGAGGTCGGTGCCGAAGCGGCCGAGCACCGTGAGCGTGTCCTGGTACACCTGGGCCGCGCCCTCGTAGAGCAGGAACTGGCGGCGGTCATTGCCCGCCTCGTCCAGCCACAGGGTGAGGACGCCCTGCTTGTCGGCGGACACGAGCATCTCGTGGCCGGGCAGGACGCCGAAGCTGCCTTCCGCGCCGGGGACCGACGCGTAGCAGATCTCACCGGAGAACAGCTCGCGGGTGGGGGTGGCCACCGTGCAGCGAAGGGTCGTCATTATTACTCATCCTTCTGCATCGCGTCGTAGGCCGCGTACACGTCCTCGATGGGCCCCTTGTTGGCGAAGCACTGCTCGGGGATGTGGTCGCACTTGCCGTCGAG
>JAAWAY010000212.1 GCA_022792415.1 Eggerthellaceae bacterium | reverse complement strand
GGGAACGGGGGGAACGGGGGGAACGGGGGGAACGGGGGGAACGGGGGGAACGGGGGGAACGGGGGGAACGGGGGGTCGAAAGAAAGGGGCCGGGTGATAACCCGGCCCCTGAGGGTGTGGTAACGGGCGGGCCCGCCGCCAAAAGGCAGCGGGCCCGTGCGGTTAGTCGAGCTCGGCCAGCTCGGCCTCGCGGCGGCGACGGCGGCTCATGAGGGCCACGTCGAGCGCCAACAGGGCCAGGGCCAGCAGAGCCAGCAGCAGGAAGCTGTCGCCGGTCTGGGGCAGGCCCAGGCGCCACGGGCGCAGCGGGTCGCCGTTGTCGTAGGCCAGGCCCAGGTCGACGGAGCGCAGCTCCTCGTCGGTCCAGTTCTCGGGCTCGTGCATGCGCCACGACTGGCCGTAGGCGTTCACGTGGGCCGCGGCCGCGGCGGTGGCTCCGGAACCGGTGGCCGCCGCGGAGCCCTGGGTGGCACCGGCGGCCGGCAGGGCATCCGCCAGGGCGACGACGTCGCCTTCCGCGCTCTCGACGGTCGGCTCGGTCGACACCACGGCCGACGCCTCGGGACGGTTCACCGTGCCGGCGACGTACTTGGCCACCTCGCGCAGGCTGGACACCTTGAGCGCATCGGTGACGCCCTTGGCCTCGTTGTCGGACGACGGACCCCAGTCGTTGTCGACGTTGTCGTCGGTGCCCACGTGCAGGGGCACGTAGTCGGCATCGGCCGGCTTGTCCATGACCACGCGGTAGATGTAGGCGCGGCCGTACTCGTCCTCCATCGGCAGGTCGGCGAAGCGGTAGGCGCCGTTGGCGTCGGTCTGCTTGCTGGCCACCTGGGCCCACTCGTTGCGCTTGGGCATGGCCGCGTTGGCCAGCTCGGAGGCGCTCAGGCCGTAGGTCTCGTAGGGCTTGGCCTCGGGCTTGACGGGCTTGGACGGCGTGGCGTCGTCCTTGTCCGCCTCGTCCTCGTCGCCCTTGGTCGCGTCGTCGACGGCGGAATCCACCGACGCCGCGCCGTTGGCCACCGTCTGGCCGGCCGTGGCCGCGGAGGCGGCCAGGGCGGACAGCGGCGACGTCACGGCATCGGCCACCGTCTGGGCCGCGGCCTGGACGGTGAGGTCGGCCAGGGCCATCACCTGGTCAGCCGGATCGAGGCTGGCCAGGGCGGGGTCGTCGCCCTCATCGGGATCGGTCGGGTCGGTGCCCTCGCCCTCGTCCGGGTCAACCGGGTTCTCGGGGTCGGGATCCTCGCCCGTGCCGGGGTCAGTCGGGTCGGTCGGATCCGCGGGATCCGTCGGGTCGGTCGGGTCGGTCGGGTCGGTCGGATCCGTCGGGTCGGTCGGGTCGGTCGGCGTGTCGGGCACGTCCGGCGTATCCGGCGTATCCGGCGTATCCGGCTCCTCGGGCACCGACGGGGTGGGCTGGTAGCCCTTCACCGGGACGCGCACCTGGCCGCGCTCCGCCGCCTTCATCGGGGCGCCGGGGGTGGTCAGGTCGCTGCCCGCCGCGCCGTCGGTCAGGTACTGGCCGCGGCCGTCGGCCACGTCGGCCGGCTCGTCGTCCACCAGCTTGCGCTCCAGGCGGACGGTCATGCCGGGCAGCACCTCATCGCCCTCCTGGCGCAGGCCGTCGCGGTCGGCGTCGTTCCACACCACGCCGGCGATGACGGCGTTCTGGTAGGGCACGAGGCCCGTGTCGTTGCGCAGGCTGTCGTAGCCCACGGCCAGCGAGCGGGGCACGCCGCCGGGGCCGTCCTTGACCAGCGAGAGCTTGTCCTCGGTGCCGTTGGACCCCTGAGAGGGGACGATCAGCCCGCAGGCGCCGCCCTCGGCCATGTCGGGCACAAGGCGGGTGTTTGACTCGTCCAGGCTGGAGTCGACCGTGCGGTCGCTGCCGACGCGGAGCATGGCCACCTCGTAGTCCTCGGGCAGCACCGGCACGTTGACGCGGTAGCCGTAGACCACGCGATGGGCCTCGCCGTCGATGGTGACGACGCCCGTGGTGGGCAGCCCCTCGAACGCCCAGTCGCCGTTCTCATCGGTGTAGTCGCACGGCACGCCGGACTGCGGGCCCGTGACGTTGAAGCCCTCGTCGTACACCCAGCGGCCCTTGCTCATATCGTAGTTGTCCAGGTTCGGATCGACGTCCGCGGTCACCACGGCGTCGTCGTCGGTCACGCCGGCGGATCCGTCCACGGTGGACGCCACGGCCTCGACCGCCATCTCCAGCGACAGCAGCTGGATCATCGCGGGCTCTGCCGGGTCGTCGCCCTGGTCGGGGTCGGTCGCCGAATCGTCGCCCTCGTCGCCAGCATCCTCGCCGGCATCCGGATCGGTCGGATCGGTGCCTTCCTCGCCGCCGTCGCCCTCGTCGGGGTCGGTCGGGTCGGTCGGGTCAGTCGGATCCGTGGGATCGGTCGGCTCGCCGCCCTCGCCCTCGTCGCCGGAGCCGTCGTCGCCCTCGTCGGGGTCGGTCGGGTCGTCCGGGTTCTCGGGGTGGTCGGGGTCGTCCGGGTTCTCCGGGGTATCGGGCTGCTCAGGCTCGTCAGCCTCGAACTCGGTGAACTCGTCAGGCAGGAAGTAGTAGCGCCGCAGCTCGACGTACACGTCCTCGATGCCGTCCTCGGTGTAGGCGCGCTCGTACGCGGGCTCGGCGTCCTCGGCGGCGTCGGGGCCGGCGGGGATCTCCTTGAGCTCGTAGTTGCGCAGGTCGTCGTGGTTGGCGTCGTTCCACACCACGCCGGCGATGGTCACCGTCGGCGGGTAGGTGAAGCCCATGTCGACCGAGCTGCCCACCGGGTTGCCGTCCTCGTCCACCTCGTCACGGTGGTTGATGGGACGGTGCGCCTGCCACAGCTGGCCATAGGCGTTGACGGTGTTGCCGAACAGCGGCTTCACCACGTCGTAGGCCTGCGTGGCACCCCACAGCGGCGACAGGTCGACCGTCGGGTTCTCGCGCTCCTCGATGGGGAACCAGTCGTTGTCCACGTCGTCGTTGCCGCCCAGGTCCAGCGGCGCGTAGAACGTGCCGTCGGGCTTCTCGTAGCGCAGGCGGTAACGATAGGAGTGACCCTCGTCGTCCACCAGCGCCAGGTTGGCGAACTCGTAGCGGCCATCGGCTGCCACGGCGTGCTGGGCGATGGTGACCCAGTCGCCCTTGTCGCCGTCGTAGTCGTCGGTGGTCGGGTCGTACGGGCGCACGCCCTGCTCGGTGCCCGGGGTATCGGGCACGGTGGGATCGTCCGGATCAGTACCCGGGTTGTCCGGGTCGGTGCCGGGATTATCCGGGTCGTCCGGGTCGGTGCCGGGATTGTCCGGATCCTCGGGATCGGTACCCGGGTTGTCCGGGTCGACCGGATCGGTGCCCGGGTTGTCCGGATCCGTCGGGTCGGTGCCAGGCTCGGTCGGCTCGGTCGGATCCGTCGGCTCGGTCGGATCCGTACCCGGCTCCACCGGCTCCGTGCCCGTCTCGCCCTCGCCGCCCTCGTCGGCCAGCGCGGCCACCGCGCTCAGCAGCGCCGCCACGGACATGCGGCCGCTGCGGCCCGTCGGGGGCACGCGGTCGGCCTTGACGAGCGGCTCGCCCGTCACGCCGTCCAGGTTGGATCCGGCGGCGCCGTCGGTGATGGTCCAGCCCAGCAGGGCCATGTTCTCAGGCGAGATGGGCGACTCGTCCTCGGGCACCAGCATGCGCTCCAGGTACACCGTGCCGATGGGCAGGGGCACCTCGTCGTCGCCCTGGATGCCGTCCAGGTTGGCGTCGTCCCACACGCGGCCGGCGATGACCGCACCCGAGTAGGGCACCAGGCCGGCGTCGTTGTTGTAGCTGCTGTCCACGTTAGCCTGGGACCACAGGCCCACATGGTCGGGGTTCTCCCACTCGCTGTCCTCGGGGCCCTTGATGAGCGTGGCCAGGTCCTCGTCGGGCTCGGCCTCGCGCATGGGAACGAACAGGCCGTTCTGCGGGTCGTCGGGCAGGATGCGGGTGGTGTTCTCATCGAGGTCGGAATCGTAGGTGTCGTCGTCGATGGCGTTGAGGTCGGTGACCGCGTAGCCGTCGGGGATGGACGGGATGTTCACGCGGTAGCCGAACACCACGGGACGGGAGTCCTCGCCGTCGGGCAGCAGGCCGCTCTCGGCGTTGAGCACCTCGAAGGCCGGCAGGTTCTCGAAGATCCAGTCGCCCCACTCGTCGGTGACCGTAGTGGCCACGCCGCCGGTGGCGGGCGCCAGGCGCTCGTCGAACACCCACACGCGGTTCTCCACGTCGTACCAGTAGCGGCGCAGCTCCACCTTGACGCCGGGCATGCCCTTCTCGGGGTACACCACGGTGCCGTCGGGTTTGACGATGGGGCTGCCGTCAGGACCGGCCGACGGATCGTACTCGCCGTCGCCGTTGGCATCGATCCACACCGTGCCGGCGATCTCCACGGGCGAGGGCACCTTGAAGCCGGCGTCGCCGCCGCGGTACTCCAGCATCGGGTCGAGCGGGTCGTACTCGCCGCCGTTGGCCTCCACCTTGTACTGCGAGGCGCGCTGGTCGCTGCGCGGCTTGGCCACGATGATCAGGCCCTCGCTGCGGTAGCCGGTCTCGGTGCCGTCAGGCTGGACGATGGGATACGTCTCGAACAGGTGGTAGTTGGTCGAGCTGCCCGTGACGATGTCGTCATCGGCCGTGTGCAGGTCGGAGTCGGTGCGGATGGTGGCGTCCTCCACGTGGAAGCGCGTGACCACGCTCGCCGACGTGGTGGCGTCGCGCACCACCTCCATATGGTAGGCCGCCAGGTAGAACTCGTCCTTGTCGGCGCCGGTGCCCTTGGGCACGAAGCCGGGCAGGTCGTTGAACTCGTACACGCCGTCGGCGCCGGTCTTGGCGTACACCGCCGGGTCGCCGGGCTTGGCGTACATCTCGGCGTCCGTGCCCACGCTGTTGGCCATCTCGTCGGCGAAGGAGTCGGCGAAGTTGTCGTCCTGCTGCCACGTGCCGTTGATCATCAGCCAGCGCGTCAGGCGCATCTCGATGCCGGCCAGGCCGGCCTCGCCCACCACGATGGGGGTGTCGATGTCCTCGTCGTCGAAGTCCTCGTCGTAGTCGCCGTCCACGCGATCCGCCCAGTACTCGCGGATGCCGTTGTAGTTGACGTCGTTCCACACCACGCCGCGCAGGGTGGTGGTCTGGAAGTTGCCGAAGCCGGCGTTCATGGTGGTGCGGTCGGCCGGGGCCGTGATGTCGTAGCCGCGGACGATGTACTCCTCCTCGGTGCCGCTGTCGGGCACGGCGGGGTTGCACAGCACCAGGCGGCCGTCGATGACGGGCGCGTTGGCGTCCACGGACAGGTTGTAGGTGATCGGGTAGTTGTCGTCCAGGTCGTACAGGGCCGCGTCAGACGCCGGCACGTTCACCGGGCGCACCGCCTTGGAGTTGACCTCGTCGTCGATGCTCGGGTCGTCGGGGTCGCTCGTCTGCTGCCACAGCGTGACGGGGCGGCCACCCACACCCGTGGGCTCGTTCTCGCGGCCGTCGATCTCCAGCGTGTAACCCTGCAGGTACCAGCGCTCGCTGTCCTGCTCCATGCGCATGGACACGGGCATCTGGGCGAACAGGAAGTGGCCGTCGGCGTCGGTCTCCACCGTGCGCACCGCGTCCTCGCCCGGCGACTTCCACGTGCCGTCGTCGGGATCGTAGTACCAGCGGTGCAGGATGACGGTCTTGCCCTCGAAGCGCTCCTCGTCATCGCCGAGCATGCCGTCGTAGTCCTGGTCGTTCCACACGTAGCCGGCGATGTCGGCGGACGGCGGAATCTCCAGGCCCGCGTCGTTGTCCTCGCGGCTCGACGACATGGCCAGGTCGTAGTTGTAGCTGAACGGGCTGGCGGCACGCGCCGAGCGCATGGCGCGGCGCACCGTGTTGGCCACGCGCGAACCCACGCCGTCGCCCTGGTTGGGGTTGTTGGACGGGGCGGCCGCCACCACGTTGTCCGCGAAGGAGTCGGGCACGCGGCGGTCGAGCAGCACGTCGTACTCGTCCACGTCCAGGTTCATGAGGTAGGAGTCCTCGTAGCGCAGGTCGGAGTCCACCATGTAGTCATCGCCCTGCTGGTACTTGGCGATGAACAGCGTGTAGCGCACGTCCGGCGCGGCCTTCACCCACACGCGGTAGGCGAACACCGTGGTGGTGCCGTCCTCCTCGCGACGCTGGGAGGGCAGGTCCTCGAAGCAGAACCAGCCGCCCTTGCCCGGGTACTCCAGACGCGGCGTCCAGCTGGGGTCGGGGCTCCAGCCGTCGGCGGCGTCCTCGTCGGGCACGTAGCGCAGCAGCTCCAGCTGGACGAGCGTGCTGGCGTAGCCGGGCTCGCCCGCGTCCTGGATGCCGTTGGAGTTGACGTCGTTCCACACCACGCCCGAGATGTCGCGGCGCGGGGCGGGCAGCTGGCCGGCGTCGCCGCCGCGGAAGACGATGAGCTCGGACGTGGTGCCGTCCTCATCCTCCACCTGGCGCAGCTCGACGTCGTCGCCGTCCTTGCGGATGGTGAGCCAGTCGTAGATGGCGGCCGTGCCGCTGGACAGGCCGTAGCCGGGCACGTTGACGTGCGCCTCGTGGGTACGGTCGATCGTGCTGACGGTGTCCGCCAGGATGATCTGGCCGTCGTTGATGCGGGTGTACTTGTCACGGTCGGTCGCGTCCACGTCGTCGCGGTCCTCGATGGCCAGCGTGTCGGTCGACAGGACGTCGGAGTCGATGGTCAGGTCGTCGCCGATGTGACTCTTGGTCAGCAGCCAGTAGTTGTCGTCATCGGGGTTGCCCGTGCCGCCCTCGCCCGTGCCGTTCCAGTCCACGTGGGTCTCGTACAGCTTGACGCGGTAGGAGGCCAGGTAGTGGGCGCCGGAGGCGTCGGTGTAGGCAGTGGGCAGGTTGTCGAACAGGTACTCGCCGTTCTCGTCGGTGTACACGCCCACCTCGCCGTCACCCAGGTTGGCCCAGGCGTCGGCGTCGAAGGCGCCATCGGTGAGGGCGTCCCAGTCGGCCGGGTTGAGGGCGGCCTCGATCAGGGCGCGGAGCTTGTCCACGTCCACGGTGCCGTCCAGGCCGGCCTTCCACTCGGTCACGGCCTTGGACACGCCGCCCGTCACGTTGGGCACGCGCATCTCAAGGTTGACGGTGATCTTCTCCTCGGGGGCCACGGCCTCGCTGCCGGTGCCCGGGTAGTCCGGGTTGTCCACGGTGACGGGCACCGTGCCGGCCACGTGCGACGTGCGCAGGTCGGACCCGAACGTCAGGTTCTGCACCCAGGCGCCCACGCGGCCGTTCTCGTCCACGGCCGCCGGATCCCAGTACCACTGGGTCAGGACGACCTTCTCGCCCGGCATGGGCTTGTCGTACTTGACCTCCTCGGGCTGCTCGGGCTTCTCCACCTCGCCCGGGTTGTCCGGGTCGAACGTCTCGTCGTCGCCGTCGCCCTCGCCGTCGCCGGCATCGGGGTCGGTGGCGTCGCCGGAACCGTCGCCCGCGCCGGAGCCGTCGGCCGGGTCGTCCTTGATGTCGCGGATGCCGTCGTAGTCGGCGTCCTCCCACAGCACGCCGGAGATGGCGCCCTCGGGCACCGCCACCAGGCCCGTGTCCCAGTTCTCGAAGCGCTGGGCGTTGGTCAGGTCGTACAGGTAGCTCGTGCCGTTGGTCAGCTTCACCATCACCGTGTTCTCGGCCATGGTCTCCTCGGTGGGCGCGCCGGCCAGGACGATCATGGAGTCCGTGCCGATGCCCATCTCGGTGTTGGGGCGCAGCCCGTCGGTGGGCGCGTTCATGTAGTACACGGGCACCGTGAGCAAAGCGCCGGTGGTCGGATCGGTCGACGAGCCGTCCAGCGGGCCGTTCATGACGGTGCTCAGCAGGTCGGAATCCTGCTCGTCGGCCGGGTCGGTGATGGCATCGGTCTGGTTGCGGTAGGTGAAGCCCCAGTTGGTGCCCAGCGTCAGCAGGTTGCCGCGGTCGATGCGCAGGCGGTAGCCGGCCAGGTACTTCTCCTTGTCGTCATCCATCTTGTCCAGGTCGTCGTCCAACGGGTCGGGGACGTAGGTGGGCAGGCCGGCGAACACGTACTGGCCCGCCTTGTTGGTGATGCGGGTCATGTGCTGCTTGGGCGCCCACTCCCATTCCTGGGTGATCTCGTTGAACTTGCGGGTGCGCTCAACCAGCTGCCAGGCGCCACGGCCCGTGCCGCGGGCGTTGGGGTTCCACCAGTACTGCTCCAGCGTCACCTTGACGTTGGGCACGCCCGGCTCCAGCAGGTCCTGCACGCCGTTGTAGTTGAGGTCGTTCCACACGTAGTTGCCCAGGTAGCCCTTGGTGGCGTCAACGTAGCCCAGGCCGAACTTGCGGTAGACCTTGAAGCCCTTCCACTCCTCGTTGTCCTCGTACACCGCGTGGCCGTCGTCGTCGGTGGGGATCACCGCGTGGATGGGATAGCACTCGCCCTTGACGACCTTCTTGGTGCGGCTGTTCTCCTCCGACTCGGGGTAGCGCGAGTCGAAGTCGGGGTTGGGCTCGACGTACGTCTTCAGGTACAGGTCGTTGTCCCAGATGGCGCACGAGTCCTTGGGGTAGCGGTCCTTGGCCGTGGCCAGCTGGGCGTCCGTCAGGTCGCTCAGGTGCAGCGGCGCCTTGGCCAGGCCCAGCTCGGCGTAGTGCGCGATGATGAAGTCGAGCAGGCTGTTGTGGGCCGGGGCCTCCAGCGGGTCCTTGGTGTACAGGTAGGGCGTCGGCTTGATGAGGCGCGTGCCCAGGGCGTCCTCGGAGCGCAGCAGGTAGTAGCGGCCCGGCTTCATGATGAAGTTGAACAGGCCGTCTTCGCCGGTCAGCTGCACGGCGGGGCGACCCTCGGCGTCGAGCGCCGGGTCGGTGGACACCTCGCCGGTGTCGGGGTTGTATTCGTAGAGCGACACCTGCATGTTGGCCAGGCGCTGCTCCTTCTGGTACTGCTCGGCGGAATCGGGGTCGTTCTGATCCTTCTGGTGATCCAGGTAGCCGTCGATGAGGTCGATGTTGTCATCGCTGGGATCCTCGGGATCGTCCATCGGGATGCCGCCGTCGTACATGTCGTCGCGGAACGTCACGCCCTCCACCGTCACCGGCGCGCTGATGCCCACCTGGTAGCTGGTCATCTCGGCGTCGTAGGCGCGGTGGATGCGCTCGGGGTTCTCGAACACGTCGGTGTTGTCGAGGTTCAGGAAGTAGTCCTTGTCGTACTCCACCGGGCGGATCTCGAACGCCTCGGCCGTGGTGGCCACGAGGGCCGTCTCGTCCACGTCGGGGGTGTCGGGGTCGTCCTCGCGGTGCTCGATGTCCATGACGTAGTCAGGCTTGCCGTCGCCGTCCTTGTCGGGACCGATGGACAGCGTGGTCAGCGTGTAGCCCGAGTACTTCTTGGGGAACGTGAAGCGCAGCTTATAGTTGCCGGGAACGATGTTCGACATGATCCAGTAGCCCTGGTTGCCGTGGTAGTCGCTCTCGGTGGTGTAGGTGTAGGGCGCGCCCGCGTCGGCGTTGATGTAGCCGCCGCCGGCGTTGAGCAGGGGCTCGCCCGTCTGCTGGTCGCACTGCACCCAGCGGCCGGAGCCGTCGCCGGCCACGCCGTCCATCCACACCGACACCTGGCCGTCGCGGTTGACGGGCAGGCCGTACTCGTTGAGCAGCTCAACCACGACGCCGTTGATGCCGGGGTCGTCGGGCTGGCCGTCGAAGTTCAGGTCGGTGAGCATGTCCGCCGACTTGAGCGTGGCGGGGTTGCCGTCCGCGTCGGTGCCCTCATAGGTGCCCTCCCACGTGCCGGTGGCAGAGTTGTACACCGAGTCGGTTGCCAGCATGGCGCGGCCGTTGCTGCCCTTGTGGTAGGTGGTCGGGCGGCCCTGCGGGTCGGTGGACACGGGCAGGCCGTCCTTCGTGTCGTTCTTGTAGGTATCCCAGTTGAGGTCGAGCCACACGTAGTCGCCCACGTAGCCGCGCTCGTCGGGGGCGGCCACCAGGGCACCGGCCAGGCGGTTCTCCACCAGGCGGGCGCTGGCGTCACCCTGGGCGTCGGCGCTCGTCACGTTGACGCGCTGGGCGAAGCTGTTCCACTGCACCACCTGGCCCAGGCGCTTGGCGCCGTTGGGGTTGAGGTTGGGGTTGGTGATGTCCAGGTTCAGGTCGAACAGCGCGTCGCCGGTGGTCGAGCCCAGGTACTTGGGCAGGTTGAGCGGCGCGTGCATGTCGTAGGTCAGCGAGATGTAGCCCGTGGGAGGCAGGACGACGTTGTCATGCTCGGCCTGCACCCAGAACGCGCGGATGGCGTGGAGCAGGTTGAGCTTGCTGTCGGGGTTGGCCTCCACATAGGCCTTCAGCTCCTCCAGCGGCACGAAGCCCTGCTCGCGCAGGCGCACGCCGGTGGTGTCGGAGCGCAGCTCGTTGAGGAACTGCAGCTGCAGGGCGCTCGAGCCCTGCTTCCACACCTCGGGCAGCGAGTCGAAGTTGAGCGCCTTGATGTTGGTGACGGCACCCTGGGCGTTCTTGGTGGACTGGAACGGGCCCACCCACACCGACACGTCCTTGCGGCCGTTGGCCGGGTCGAAGTTCAGCTCGACGCCCTCGGGGTAGTCGTTGGCCGTCTTGGGGCTGTAGCTGCGCACGTGGATGGTGTCCAGGTCCTCGATCCAGCCGTGCCAGTTGGAGCCGCGGCTGACGGGCACGCGGTACACCTCGCCCGTCTCGTCGTCGGCCGCGTAGGAGCCGTCGAGCACCTTGTAGTCATCCTCGTAGGGCAGGATGTCCAGCAGCACGGCGTGGACGTAGTTCTTGGCGATGGACTCGCTGGAGCCCAGGTTCTCGGCGCGCGACAGGTAGTTGTAGTTGCCGCCCTCGCCCACCATGACCGGGCCGTTGACCACCTGCGTGTACAGCGTGCCCAGATCGGAGCTAGAGAACTTGGACTGGCCCTGGGCCGTGTTGGCCACGAAGCCGGCGCCCTCCAGCTGCAGCGACAGCAGCATCTCGTTGGTGTTGTCGTCCAGGTTGGCATCACGGGTATCCAGGATGAAGCCCGTCTTGTTGCTGCCCTGCTGCGTGGGGATGTAGGGGTTGTAGTTACCCGACTTGTAGGCGTAGCCGGTGGTGGTCATCAGGTCGGAGCTGATGGACGCGTTGGCGTCGGCGCGGATGGGCATCATCAGCTCGACGACGACCGCCTGGCCCTGCTGCAGCGTGCCGCGGATGTTGCCGCCTGCCGCAGACGTGAAGCGCCAGTTCATGAACTTGCGGTTGTAGCCGGAGTTGACCGAGCCCAGCTTGTCGGCCGCGGTGACGCTGCCCTTCACGCCAGAGCTGTTGGTGCCGATGAACGGGTTGATCAACGTGATGTTGGGGTTGGTCACGTCCTCGACCTTGTTGAACGCCTCGTCCAGCTTCTCGACGTGCCACGTCCACAGCGGCGTGGCGCCGTCCAGGTTCTGGGCGTACTCGTCATAGACGATCTCCATGAAGGGCTCGCCCGTGTCGGGGTTGACCAGCGGGTTGCCGTCGCCGTCGAGCAGCGGCACCTCGTGGTACTTGGCCACCGACTTGTAGTTGAGGTTGAGCGGGCAGTCGCTCTTCTGCGACTGGTCGTAGGGCACGTACTGGAACGAGCTGGGCGACATGGTGGACGCGGCGCCGAAGCCCTCGATGAAGGGCAGCACCATGGACAGGTCGGGGTTCGAGCAGAAGTCGCCCTGCTGGCCCACGATGCCCAGCGTCTTGAGCTGGTCGGTGCTCAGGTTGGTGAGCACCACCTTGTAGCGCATCATGAGCGATGCGGCCGGGTCGATGGACGGGCGTCCGGTGACCCACTCGTACTGCTCGGATGCGTTGCCGTTGTAGTAGGCCTGCTCCATGTCCAGCTTGAGCGTGGGGTACTCGGCCACGCGGTAGAAGCCCACGCGGTCGCGCTCGGGCAGGGCGTACTTCGTGTCGTCGTAGCGCAGGGCCACCGACACGTAGTGGTTCAGGTGGGCCTCCTTGGACACCTGGGTGGTGCTGCCGTCGCCCGAGCCATCGCCCGTGCCATCGCCGGACCCGTCGCCGGTGCCGCCCGTGGCGTCGCCGTCGGCCAGGGTCGCGATGCCGTCGTCGGACAGGGCCGAGATGCCGCCGCTGCCATCGTCATCGCCGGTCACCGGGCCGTCGGCCAGCGTGCGCAGGCCCATGGTGGTGATGGTGAAGTCCTCCAGCACGAACGTGTGGCACATGATGCTGGCCGCGTTGGAGTACACCGACTGCGGGATCTGCGCCTTCGTCTGCAGCTTCTTGCGCTTGCCGTCGCTGGTCATGACGTACTTGCCGGTGGCGGCGTCGCGCTCCCACGTCCAGCCCACGTTCAGGCGCTGCGGGTCGAGGTAGTCGGCCTCCTGCTTGCCGATGGTGTCGCGGTAGTCGTTCTTGCCGTCGTCGGCGGCGCCGGTGACGTCGGGCACGGCGTCCACGTCCAGGCGGAAGCCGCGCGGGACGGGCGTGCGCTGGGCCGTCTCATCGTCCATGATGAGATCCCAGCCGTGCTTGTCGGACAGGATCTTGCCGTCGGCATCCTGGTCCACGGCCTTGATGACCCAGCGGATCTGGCGGATGTCGTAGCCGCCCGCGGCGTTGAACTGGGTGGTGTCGATGCGGACGTTCTCCTTGTCGCGGATGGCGTAGCCGTCCTGGTTGCCCAGGATGACCCACGTGCCCGAGCTGGTGCCGCCCCACGTGCCGGACATGGTGCCGTTGGCCGTGTTGCCGTCGGGGGAGCCCGGCGTGCCAGCGGCGTCATCCTCGCCGTACAGGTAGTCGCGGTCGGCGTCCGACCCGGGCAGCGCGTAGTTCTCACGGCTGTTGGGCTCGGGGCCGTTCTGCTCGCCGTACACCGACAGGCCGCTGGCCTTGTCAGCCTCGGTGGTGGACGTGTTGACGATGCGCGCCAGCACGAACACGCGCAGCTTGGACTCCGTCTGGGCGGCGGCGTTGAGCGGCTTGTCGTAGACCTCCTTGGTCTTGGGGGTCTCCTCGAACTTGGCCACGAACACCGTGTCCTCGAAGGTGGAGCCCACGTTCTCGCCCTCGGTGGCGCGGGTCAGCCACTGCTTGGCGATGTCGGTGGACAGCGTGCCCGACAGGTCGACGGGGTCGCGCAGGCCGGTGATGCGGGTGTCGACGTTCGTCCCGTCCTCGGCCACGACGCGCTTGTACCAGCCCTCGAACTGGTAGCCCTCGTTGGGGATGGCCTTGGCGCCCGACACGCCCATGTCCTGGCGATACGGGATCTCCAGGTTGCTGGCGGTGTCCACGGTGCCGTTGGCCTCGGCCTGGTAGTACACGCTGTAGGCGATCTGCTTGAAGTTGGCCACGAACTTGGTGGCGCGGTAGTACTTGTTGCCGTCCTCGCCCGTGGTGAAGTTGAGGTTCTTCTTCACCAGCTCGGCCGTCAGCTCGGACGAGCCGTCGGCGTTGATGGTGGTGGTGATGGGCATCTCCATCTCGTTGCCCTTGTCGTCGGTGACGACGACGGTCCAGCCGATGAACTCGCAGTCCTTGGCCGGGTAGGCCACCGAGCCGGTGATGCCGGGCGTGCCGTCCTCCAGCTCGAAGTTGGGGCCCTGCAGGATGTTGAAGTTGCCCGTCTTGCTGACGGTGCCGAAGCTGTTGTTGGTGCGGTAGGTCACCGAGTACTCGGTGGGCGTGGACGTGATGTCGTTCTTCGTCCACGTGCCCGACAGCGTCAGGTCGCCCGCGGGCATGCTGAAGTAGCCCGTGACGCCCCAGCCCGAGAACGAGTAGCCCGGGGCCGTGGCCGCGTCGGCCACCTGGACGGTCTCGTCGTACTTGTACGTGCCGCCGGCCGGCAGGTCGGTGGCGCCGAGGGGCGCCTCGCCGTAGTCGTAGGTGAGCGTGTAGGTGTCGCGGTCGTAGTACAGCTTCAGCACGAGCGAGCCGTCCTCGGCCACGGTGCCCGACGTGACGGTGCCCGCCACATCCGGGTTGTACGTGAAGCCGGACAGCGACTGGGGCACGGCCGTCACCGGGTCGCCCGCCTTGGCGCGCGCCGTGATGGACGAGTCGGTGCTCAGGCTGTAGTTGTCGTCGTCGATGTTCTGCAGGTAGTACTCCACCTTGTAGGGCGTCAGGCCGTCGTCCTGGTCGGTGCCCGAGCTGGTCTGGTTCAGCTGCACGGTGCGCTTGGACCAGCTGGATCCGGGAACCTCCCACACGCCCGTCTGCACGTAGCTCACGTAGGGCAGCGTGCGCACGACGGGCTGGCTGACGTCAGCCAGGGGCGCGTCGTAGGACAGGGCGTTGAGCGTGCCGTAGTAGGGCACCTGCCAGTCCACGATGAAGCTGTTGACGGCCGAGCCGGTGTTGATGGCCTGCGTCACCAGGAACTCGTTGTCACCGGCCTGGTGCGAGTCGTCGGCCAGGTTGATGTCGAAGTCCTGGTCGGTCATGAGGGCGCGCTGGACGAACGTGTCGCCGCGCACGCTGGCGCTGGGCTTCAGGATCTTGAAGAAGCCCGAGCGGTCGTAGATGTAGCTGTCCGTCAGGTCGCCGTCGCAATCGTAGTCGACCGCGGGGATCTCCTCGCCCGTCACCGGGTCGATCTTGGACACCATGTCGGAGATGAGGCGCACGAAGCCGTTGTAGCGGCCCCAGCGGATGAAGCGGGCCATCTTCTGCTCGTTGAAGCCGTAGCCCTCCTGGCCCACCTGGGTGACGGCGGGCTTGGTGGGCTTGACGGCGGTCGAGCCGGCCGGCTTGGTGATGGTGACGCCGTCGCTGTCGTAGACGTCCTTGGCGTAGGTGTGCGTCCAGTCCGTGCCACCGTTGGCGGCATCCAGCCACGACATGTCGGTATCGTGCACCGTGGCGTACATGGTGGAGTTGCCGCCGTCCCACGTGCGCAGCTCCTTGAGCTGGTCGGCGTAGGAGGTGTGCATGCCGGTCAGCGCGCTCTCGGCGTCGCCCAGGTTGTCGATGCGCGTGCGCACCTTGAGCGTGACGTAGTCGCCGATGCCCAGGTGGCCGTCGGCGTACACGCCGCCCCACATGGCGTGGAGCAGGTTGTCGTACTCCTCGAACTCCTCGTCGTCGGCGTCATCGGGCGGGGCCAGCTCGAAGACAACCACCTCGGCGTCGTGCTCGTAGGTCTTGATGTTGGGCGCGGCCTCGTCGTCGGGGTTGTCCGCGTCGACCTTGCCGTAGTCGATGCCTCCCTGGGTGCCGTCGTAGTTGTTGGACGTGTAGTTGGGCTGCTCGACGATCTTGACCGTCCAGCCCTTCTCCACCAGCTGCTTGGGGGTGAGGTGCTCGGTCACCCACGTGCGCTTGTGGCGATCCCAGTGGTAGTACTCCACCAGGAACTGGTAGTCATCGCCCTCGTAGTCGTTGATCAGCTTGTAGCCGCTGTCGGCGGCCACGACGGCCGGGTCGTCGGTGAGCATCTTGTCGGTGTAGAACGTCACCTGCTTGGGCAGGTGCAGCGCGAACACCAGCTTGGCGTGCATGAGGCGGCCCGACTGGTCGTAGCCGTTGTTCAGGTTGGAGAACTTGGCCTGGTACCACAGCGTGTCGCCGTACTGGAACGCCGCGCTGTCGGAGATGCCGCCCATCTGGCGACCCGTGTCCTTGATGAACTGGTTGGACCACCCCGGCGAGGTGTTGGGACGATAGGGGCGGAACGGGTTGAGCGAATGGTAGCTGCCGTCGTAGGACGCGCTGCGCGCCAGCCAGTAGTACCGGTCGTTGCGGTAGTAGCCCTGGGGCATCCCCGTGCTCCACGAATCCTTGTAGTACTGGCTCTGGTCCCAGTACGCGCCGTTGCCCATGGCCTCGGGCGTGGCGCCGTTGGTGCCGGTGCCGCGCGCCACCTCGTACTCCGCCTTGACGGTGGGATACGAGCAGCGCAGCTTGAGGCCCGTCATCAAGCCCTGGTCGTCGCGCGTGTCGGCCGTGCCCGTGCGGTTGCGCTTGAAGTTGTCGGCCGTGCGCACGGCCTCGTTGCCGTTCAGGCGGTACGTGGCCGTGGCGGACAGCGCCAGGTTCTCGCGGAACCGGTAGTCCTCCACGATGATGCCCAGGTTGCCCGTGGGCGTCACGCTGTCCAGGCCGTTCTGGCTCTCGGTGTAGCGCTTGGTGAAGCCGGGCAGGTAGTTGGTGGCCGGCTCGTTGGCGCGCGTGTAGTTGCCGTCGAAGATGGAGTTCTTCGGCAGCACGCCCACCACGCTGGTGCGGTACGGGTACATGTTGCCCGTGGTCGTGGGGTGGTTCAGGTAGTCGGTGCGGTCGTAGTCGTAGGCGATGCCGTCGCTGCGGCTCGTGCGGTACTCGGCCTGGCGCGTGTCGAGGCGCGTGTCATCGTAGACGCCCGAGATGCGGCGGTACTGCGGCGTGTTGCCCACCTGGTAGGGGTTGCCGGATATGTTGGAGTCGGCCAGGAACTGGTAGCCGTCCATCTTCGACGACACGTAGGTGCGGATGTTCTCGTAGCTGCGCCACGTCTCGGAGTAGGCGGTCTCGTCCGCGTCGGAACGCGACGCGCCCACCGTCATGATGTTGAACTTGAACGTGTTCATGTCGTAGGCGCGGATGCGCTGCTCGCCGTTGCCGTTCTTGGTGGCGGCGGAGTCGTAGCGGTTGTTGCGCCCGGTGTTGTAGTTGCTGTTGCGGCCGCCGTTGACGGCGCCGGTCACGGTCACCTTGGAGGGGTCGTAGCCCAGCGCGTAGTCGGCCGCCGTCTCGCCGGAGGTGTCCACGTCGCCGCGGGCCTCGAAGCGGATGACGAAGCGGTACGACTCCGTCACCGGCTTGGCCGGGATGGTGTCGGTACCGGCCACGCCCTCGTCGGCCACCTTCTCGTAGGTGACGGTGGCCTTGAAGTCACGCCAAGGCTCCTTGGCATCCATGTTGTTGGCCAGTTTGTACTTGGAGTTGGTGGTGGCGTCGGTGGCGTAGTTGACGCTCCAGTCGCCTGCGGCCATGCCCTGCTCCACGTCGGGCAGCTTGTCATAGGGCAGGCCGTCGGCGCGCAGCGGCACCATGTTCTCGGGCAGCACCACGGTCACCACGGGCAGCACCAGATCGCCCATCTGGCCGCCGTCCACGGAATAGGTGTGGTACAGGCGCTCCCACCAGCCGCCCCAGATGTTCCAGCGGGTGTCGTTCCGCTCGGTGGTGTTCTGGGCCAGCATATCCCACCAGTAGCGGTTCTCCACATGGACGTTGAGCTGGCGCCGCGCGCCCTCGCTCTCCACGTAGTACTCGGCCAGGCTGCCGGTGACGCCATCGGTGCCCAGGGTGTTCCACGTGCGCACGACGGGCTTGCGCATGCGGGCGCGCGTGCCCGTCTGGGCGTACAGCTCGGGCGTGCCCTCCACGCCGGAGTTCTTGTAGGCCTTGTGCCAGTCGGTCTGGGCGCCCGTGTTGGACACCTTCACGCCGGCCTTGACGTCCTCGCCGGTGTCCTTCCACTCGCCCTTGCCGTCGTTGGCGTCGGCATCGTATTCCCACCGCGTGAGCACGACGGTGTTGTTCTGCACCAGGCGCCCGTTGACCGAGGGCATGTTGGGCGACCCGTAGGACTGATCATAGACGGTCGGCAGGTTCCAGTAGCTCTGGGCGTACCAGGATCGCGCCGTCCAGATGTAGTCCATGCCGTAGGGCTGGCTGTTGTTGGTATCGCCGTCGCTCTTGTTGCCGTCGGGCTCCCAGGCGGTGCGGCCCTCGAAGTGGTCGATGTCGTACACCTGGTAGTAGGCGCTCGACTTGGAGGGCAGCTCGCCCTTGGACGTGTCGGAGCCGGTCACCTCGCGGGTGTCCACGGGGCGCGTCAGCACGCGGTCGTACCAGTAGCCCGACGTGTTGGTGCTGAACACGTGCGAGCTGATGTCCACGATCATCTTGTAGCCGCGCATGCCGCTGACGTTGTCGCGATCAGCCGTGTTGGCGGCGTTGGTGTCGATGTCGCGGCCGAACCACTTGGTCAGCGGGCTACGCACGGTGATCTTGACCACCCACGGCTGCGAGCTGGTGACGTAGTCCTCGCCACGACGCGAGGCATCGCCACCGGCGACGGCCTCGTAGGTGGACAGCGCCGGGTCGACCGACAGGTCGGTGGAGTGCAGCGCCAGGCCGTTGCGGTAGTCCGCCGGGTTCTGCGAGTCGGACGGAGCGTCGTAGCCCTGGTAGTCGCCGTAGGGCGTCTGGACGACCTCCACGTCCACGTAGGACGAGTCGATGGGCGCCCACGACTCGCTCACGCCGGTGGTGCCACCCGCGCCGTACGGACCTCCCACGCTGCTCAGCGTATAGGCTGTCAGGATGGGGACGCCGTCGGCGTTCAGGTTGGGCTCGGCGCCACGCGGGAAGATATAGGTGAACTCCACACCGTCGAGGTTGCGGTCACCGTAGTTGAGCGCCTGCAGGCGGGCGGTGTAGCTCTGGTTGTACTGCAGGGTGGTGTCGTACTGGCCGTACAGCACGCCGCGCTGGTCGCGCAGGGTCTGGCGGTACCACACGTACGCGTCGTTGCGCTCGTACCACCACTCGTTGGCGTCACGGCCGCTCAGGTACTGGCGCTCGGCCTCGTAGGGCGAGGTAGTGCCCTGCGGGCCCGACGGCGGCGCCTGCACATCAGTGGACGGGATGAACTGCGACGACGTGGCCAGCCACGCCTTCTGCAGGTGGACGCGCGTCTGCGACCACAGAAGCGGCGTGGTGCTGCCCCACTGGGTGGGCAGGCCCACCGTGTTGCCCTCGTCGTCCTTGTGCACCTTGTTGCCCGCCCACGTGCGGCGGATGGTGACGAAGTTGTCGTAGTCGCGCCAGTAGCTGCGACGGTAGTCGTAGGTGCTGTTGACGCGCTCGTTGACGCGCACCACGTCCTCGTTCCAGCCTGAGCTCATGCCGTTGACCAGGTAGCGGGTGCTTGGCAAGGCGTTCTTGTACAGGTTGGCCTGCGTCCCGGCGCTGTAGGGGCGCTTGGGCGTGTAGCGCGCCCACTGCACGTAGTTGGACGTCTTGGAATCAGTGTCGAGGAACGTGCCGCGGAAGCCGTCCGTGCCGTTCATCGTGTTGGGACGCGAGTTCCAGTTATAGGTGTAGTTGTAGTCGACGTTCTGGTTGTTGGCCTCGCCGGGGATGAAGGTGAGCGAGCCGTCCCACATCTCCCAGCGGTCGGTGTTCTTGGGCTTGTCGGCCGTGAACGCCGACTCATGCAGCAGCGAGTCCATGTCCATGAGGACCGACCCGTTGTTGACGTACGAGGCCCCCACACCCGGGTTGGACGCGGTGAAGTTGTTGCCGGCCAGCGGGTTGACGTTGATGCGGCCCGTCTGGTAGTTGTTGCCGACGTAGGAGTCGCCGTAGGACGACCAGTACTCGCCGATGCGCGGGAAGTACACCGGCTCGGATCCCTTGGTGGTCGACGCGTAGGCGTTGGCCATGTTGCCGTACACCTGGGGCAGGCCGTCGATGGCGGCGGTCACGTCGAACCACAGCTCGATGGTGTCGCCCACCTCCACGCACACGTTGCCGGGCTGGATGAGGTCGACCGGCGAGATCTCCTCGCGGTTGTCCGGGATGACCGAGCCGGGGTTGGGCACGTCGGGGTCGGGCACCCACTCGATGCGGAACAGGGCGAAGCGCGTGTACTCGGAGGTGTTGCCCGACGCAGGGTTCAGGTCGTTGAACGGCTTGCCGTTGCGATAGGTCGAGTACCCCTTGGCCGAGTTGTTGTAGTTCATCATGCCGCCGTAGTCCCTGGCGACCTCGGGGGCATCCTCCTCGGCCACGCGGGTGACCTTCAGCTTCATGCCGTTGAGGCGCTGGGCCTTCACGTCCTTGCCGAAGATGTCGATCCAGCGGATGTTGTTCTGCAGGCGGGCCGCCAGGTAGTCGGCGTCGATGTCGCTGCCGTCGGCCTGCTTCAAGTAGTCGAGCGGGATGCGCTCGTAGAACACGGGGTTGTAGACCTCGCCCTCGATGTTCATGTAGGAGTTGGTGCCGCGCGGCACGTTCCACAGCGTGTCCTTGTACCAGAACTGCTCGCCGGGGATGTAGCCCGTCTTCTGCGCGGCGTTCCAGCTCTTGGCGCTCGTGCCCTTGGCCTGGGCCTCGGTCTGGAACACCTGGTTCTGGAAGCGCACGACCGGCGTGCGGCGGTACACCGTGAAGTTGGTGGTCTTGCCGCTGTCCTGCTTGGTCTGCAGCACGCTCTTGGCCTCGCCCTCAATCACCTGCTCGAAGTGCTTGATGGGGTTGGTCAGGATGAGGCCGCCGGGGTTCTCGCCGTCCTTCTCCTGGTAGAAGTCGAGCTGCGCGTCCTCGGCGTGGCGATGGGTGTAGCCCAGGTCGACCGGCACCTTCTGCGCGGTCCAGCTCTCGTACAGCTCGCCGGTGGAGTCGCGGTGGTCCTGGTAGCGGGCCACGCCCACCAGGGCCACGTCATCCAGGCGGTAGGCCGTCGTGCCGTCGTCGCTCATGGTGGCGGGCAGGTCGTAGTACGTCCAGCGCACCTGGGTGATGTAGCGGAACTTGTTGGAGTTCTTGTAGTAGCCCTCGTCGGCCTCGGTGGGCACGCGCTCGGGCAGGGCGTTCAGGCGATCGAGCTCGTCGATGGTGATCCAGGCGCCCGAGTAGGTGCCGTCGCCGTTGTTGATGGCGCGGGTGTCCCAGTACTCGATGAGGATGGGATCGCGGTCGCCCAGGTTCTCGGGCTGGCTGACGGACTGGGTGCTCAGGTTCTCCTTCACCGCGGCCTTCTGGAACTTGGCCACGAACGTGGTGTCCACGCACAGGCCCTCGGCGTTGCGCTGCACCTGCGCCTGGGCCTCCCAGGCGCTCAGCTGCAGGCCGGCGCCGTCGATCTTGACGTCCACCTGCTGCTTCTGGACGTTGCCGCTGGTGTCGGGCACGTCCTGGTAGGTGCGCACGTACCAGCCGACGAACTCGTAGCCGTCCTTGGGCGTGGCCTCGGCGCCGGTGACGTCGTCCACGCTGTCGCCGGGCAGGTTGATGTTGCTGGCCGGGGTCACCGTGGCCACGTTGGTGCCGTCGACGGCCGGGTTGTAGGGCTCCGCCACGTAGGTGACGGTGTAGGGGTCGATCTCGATGTCAGGCTCGTTGCCCGTGCGCTCGGCGAACTTGCACACCAGCGTGAGGTCCTGGTACAGGCCGTTGGCGTCCTTGTTCTTCTCCAGCTGGGCGATGACGATCATGGGCGTGATGGTAGCGCCCGCGGATATGGGCTCGTCCTTCGGCGAGGTCACCGTCTCCGTGACCACGTTGCCGTTCTCGTCCTTCTTCTCCTGCATCTTGGGCTCGGTGATGGGGTTGCCGTTCTCGTCCTTCATGGGCTGGCCGTCCTCGTCCAGCACCGGCACCATCACCGCGGAGTACACCGGGTTGCCGTCATCGTCGAACACCTGGCGCGTCTCGGTGGTGTACACCGGGTCGCCGAAGTCGTCGAAGGTCTGGTAGCCGTCCTCGTCCAGCACGGGAACCTGGATGGTCTCGAACGTCTCCTCCATGACGGGCTCCATGACCACCTGCTCCTCGGTCACGTAGGTGCGCACGAACCAGCCGGCGAACTTGTAGCCGCTGGCGGGCAGCGCGGTCGAGCCGGTGACGCCGTCGGTGCTGAGCGCCTGCAGGTCGGCGTTCTCGGGCGTGTCGACGTCGCCGTTGTCGCCCGGCTGGTAGGTGACCGTGTAGGTGTCGCTGCCAGAGGGCTGGAACTTGGCCACGAACGTCGTGTCGGCGTTGAGGCCGTCGTCGTCCTTGGCCAGCGCCGCGGCCGCGTCGGCGGCCGTCAGGAACGCCACGTCGCTCACCATCGCGTCGGTGTAGGTGCGATCGGACCCGTCCTCGGGGATGGGGCCGTAGGTGCGCTTGTACCAGCCGGTGAACTCGTAGCCCGGCAGCGGCGTGGCCTGCGATCCGGTGAGGTTCGTGGTGGACAGCACCTGGTCGGTGTTGGCGGCCACGGACACCTTGCCGCCCGGCGTGACCAGGTAGCTGACGGTGTAGGTGAGCGTCGTGTTGGGCGTGAACTTGGCCGTGAAGGTGGTGTCCACGTACACGGTCTCGCCCTCGTGGACGATGTCCTCCACCACGGTGACGATCTCAGTCTTCTCGGTGCCGTCCTCGTTGAGCTGCGGGATCTTCACCGTCTCCATGACGATGTTGCCCTCGCTGTCGGTCACGGGCACCTCGACGTCCTCCATGATGGGGTTGCCCTCGTCGTCGAGCGCCGGCTCCATGATGGGCTCGCCGTCCTCGTCGACGGCCGGCTCCATCACCGGGTCTCCGTTCTCGTCCACCACCGGGTCGCCGTTCTCGTCGACGGCCTGCTGCATGACGGGGATCTGCTTCACCTGGGTGACGATCTCGGTCTTGGGGCGCGTGATCTCGTCGTAGACGACGCGCTCCTCCTCGCGGGTGATGCGCTCCACCCAGCCGGTCTTGTTGAGCGATGCGGCGGCCACGTCGGCTGTCAGCTCGGGGTCGGTGGAGATGCGCTTCTCGGTGACGTTGCCGTCGGCGTCCTTCAGGTTGACGTACCAGCCGTCGAAGGCGTAGCCCGGGTCGGCCGTGGCCTTGGATCCGGTGACGCCCGTGGTGACGAGCGCCACGATGTCGGCGTTGGTCGTCTCGCTGACCTTGCCGTGCGCGCCCGCGGCGTAGGTGACGGTGTAGCGCTGCGACGTGCGGGGCTCGAACTTGGCCACCAGGGTGACGTCGCCCGTGAGCTCGCAGGTCTCGTCTTCGGTGAACAGGGTCGTCACGTTCTCGCGCGCCAGCACCGCCGTGCTGACGACGGGCGTGTCGGTGACGTTGCCGTCGTCGTCGGTGGTGCGCAGGTACCAGCCCGTGCACTCGTAGCCGGCCGAGGCCTGGGCCTCGGCGCCTGTGATGGTGCCGCCGTCGATGGGCACCTTGCGGTTGACCGCGGTAGCGCCCCACTCGCCGGGATCGACGGTGGTAGCCTCGTTGCCCTCGCCCACGGTGTAGCCCGCGGTGCGCACCTGGCCCTCGCCCTCGGCCACGTAGGTCACGGTGTACTTGCGCTGCGACTCGTCGACGAACTTGGCGACGAACGTGGCGTCGGAGTACAGGCCGTACTCGTCGCGGAACTGCTTGTTGAGGATCTCGATGATGGTGGCCGGCTCCAGGGCGAGGTCCTCGGACACCAGGGTGTCCTGGGGCTCGTTGCCCTCGGCGGTGGTGCGCAGGTACCAGCCGTCGAAGATGTAGCCCTCGGCCGGGGTGGCCGTGGACCCGGTGATGCCGTTGGTGAGCAGCGCCTGCATGGCCAGGTCGCCGTCGTTGGACACCTTGCCGTGCTCGACGTTGGAGCTGAGGTACTCCACGGAGTACTTGCGCTTCTCGTCCAGCTTGAACTTGGCCACGAAGAGCGTGTCGTCGTACAGGGTGGCCGAGCCGGTGCTGGGCACGTCGGCATCGCCGGACCCGCCGGTGGTGCCGCTCTCGCCCGATCCGTCTCCGTCGCCGGAGCCGTCGCCCGAGCCGTCGCCGTCGCCGGCCTCGCCTGAGTCACCCTCCCCGTCACCATCGCCGGTGCCGTCATCCGTGCCGTCGCCCGAGCTGTCGCCGTCGCCGGCGCCGGGGCCGGGCGTGGACGGCTTCTCGGTGTCGGTGGACACGCGCGTGTTCAGGTTGGCCGCGATGATGGCCGGGGACAGCTCGGCCGTGGCGCCGTCGATCTTGACGTCCGTGAAGGTGCCGTCGGCATTGACCGTGCGCTTGTACCAGCCCTCGAACTCGTAGCCCTGCTTGGCCGTGGCCGTGGAGCCCGCGATGTCCCCTTCCGCGTAGGAGGAGTTGGCGGGCAGCTCGCCCTTCATGGCGGGATCGGTGCCCGGATCGGTATCCGGGTCCACCTCGCCGCCCGCGGCGGCCTGGTAGGTGATGGTGTAGGTGGGCGTGTCGGAGGGCACCTCGTCCACCTTGTCGCCGCCGGTGATGCCGCCGGCGTTGCCGATGGAGTTGACCACGTCCTTGAGCAGGCTGTCCCGGCTGTTCAGGTTCAGGCTGCTGGGGATGTTGGTCGGGTAGCGCAGGTTGATCATCTTGCCCTTGTCGGGGCCCTCATCGGTGATGCGCTTGACGGCCGACGTGCCGTTGGCCAGCTTGGGCGTGTCCGTCAGCTCGAACACCTGGCGGCCGCTGCCGTACTGGTCGAGCAGGCTCACCGTCACCGTCAGATCGCTGGTGTGGTACGTCGGGTTCGTGATGTTAGATATAGTTAACTGTGCCGTGTCGCCGTCTGCGCGCGGGCGCGAGTGCAGCAGCGTGGCCGGGTCCTGGCCGGTGTAGTCCAACGTGATGCGCGGGTCGTTGTAATGATCCGTGCCGTTGCGCGCCCGGTCATAGCGGTGGTTGTAGAACCGCACGTAGTTGTACACGCGCGATCCGAACTGGTTGTGCTTGCCGTCCACCACGTAGTTGCCGCGCTGGTGGGCGGTGGTGTAATAGGTGGGGCTGTAGGCGCCGTTGCTGATGGTGCGCAGGCCGGTGTCGTTGGAGTAGCCCCACACGTTGTGGTCGTTGTCACCGCCGCCGGGCACCGTGTACTGCAGGTAGCCGTGCATGGGCGCGGACGCCGCGTAGAAGTCGGCGCGCAGCGCCAGGTCGCGGTACGACGGCATGTCGCTGTCGGTGTTGTAGCGGCCGGTGGTGTTCTCGGACTGGTGGTAGGCGTCGGTGCCGCGCTCGCCGGTCATCTGCGTGATGATGCGGATGGCCACCGACTCGCCGGGCATGATCTGGCGGTCGGACTGCGGCGTCATGACGTCCTCGTAGACGGGGTTGCCATTCTCGTCGACGCGACCCGTGTCCACCTTCTCCCACTTCTCGGAGCCCACGGTGAACATGAGCACGCGGTTCTGGGCGTACTGCTCCCCGGTGACGACGGATCCGTCGGCCAGCGTCACGCTGCCGGTGGACAGGTCCACCTGCTGGGGCGCGTCACGCAGCGACTTCAGGCTCGTGTCGCCGATCTGGGCGGTCACGGGCAGGCCGGTGGAGTTGTCAGCCACCCACGTGCCGTCGGACTGGCGCACCTTCTGCACCTCCCAGCCGACGATGCGCTGGCCGGCCTCCACCTGGAACCGGGCGCTCACGGCCTCAAGGGGCACGTCGTTGCGGCTGCCCGCGGCCGCGGACTTGTTGCCCACGCGCACGACGTACTCAACGTAATCGCCGGCATACAACCCGCCGTCGGGGATGTTGGCGTCCTTGGCCGTGGACTCGGGGCTGTACGACACCGGCGACTCGATGTCGTTGTTGGAGTAGTCGTAGGCGAAGATGGTCTTGGTGGTGCCGTTGAGGTCGACGCTCTTGCCGCGGACGCTCGACGTCTCCATCTGGGCCAGGCGGTGGTACAGCACGTTGTCCGCGTAGCGGTCGGCCGTGGGCTGGCCGATGTGGGCGCCCACGTAGCTCCACTCGTTGGCCACGGAGTGGTTGGGGTCGCGCGTCTGCGTGCTCGTGATGTCGAGCGTCTCGCGGCACGTGACGTCGGGGTAGGCCATGCCCTGCTTGTTGCCGGCGGGCGTGGCGAACTCGTTCCAGTTGCCCGTGGCCAGGTTGGAGTACGTGGTCTCCGTGGCGCTCAGGAAGTCGTCGAGCGTGCGGTCGACGTACACGCCGTCGTAGGCGAAGGCGTAGTTGTAGGCGCTGCCGCGCGTGGCGTTGCGGTCGCCGGCCAGGTACTGGTTGGCGTCGAGCATCGTCTCGGGCTTCTTGCGGTGGGCCGTGGGCGAGTAGTAGTCGATGGCCAGGCTGCTGATGCGGCTGTTGACGTAGGTGCGGTTGACGGTGGTCAGGTCGGCCGCGAAGCCCGGGATGAGGTTGGTGGCCTGCACGGCCGTGTAGGTGGCCGGGCGGATGCCCTGCGTGCCGTTGCTGCTGTACCACAGGTTGAACTGCTCGCGCAGGTAGCGCTCCAGGTCAACCACGTAGCAGCCCGCGTAGGTGCCGCTGGCCAGGGGCTGGCTGGACACGATGCCCATGGCCTCCAGCTGGGGCCACGTCACCGATATGGTCTTGCCGTTGTACACGAACGTGAACGTGCGCACGGCCAGCCACGTCGGGTTGCCGTCGGCATCCTTGGCGCAGCTGGCATCGGTGGGCACCAGCTCCTTGGGCACGTACACCTTCTGCATGCGGAAATCGCTCGACGTGGTGGTGCGCAGCGTCGCCTGGTTGATGTGCGACGCGCGGCCCGCGTTGTCTTTGTCGGGGTTGTCCGGCCAGCGGTCGCGGATGTTCCAGAAGCGCGCCTCGAACGTGCCGTGGGCCGGCGACAGGTTGTCGCTGGCCGCGAAGTGCGACATCGATCCGGTGCTGCTCAGGTTCTGCGAGCCGTTCTCCATGCGCTGGATGCTGTAGTGGTAACCGTACGGGATGAGGTAGCCCAGCAGGTACGCGTTGTCGGTGTTGACGAAGTCGTCCGACGTGGAGGACGTGTTCAGGCCGTCGGTGCCGAACCAGTACTCCTGGTTGCCGGGGTTCATCTGCGTCAGGTAGCGGCGCGTGAACGTCTGGGACGTGTTGTTGACGTCGCTGTTGACCGTGGGGGTCTGGTTGACGTAGGCGTAGGGGCGGCCGTACACGCGCACGTCGGGGATGCCGCGATCGGCGTTAGCCTGCGGCGAGCGCTTGCGACCCAGCTCCTGGGTGTAGTCACCCGCGCCGCCGAACTTCTCCAGCACGATGTCGTAGCTGTCGACGAACTCCTCGTCGCCCAGCGTCAGCGAGTACGCCGTGCCGTTGGCCACGGCCGCCGCGAAGTCGCTCGGGGCCTCCGGCGGGTCCTCCTTGATGTTGTTGGCCTTCGGGCGGTCGAAGTAGATGTACACGCCCTGGCCGGCGGCAACGGCGGCGTCGATCTTCAGGTCATCGCGCGACACGGTGACGGTGCGCGTGCCGATGACGGCGCCCGCGGCGTTGTACTGCTCCAGGCGGAAGATGACCTCCTTCACGTGGGGCAGGATGTTCTCGTAGTTGGCCGTGTTCTTGCCCAGGATCTGCATGCCGGTGGACAGGAAGCCGTAGTAGTCCAGCTCGGCGTCGGGCCGGCACACGGGCATCACGTCGCGCAGCACCGCCTGGTCGCTGAACGACAGCTTGTTGCTCCACTGGTTGTACTGCCCCCAGCCGTAGTGGCGCTGGAACGACACGCTGAAATACTGGTCGCTGCCGAAGCGGATGTCGTAGGGGTGCGCGCTGTCGACGATGCCGTCGCGGCCGTTGGTGGTGTTGCTCCAGTAGCCCTTGCGCGTGTAGGCGCCGGCCTCCACCACCACGGCGCGGGCGCGCGTGTACAGGTGGCGCATCTTGTAGGGCGTGTGGCTGTGGAACCCGGTGTGCACGTAGTCCTGGTACGAGAAGTTGGAGCGGTAGTTCTGCCCGGCGTTGCGCAGGCCGTCATCGTAGCGGATCTGGGCCGTGTGGCCAGTGCGCGTGGCGCTGTTGCCGTTGCCCGAACCCGCGGCGTCAGTGGCCTGGGCGTCGCCGATGCGCATCTTCACGTTGGTGGTGGAGTAGACTTCGCCCTTCACCTGGTAGAAGCGGCCCGTCACCTCGAAGGCGTCGTAGTTCGGGTTGTTCCACTGGAACCACGTGCCGAAGTCCACCTGGTTGGCGCGGTTCTTGTTGGCGTCGGTGTACTGGTTCTGGTTGATGGACACGTTGTAGACGATCTTCGTCACGCGGTCGGCCGCCGCCGGGTCAGACGCGTTCCAGTAGCCGTCGAAGGCGTCCTTGAAGAACTTGGTCTCATCGCTGCTGAAGTCGGCGACGTGGTTGCCGTTGGCGTCCTTGGCCAGCAGGTTCAGGCGGAAGTACTTCTGCCCGTCCACGCTGGAGGCGTTGCCGTTGCGGCGGTTGGCCAGGATGTCGGCCTTGTCCACCTTGAACGACGAGCCGTCGCCGTAGTACACGGTGATGGAGTTGAGGTAGGGCACGGCCGCGTCGCGCACGCGGATATAGTACGCATCGAAGGCGTCGGAGGGGATGGTCTGCTCGAAGTCCAGCACGGCGGCCGTGTTGTACGTGCGGCCGTCGATGGTGCAGTAGTGCTCGCCGGCGCGGCCATCGGCGCACCAATAGTCGCTCGCGTAGGTGTTGTGGGTGCCGCACCACTGGTCGTAGTGGCACGCCTTCTCCACGCCGCTGCGTCCTTGCAGCTGGCGGAAGTCGACGGTGTAGGAGCCCAGGGACTTGTAGCCCACCTCCAGCTGCTGGTCGATCTCGGTGCCACCCCAGCCATAGTAGCTGTTCCAGTAGTCGTGATCCTCGTCGAAGGCATACGACCACTCCTGGTAGGCGTTGCCCGAGCCGTCGTTGTAGGCCACGCGCGTGTTGGCGTCGAAGAACATCTTCGACATGCGCACCTCGGTGCGGTCGTTGCGGCCGCAGCGGTAATAGTAGTTTTCATCGGGCAGGGCGTTGGTGCGGATGTTGTTCAGGTACACCGTCGTGTGCACGTCGATGCCCGTGTAGGTGTCGCCCAGGTTGCGGTCGCTGAAGCCATTGAAGATGATGCGCTGGTTAGCGTAGCCCTTGTCGTAGGCCCCGCGCTCGCCGTCGCGCCAGTCAACCAGCTTCACGAAGGTGAGCTGGTCGATGCCCAGGCCGATGATGTCCTGCTCGGTCAGCGCGAAGCTGCCGTCGGCCTGCAGCGGGAACGTCTTGGCCCCGCTCTTGAAGCCGGTGAGCGCACCCGACGCGTCGAACTGCGGGTCGAGCGTGGCCTTGAGCGACGCCGCCGTCTCGGCGGTCTTGGCGCCCGTCAGCTGGATGCTGCCCGGCTTGCCCCACTGCGCCAGGTAGTCGGCGGTGATGGTCATCTTGGTGGTGTGGAAGCCCGTCCAGGCCGTGGTGGTGCCCACGGGCGTGACGATGCCGCTCTCGCGACCCAGGCCCAGCGCGATGTCCACGTCGACGCTGTCCATGCGGCTGTAGGCCGCCGTGTTCTTGAACTCGGCGTACAGCACGAAGTCGCGGTCGTAGGGCACGGCGATGCGCGAGGTGTTGTTATCGCTCGTCGACCAGTTGTTGTTGTAGGCGCCCTCTCCCATCTCCACGTAGTAGCCGTGGGTGCGCACGTCCAGGAAGGGGCGCGGCGTGGACAGGCTGGGGTCGCGCGTGGTGGACTTGGTGGCGTACAGGTCGCCCGGGATGCCCGCGCCCGTCTGGATGGCGGTCATCACGTTGTCCATGTACTGGCTGTTGTGCATGTTGTTCCACCAGGTGGTCTCACCCTTGAAGTCGGCGGAAAGCGTCTTGTTGCGGCCCGTCTCGGCGTAGATGGGGTCGATGACGTCGTAGTTGAGCACCACGCGGCGCAGGTACTTCGACTCGTGCGCCTTGAACGCGGCGTCGGCCGTGTGGTCGTCATCGGTATGCACCGTGAACAGGTAGTCGCCGTTGGACTGCAGGTAGGCGGCCAGGTCGTCAACGCTCAGCTCCACGTCGGGGTTGGCGTTGCCGGGCACCGCGCCCGTCACCGGGTCGGCGAAGTAGAACCGCACCGAGCGCAGGGTGGACTGCCCCTTGCGCGACGCGCCGGTCGCATCCGGCAGCTCATCCCAGTAGCGGCCGAGCTGCGTCAGCGCCGCGCTCAGGCGCACCTCCTTGGTGAGGAAGCCGTACACCTCGCCGGGATTGGTCACCGCCAGCTTGTTGCCCACCGACGTCACGTCGAACGTGATGGTGTTGTAGTCCGACCTCGAGTTGGTGGCGTTGTTCACCGTGAAGTGGTAGCCCGAGCCGTCCTGGTAGTGGGCCACCTCCACCGGGTCGCCGGTGGCGGCGGTCAGCAGCGGGCTCGTGGCGCCGTCGGGCGTGAAGGCGCTGCGGTAGGCATACGAGCTGCTGTTCCAGTTGAAGTAGTTGATGTAGCTGCGCCAGCTGGTGGAGCGGCCGATGGTGTGCTTGCCGTTGGCGTCGTTGTAGCTGTTGTCCAGCGGGCCGAATGAGGCGCTGCCCGTGGTGTAACGGTAGCGATACATCGGATCAGGCTGCACATAGTGGCGGTTGCTGCCCGTGCCCGTCCAGTAGCCGGCGGCCTGGTTGAGGCCGGATCCGTGCGTCTCCATCATGCCGTAGATGCGGGCGCGCAGGATCTTGCCGTTGCCCACGGTCACCCACTCGTTGAGGGTCTTGTAGCGCAGCTGCACCGTCTTGACGGCCAAATTGGACACGTCGCCGGTGTTCGGGTCGGTCACCTTGAACGGCAGCGTGAGCGTGCCGCCGCTGATGTAGGGCACCAGGTCGTCCATGGTCAGGCTGACGGCCTTCGTGCCGGCATAGTCGTACAGGTCGATGCCCGACAGTATGCCCGACGTGTGCACCCACTCGCCCTTGGCGTTCTGGCTGAAGCCGGATATGACCAGCTCGCGCCCGACGAAGCCGCGGTACTCGCCGCGGTTCTTGTCGCCGTCAACGCTGATCTCGTTGATGTTCAGGTTGAAATACAGGTTGTCGCCCGAGCACTCCGTGTTGTTCTGCAGGCTGTACTCGAACCACGTCTTCTCGTAGGCGGAGTTCTCGCCCCAGCGGTACGGCACCATCGATCCGGACACGTTCTTGCCGTTGCGGTCGGTGTTGTTGTACACGCCCGAGTCGTAGACGGTGCCGCCGGCCGACCATCCCGCCGCCATGCTGATCTGCGGGTCGATGGTGGTGGTGTCCAGCGTCGCCGTGTAGCCGAACGACTTGTCCTTGGTGTCATCGTCCGACTGGTTGCCCATGTGCTGCGTGCGGATGGTGCCCGTCACGGATCGCTTGCCCATCTGGGTGGGCTTGCCGAAGATGACCACGGACGGGTCGTCGACGGTGCCGATGGTTCCGGCGTTCACGTTGGCGTTGTAGCGGTCGTAGTACACCTCCACGCGCGCGAAGTAGCCGTCATTCCACAGGGTGGAGGGCAGCACGATGCTGCCCACCGTGGCAGCACCGTAGTCGGTGGCCTCCTGGCTGCCGGCCTTCACGATGTACTGCTGCAGGTTCACCGGCGCGGTGGCGTCCCACGGGATCTCGACGTAGTTGTCGGCCATGGCCGCGTCCGACCAGTACAGGCGCACCTTGTTGATGGTGGAGCAGTTGAGCATGCCGCGGCTGATGTACACCGACGACGTCTCGAAGCCGCGCTTGTCACCGTTGATCACCTGGTAGGCCATGTTGGACGTGGAGAACACGCCCGGGTCGACGATGGCGTCGTTCCTGTTCCGCACGCGGAAGTACCAGCCCGAGCGCTCGCTGTTGAGCGGCGCCGTCTGCGTGCCGCCGTCCGAGCTGAACATGGACGACTTGCCGCGATCGAACGCGTAGGCGTCGATGACCGGGTCGGCGTTGTAGGGGGCCAGGATGGCCTGGCAGGGATAGCCGCCGAAGCGGTTGCCGTTGATGTCGGTGCCGATGGAGCTGACGTTCATCTCGTTGTCCAGGTGCTCCACGCCGTCCTCGTCGACGTAGGTGTACCAGCTGCGCAGCTCGCCCTGCACGGTCAGGCGCGCGTTGGTGCCGCCGGCGCCCAGCCACGTGGTGACGCCCTCGATGGTCACGCGGGGGCCGGTCCCCATGCCGTTCGGGGCCGCGCTGGTGTTCTCCCGCATGGTGTCGAAGCGCACCTCGACCTTGCTGAAGTAGTTGTTGCCCCACTTGTCGGGGGTCAGCGTCAGGCTGCCGTTGGCGGCGCGCAGCGGCGTGATCTCGTCAACGGTGTCGTCCTTCTTGAAGGTGTAGGTGACCTCGTTGTCATCGGCGTCGAGCGCCGTGATGATGATCTCGTTGATGGAGTTGTCCGTGACGGTGAACGTCTCAGCCGACAGGTACACCGTCTTCGTGTCGAAGCCGCGGCGCTTGCCGTTGTGCCACTGGTAGGGCATGGCCGTGGTCGTGAACCGGCCGGGCTCCAGCTTGGTGGGGCTGTAGTTGCCCCAGTGGAACGTGAAGCCCGAGTTGGCGCGGCCCAGGGCCGACGCACGCTCGTAGTTCCACGAGTAGCTCCAGCCCTTGCCCGACTCGTAGGCTGACGCGTAGATACGCGGCTGGGCCGGGTTGATGTTAAGCGTGCCGGTGCCCGACGCGCTCACCTGGGTGCCGCCCAGCGCGTAGGCGGTGTTGAACGTGCCCTTCACGGTGAAGTTGCCGGTGTAGCTGGTCTTGCCGCGGTAGATGACGGTGGGCGTGCCCGACGCGCTGGGGCCCGACGCGTTGGCCACGTCGCTGTTGAACGTGTCGAACGTGATCTCGATGCGCAGCAGGTAGTTGTTCTCCCAGCCGCTCAGCGAGCCCCAACTGCTCTTGGGGATGACCACCGTGCCGTTGGACTGGCGCATGGTGAGCAGCTGCGCGCGGCTGAAGTCCTTGTAATCCCAGTCTTTGTAGTCGGGATAGAGTGACGTGCCGTGGTTGAACTGGTGGTTGGGGTTCTGGTAGTACACGCGCACCTTGGTGATGTTGGACTTATCCCACAGTGCCGCCGACAGCTCGACGCTCGTCGTGTCGAAGCCGCGATACATATATATACCGCTTCGCCCGTTGTAGCTTCCAGTGAACTTCTTGTCGGCGATGCGCATGTTGCTCGTGACGAACGTGCCCGGCTCGATCATGGACGTGCTCTCGTTGCCCAGATGGAAGATGAAGCCGGAACGCGTCTCGTTCATGGGCGCGTTGATGGTGCCGTTCCACGCGCTGTAGTTGGGGCTGGCCGCGCCGGAAGGCTTGTCGTAGCCGGCGCCTCCCACCCACGGGCGCACGCCGCTCTCGGGGCGCAGCGACGCGGAGGTCGGGTCGTTGTGGTACTTGGCCGTGTCGTACTGCTGATTGGGCACGACCCACTGCTTGCGACCGTAGTCGGTCTGGATGGTGTTGGTGTAGCGGCCGTCGGCGCCGTTGCTGACGGGCGAGCGCATGATGCCGGAGAACGTGATCTCGATGGGCAGCGTGGTGTTCTTGGGCAGCGTCTGCGCCATGAGGATGCGGATGTTGCCCGTGAACTCCATGCGCTTGTTGCCCGTGATGGTGATGGCGCTGTTGCGGGGCTTGGCCGCGATGCCCACGTCCTCGAGCATCTTGGCGATGCCGTCGCTGGTGGAGGTGCCGCCCAGGCGGTACAGGTCGTAGGCCGGGTTCTCCGGGTCGGGGCCCACCAGCTGGGCCGTGGCGTCCAGCGGCAGCGTCACCCAATGGCGCGGCGCGGCCGACGACGCGGTGTCGTTGCCCGTGCGCACCTCGAACTGGATGCCATTGGCCTTCGTCCCGTCTATGTAGAGGAAGTCTTCCAGGTCGTTGAGGATAGGCGACCCGTCGTGGGCCGTGCCCGCCTCGCGTTTCATGCGGTACTCGATGTTGATGAGCTCGTAGTTCTTCGGCGATGTGTCGCTGATGACGGCGCCGTAGGGCGTGGTCAGGTCGTTGCCCGACACCGGCATGTTGCCCGTGGTGGTCAGGTTGCTGATGCGGTAGCGCGTCAGGTAGCCCAAGCGGTCGCGGGCGTCGCCCGTCCAGTTGCCGCCCAGGCGGTTGTAGGCCAGCTTCGTGTGCTGGAAGCCGTTCTTGGCCTCCTTGAACGAGTCGGAGTTGTACAGGCGCTTGGCCCACGAGTAGCCGTCGCGACCGCGGCCGCCGAAGTACACGGCGGACGCCGTGTCCAGCGACACGTTGGGGTACACCTTGACGCCGTTCATGGTGAACGACGTGAAGTTATTAGTGTAGGGAAGCGCCATGAGGATGACGCGGCGGTCTTTGTCGGAGTGGGCGATGAGCTTGCCGCCCTCCTCCTCGGCGATCTCGAACGTGATGCGGTGGTCCATGCCGCCCGTGGTGTACTGGATGGGGCGGATGAGCGACTGTCCCGTGGTGGGATCCTCCGCCAGGAACTCGTCCACGTTGGTGAACTTGTCCAGGTCCAGGCCGCCGTTGCTCTCGCCCTTCCAGATGTAGTCGTCGACGTCGGTGACGTCGTAGATGAGCACGCCGCCCTCCATGGGCTTGCCGAGGAGCGTCTGGATGCCGCCGGGGCCCTTGGCGTCGGGCGTGAAGATGTTGTTCTTGGTGCCGTCCGACCACCAGGCCATCAGGTCTTCCTGGCGCATGCCGCCCGACCCGGTGCCGTCACCGGTGCAGTCGAACGAGTAGCTGAGGAAGTCGATCATCGTCTCCGGGTCCTCGGAGGTGTTGACCGTCTCGATGCGGTACACCATGTAGTTGTACTGGTCCCACATGGCGGGGCTCCACATGTTGGTGACCGTGGTGTTCCACTGCAGGTTGGTCTTGATGAACGTCATGGTGCGGTTGTGGATGTCGCCGGAGCGCATCTCGCCGGGGTCACGGAAGAAGTGGCCCGTGTACTTGTTCACCATGTTGTTGTACAGCGACGCCTCGCCGCCGATGAGCACCGTGGCGCCCGTGTTCTCGGGGATGGTGCCCAAGAACTGCACCTGGAACTCCGGGCGCTTGAAGTTGATGTCCAGCTCGCCGCGAGCGTTGAGGCCCTTGTACGAGAACGTGAACGAGCCCGTCAGGCCGTCCTTGTAGTAGGCGTTGTACGTCTGCGCCGTGATGGGGCGGTTGCGGTCGTCCACCACGTCCCACTGCTTCCAGAAGCTGGTGTCGGGGATGAGCGCCAGGCGCATGGCGTTGTTCTGGTTGTAGCTGAGGTACTGCTTGATCTTGGACTGGTACTCCTCGTAGGTGTAGGCCTGCCACACCGAGTTCTTGTCGTCGAAGTACAGGTACGGGATCTGCACGGTGAACTTCGTCTTGTTCTGCATGTCGCCCAGGTAGCCGATGTTGAAGTTGAAGTCGGCCGTCAGGTTGATGCGGGTGGGCTCCTGCACGCCCTTGATGAGCCACGTGTTCACCGTGCCCGGCAGGGCCTCGTTCTCGGTGAGCAGCGTGGAGTAGGGGTCCATGATGGTGTTCCAGTCGGGCTCGCCGGCGCGCGGGGCGGCCGCGGCCATGAGCGGACGCGTCATGGAGAACGTGCCGAAGTTGGTCATCAGGTTGCCCGGCGTGGGGGCGTACTCGATGGTGGGGCCGTTGGGCAGGTTGACGTCGCCCTGGGGCTCGTCGGCCGCGGGGGCGTCGACGTCGTCGCCGGGCTCGACAGCGGGGTCGTCGGCGCTGTCGTCTCCGTCGGTGGCGGGGTCGTCGGCGTCGGCGTCGTCGCCGGGCTGCGAGACGGCCGGGGCGTCGACGGGGGCGAAGGTGGTGGACAGGTCGATGATCTCGGTCAGGTACACCGGGTTCCCGTTGTCGACGCTGGCGGCCTGCAGACCGAGGGTGGCGCTGACGGGGTTGTAGGCCGGCTGCTCGTTGGGGTCGTCGGGATTCTGCTTGTCGGCCCAGGTGAGCGCGCTCTCGTCGAAGGCAGCGGCCACGTACAGCACGCGCTCCTTCTCGGGCTCGACGCGGCCCTGGCTGCGGTCGCGCGTCACCAGGATGGTGCCGTCGGCGTTGACGGTGTAGGGGATGGGCTCCAGGCCGAGCGCCTCGATGGTGGACGCGTCGGACGGGTCGATAGAGGCGCGCTGGCGGTCGGACAGCTCGGTGACGTCCAGCACCACCACGCCGCCCTTGCCGGGCACGCCCACGTAGGTGTTGTCGGCCAGCGCCTCGGGGGAGACGTCGACGCCGCCCTCCTCGATGGTCAGCTGATCGACGTAGCCGTCCTCGGTCTCCTCGTCGTCCTTTGCTACGCGGAAGCGCGCGGCGCCGGCGGCGGGGATGCCGTTCTTGCCCTGCCAGTCGGCGCGCCACTGCACAGAAAGCGCCACCGAGTTGGTGGCGATGACGTCGCGGGGCACAGCGTAGGTGGCCATGAGCGCCCACCAGCCGGTGCCGTGGCCGCCCGCCTGGGGCATGCTGGCACCGTCAATCGAGGACGCCGACAGCGTGGCCTTGGCCTTGGACGAGGCGTTGACCATGGCGATAGACCCGGCGGCCGAGCGCGACACGCTGGCGATGGTCACCTGGGGCTGGGCCTCGGGCGCGTCGGGGTCGGTGGCGGCGATGGCCTGGGCGCGCTCGCTCAGCGGCGCGGTGTAGCTGTTCAGCGCGTAGCCGTACGTGACGGTGGTGCCCGCGTTCTCGGGCGCGACGCCGGCGAAGCCCAGCTCGAAGGCGGGGGCGAACGCGGCGTCGGCGGCGCTCAACTGATGGGGGCGATCCTCGTCGGAGCCCTCCCAGCGCAGCACGAGGTGACCCGAGGCGCCGGCCTTGAGGTCGTCGTCCGTCAGCTGCACGTACTGGCCGGCGTGCTCCTGCCACACCGTCCAGCCAACGGGGATGGCGTCGGCGTACAGAGCGGCGCGCGGGGCGCGGGCCGTGTCGGCGGGGTCGGCGGCGCGGGCGGCCGCGGCCAGGGCCACGTCCTCGTAGGAGGCGTCGGCGTTGCCGGCCTTGGTGGCCTCGTTCCACAGGGCGGAGCGCAGGCGCCACTCCTCCTGCGAGAAGGTCGCGTCCAGCGTGTCCTCGCCGGTGCGGTACAGGTAGGGCAGGTCCAGCGTCAGGACCATCACGTCGCCCTCGTCGCTGCCGGCCACGTAGCCGCCCTCCAGCAGCTCGCCCAGGTTGCCCAGGTCGAAGCGGGCGGAGACGCGGCGGTCGCGCACGTAGAACGCCGAGCCGTTCACCAGCGGGGCGCCCCACGCGTCCAGGCGCGGGTCGACGCGGGCGGCCAGGTCATCGGCATCGGTGGTGTCGGTGGTGAGCTGGGGCAGCACGGTGTCGGCGCCCTGCAGGCCCTCGGGCAGCAGGGCGGCCAGGGCGTCCTCGCTCAGCGGCTCGGAGACGACGGCCTCCAGCAGGGTCTGCTCCTCGGCGGCCTCGGCGTCGTCGGTGGCGTCGGCGTCGTCCGCGGGCTCGGCGCCGTCGTCGGCGGCCACGGGCGTCGGCTCGTTGGGGCCCTCGGCTGCAGCGTCGTCCTCGGTGGCGTCGTCGCCGGTGGCGTCGCCGGTGTCGGCCAGCTCCTCGCCCTCGTCGGCCGCGTCGTCAGCAGCCACGGGCTCGGCCGTCTCGGCGGCGGCGTCGTCCTCGGCCGCGTCGAACAGCACGGGGCGCAGGCCGCTGATGTCGAACATCGTCACGGCCAGCAGCACGGCCATCACGGTGGAGACGGCCTTCACCCACGTCCGGGTGCGGAAGGAGCGGGGCTCGGCATCCACGGCGGCGGCCTCCTCGGAACCCCCCTTATACGCGCGTGCGCGTGCGGCCGCGCGGGCGCGCGTGCGCTCCGCCCGGGCCAGGGCACGACGAGACGCACGGGACTCCGTGGTGCGGGCGGCTACGTACGCATCGTAGGCCGCGTCTCTCGTCGCGTCTCCTATCGGAGCCTCAGGGTGCGATTCCTCGCGCGCGCGTATATACGCGGCTTCAAGGTCGCGATTATCGTGGGAGTTTCGATTGTCATGCATACGCTCTCACCATACTTTGACGACGGATTCCGCCACGCGCACGCAAGGCGCGGACGGATTGCCTGATCTCGCTATTCAGTTTTCGCAGAAGGTCTTGCCTGCCTTCCGCCACTCTGACTCCGAGGCTGTTTCACCGGTGTGCCTCGGCAACGCTCAAACCCGGAAGTCTTGCCAAACTTCCGAGATTGATTGTAAACAAGGCGTTACAATAATGCAATCGAATCGAGGTATTTCTGAAACCGTTGATTTTCTAACTGTCTCCGCCAAAATCCCATTCATGACCTGCAGAGACGTATTTTGAGCGCCCTCCAAGTTGACCAATTTCGGGACACCCACTCACCCCTCCCCCACCCACCCCGCATCCGCCAAATCTCGCGCATTTTCGCGATCTCATCCGCGCCTCGTTTTTCATGACAAAAATTCCGTAATTCGTTGTTTTACCAACCCCTTTCCGCCCCGATTCCGCCCTCCCTTCCCTTCCCTCCTTTCTCCTGCCTCCTTTCCCTCCTTTCCCTCCTTTCCCTCCCTTCCCTCCTTTCTCTCCTTTCCCTCCCTTTTTCTCCCGCTCTCTCATCCCGATTTCTCTTCGCCTTCTCCCTCCGAGCTTTCCATCTACCGAGTCTTCCGACTCGAATCTGCTCCGTCTCTCTCCCTCTTTTCTCGCTGATTTCCCTCTCTTCTCCTGCGTGCCTTCTTTCCCCTGCTCTTGCCGCCTTCCCCCTCGACAATCCGTTGTGCCCCATATGCACGTGGGGCGTGGTATGTTTCACGTGAAACATCCCACGCCCCACTTCGTTCTCCTTGCTCTGTCATTCCTCTTTGCCGAAGTCCCTTGCGCTACTCCGGTGTGGCACTTTAGGCCTTCGTCCATAACTCGCTTCCGTTTCGGTCGGTTCGTTTTAGCTGCTTGACTCTGAGCGACTCGTTCTCTTCTCTCCTGGTTTGACTTCTCCCGTTTTAGTTGGCCTCACTTTGGCTGGTCTTGGCTTAGTTGGCTTCGTCTTGTCGTCTTAATTGGTCTCGACTTGGTTTGTCTCGGCTTGACTACTTCGTTTTGGTTGGCCCTAATTTGGTTGCGTCTGTATTCGTTGTTTTACTTTCGTTGGTTCGTTTTCGTTGGTGGGAAAAGAAAAATCCCGCCCCAGGTGGGACGGGATTTTCTTTGAATCTCAAACTGTTTCGCTGAGGGACGCAAGTCCCTTGCGGGTTAGTTGCTGGTCGTGCTGCCCTGAGCGCTGTCGGACGAGCCGGCGGCGTCAGCGGAGCCCGCGGCGTCGGAGGAGCCGGCGGCGGCACTGTCGTCCACGTAGGTGTCATCCGTGGTGTAGCTGCTGTACGCGTCATCGTAGCTCAGCACGTTGTTCGTGGCAGCAGACTCGTACTCGGACAGATCCACGTCGTAGGACAGGCCGGAGGGCATCGGGTTGATCTCGAGCTCGGCGGCCTCACGGTACTCGGTGTACCAGGTGTAGAACGAGGTGCCGCTGGTGCTGGCGGACATGTTGGTGCGCACCGTCTCGACGATCTCCTCGGGCACCTCGCCCAGGGAGGTCACGCCCTCCTCGGGCACGTTGTAAACGTCCGTGCACTTGATGATGTGGATGCCGTAGGTGCTCTCCACCAGGTCGCTCACCTGGTTGACCTCCAGACCGTCCAGGGCGTTCTGGTAGTCGGTCACGAAGGAGGCCGTCGCATCCCAGCCCACGTCGCCGCCGCTGGCCGCGCTGGCAGCGTCGGTGGAATACTGCTCGGCCGCCTCAGCGAAGTCCAGCTCGCCGGAGTTGATGCGATCGAGCACGTCAGCGGCGGTCTCGGCATCGGCGGAGTTGAACAGGATGTGGCTGGAGCGCTTGGTGCCGTCCATCAGCGCGGCGTTGTCCTGCAGGTAGGCCAGCAGCTCGGCGTCGCTGGTGCCCTCGCCGGAGTCGCTGACCACGGCCTCCTCGAGCTTCTGCGTGAGCAGGCTCATGCGGAGGATGTCGTTGACGTACTCCTCCTCGGTCATGCCGCTCTGCTCCAGGGCCTCTTTCCACTCCTCGTCGGAGTCGAACATGGCCTTGGCCTGCTCCAGAGCCTCGTCGATCTCGGACTGCTCGACCTTGATGTCGTTCTCCTCGGCCGCCTGCTCGTAGAGCATCTGGTCGGCGTAGTAGTTGATGACCTCGGTGCGGACGCTCTCGGGCGTGTAACCGTTGGATACCATCCACTGGGCCCACGCGTCGTCGTCGGTCAGGTCCATCGACTCGCGGAAGTCCACGATGTAGTCGGTGATGGCCTTCTCGCCGATGGGCTTGCCGTTGAGCGTGGCAGCGGTGCCCTGCGACGTGTCGGAGATGCCGCTGCCGCCGCCGGAGCAGCCGGCCAGCGTAGCGATGAGGGCCGCGGAAACCGCCACGGCGCCAACGCGCTTGAAGCTAGAGAGTTTGATCATGAGTGCTGTAACCTTTCTGTTACGTTTCAAAGCTGCCCCATTTTAGTCACATCAACCTGAAAATAGGCTGAAAGACGCCCGATGACGTGGGCAAAACCGCAAGTCTCCACAGGTTCTTCGAATGAGCACGGCCTGTATGCGCGAATTACCGAAACGACCGCAGAATCGGCGCGGCGTTCGCCCAGGATTGCGATGACGTGAGGAGCGGGGCGACGACTCCGAGGATGGGCAGAAAACGCTCGCCCAGGGAATGGAATGTGCCGCGCTGCGGAACCCATGCGGCCCTGGCGGAACGAGCTCGCCCGGGTCGCAGCGCAACGTTGCCATTGTACGGCTTTCTAACTAAAGTGCATACAGAATTCTCGAGCCACTCGTAACTCCCCGCTGGCGAAAAGAACGCTTGTGAGCGGGGGGCCGCTCCGCTATACTACATATTCGCTGCATCGGCGCGAGCCGGTGCGCCTGTAAGCAGCGGAGAGGTGTCCGAGCTGGCCGAAGGAGCACGATTGGAAATCGTGTATGCGCCAAAAGCGTATCCGGGGTTCGAATCCCCGCCTCTCCGCCACTAACGCTTACCAATCCCTTCCCCCTGGATCACGCGAGTCGCTCCTGCGGGAAGAAGACCCGGGTCGGTCGCATCACGCGGCACCCGACGCGGCGCCAGCGCCACAGGGCATTCGGCGCCACACCCCAGCGGAGGGGTGGCAGAGTGGTTGAATGCGGCGGTCTCGAAAACCGTTTCACCGGTAACCCCGGTGACGAGGGTTCGAATCCCTCCTCCTCCGCCAGATTTTCGAAGCCCCTTCTCGGGGCTTTTTCTTTTCCCGGCGACCTTTTCCCGCGACAGGCGAACCGCTCCGCGGGCGCCGATTCAACCGGCAGGCCGCCGGTCAGTCCGCGGCGCGCAGGGCATAGTGCCCATCTTCCTCCATCACCCGCAGGGGCACGCCGAACAGGTCGCTCATCACCGGGCCGGTGAGCAGCTGGGACTTGGGCCCATCGGCCACCACGCGGCCGTCGCGTATCAGCAGCAGACGATCGATCTCGGGAACGATGTCCTCGGGATAGTGGGTGACCAACACCACCGCCCGCCCGCTCCGTGCCAGCTCGGACATCGCTCGCCGCACGTGGTACATGCCCTCGGGGTCGAGCCCCGTGCACGGCTCGTCGAACACCAACGCGCGCGGGTCAGCCACCAGTGCCTTGGCGATGAGCACCCGCCGGGCCTGCCCCGTGGACAACGTCATGATGTCCCGTTCTGCCAGATCCGCTATCCCCAGCTCGTCCATCGCGTCGAGCGCGCGGCGCCGCTGGTCGGGCGAGGCATCCACGCGCCGAGGCACGCCCACGCTGCCGAACAGCCCGCCCGCCACCAGCTCCCACGCGGGGAGGTGCACGGCTATCTGGTCCTGCATGCTCGAGGACACCACGCCCAGCGCCCGCTTCACGTCAGCGAGCGTGGCGCGCGGATCGCCGCGAAACAGCACCGGGGGCTCGTCGCGGTGGAGGGGCAGCACCTCGCGGGTGATCAGCCGCACCAGCGTGGACTTCCCCGCGCCGTTGGGCCCCAGCAGCGCCAGGGACTGCCCCTCGGGGACGATCAGCTCGTCCACGGCCAGGATGTCTCGCCCCGCACGGCGCACCACCGCGTCGCGCAGCTCCAGAAACGGCACGTCCGCCATGTCGTCGCCCCCTCTTCTCAGTCGAATCGCCCAAACAAATGTTTCACGTGAAACATTCGACACGCCTGGCGCGACGCTCCGCATCCTCCATCCCACGCCCCACGTGAAAGGAGGCTCCCGCCACCGGCGGAAGCCTCCCCTGTTCGCTCACTCGGTCGCAGTCGCGCGCCCGCGCGCCCGCGCGCCGTGCCCGCCGCGTCCGCTAGTTGGCCGCGCCGGACCCCGTCGAGCCCTCGGTCGCACCCTCGGTCGCGCCGTCGGTGCCCTCCGCGTCAGAGCCCTCGGCCGTCACGGCCGACCCGTCGGTGGAGCCCTCCGGCACGATCAGGTCATCCGGCGACACCACGGTGCTCTCGTCGACGGTCTCGTCCTCCGTCTCGAACTGGGTCATGTCCACATAGTACGGCAGCCCCTCGGGCATCGGGTTGATCACCACGTCGGCCGTCTCGCGCTGCTCGCTCAGCCACGTGCTGTAGTTCTGCGAGCTCTGGCTCTGGGTGAGCATCGTGCTGATGGACTCGACGAACTCCTCGGGCAGCTGGTCGGTGCTCGTGACCTCCTCGGGCGCCTCGAACACGTCGGTGCACTTGATGATGTGGATGCCGAACTGGCTGGGCACCAGCCCGCTGACCGCGCCCTCATCCAGGCCGTCGAGCGCCGTCTGGTACTCGGTGACGAACGAGGTCAGCTTATCCCAGCCCACATCGCCACCCGCGGCGGCCGAGCCGGTGTCCTTGGAGTACTGCTGCGCGGCGGCGGCGAAGTCCAGCTCGCCGGAGTTGATCTTGTCCAGCACCTCCTGGGCCGTGGCCTCGTCGTCAGACGAGAACAGGATGTGGCTCGACTTCTTGGCCCCGTCGTAGCTGGACGCGAACATCTTCGCGTAGTTCAGCATGTCCTCGGCGGCGGGCTCGCTCTCGGTGTCGATGGTCTCCATCAGGCGGTTGGACAGCAGCGACAGCTCGATGCTCTCACGATACTCGTCCTCGGTGAGGCCGGCGGCCTCCAGGGCGGCCTCCCACTGCTCCTGCGTGTCGTAGCGCGAGCGCATGTCGTCCACGTACGAGTCGATCTCGGCCTTCTCCACCACGATGTCGCTGTCCTTGGACAGCTGACGCACCAGCTCCTGGTTCACCAGCGTCTCGATGACCTGCTCGCGCACGGTCTCGGGGGTGAAGTCGTTCTGGGCCATCCACTCGCCCCACGCCTGCTCGTCGGTCAGCGCCATGCGCTCGCGGATGGCCTGCACCTCCAGCGTGACGTCGTCCTCGGGGATGGCGGTGCCGTTGACGGTGGCGGCGGTGCCCCCGGTCAGCTTGACGCCGTTGACGGTGGTCCCGCCCGAGCAGCCGGCGATGCCCCAAACGCAGGCGAGGGCCAATCCGGCGGCGCAGACGGATTTCGCGACAGATAGCTTCTTCATGATCGCCTTTCTCTATCATGGGCACCGGTCTTTGATGCGCGTTTTTGGGCATCGGCTCCCATGGTCAATTCGCGTGTATTGTCACACACGGCCGCCGCGACGGTCGCGCCTCTCACAATATGACCACTTTCGCTTCACAGGCGACGGACACATCGATCCGACCGACGCCGAATTCGCCGCTCACCTGCGACGAAGCGACCGGGAAAGCTGCCCCAAGGGCAGAGTTGAAGAGCGCAGAACGCGAAAGGGGGCCGCTCCTCGGCAGCCCCCTCCCACAGGGAGCCGGGCGGTCATCCCGCCCGGCCCCCGGCTCGTCTCATCATGTCAGCCCGCCCGGTCGTGTCAACCGCGCGCCCCGCCACGGCGGATCCCGGCGACGTCCGCCGCGGGTCGGGCGCCCGTCCCCCGCGGGTCGGTCGCGCGTCCTTCGCAGGTCGGTCGCCCCGCAGCCTCAGGTCGGGTTCCCCTCCCCCGCGGGTCGGTCGCCCGTCCTTCGCAGGTCGGTCGCCCCGCCGCAGTGCGGCTACGCGCGCTTGGCCGCCTTCTTGCGGTCGGTGGCGGACAGCAGGCGCTTACGCAGGCGGATGGACTGCGGCGTCACCTCCACCAGCTCGTCGTCCTCGATGTACTCGAGCGCCTCTTCCAAGGTGAACGTGATGGGCGGCGTCAGCTGGATGGCCTTATCCGCGGTGGACGAGCGCTGGTTGCCCAAGTTCTTCGTCTTCTCGACGTTGACCACCATGTCGCCTTCCTTGGCGGACTCGCCCACGATCATGCCCTCGTAGCACTCGTCACCCGGCTCGACGAACAGCCGGCCGCGTTCCTGCAGGGTGTCGAGCGCGTAGGCCACGGCCTTGCCGGTGGACATGGCGATCATGCCGCCGTTCTTGCGCCCGGCCATCTCGCCCGAGTACGGGCCGTACTCCTTGAAGTGGTGGAACAGCACCGCCTCGCCGTGGGTGGCGTTGAGGATGCGCGTCTTCAGTCCCATCGTGCCGCGCGAGGGGATGCGGAACGTCAGGTGGGTCATGGTCTCGTCCTGGGCCATGTCCTCCATGATGCCGCCCGCCGTGCCCATCACCTCGATGGCCTTGCCGGCGTACTCGTTGGGCACGTCGACGGTGGCCTCCTCGATGGGCTCCAGCTTGCTGCCGTCCTCGGCGGTCTTGTACACCACGCGCGGGCGGCCCACCTGGAACTCGAAGCCCTCGCGGCGCATCGTCTCCATCAGCACCGACAGGTGCAGCACGCCGCGGCCGGCCACCTCGATGCCGCTCTTGTCCTCCAGCTCGGTGATGCGCATGGAGATGTTGCTCTCCTTCTCGCGC
>JAAWAY010000192.1 GCA_022792415.1 Eggerthellaceae bacterium | reverse complement strand
GATCGAGCTAATTACGGCCACATTTCAGAAACCGCCGAAGCCCCAGAATAAGAAGGCCATCGGAACCGACGAGAATATGAGTCCGCCCGCAGACAGCCCCACGAAGAACATGAACATCGTGATGTAGAGGCCCCAGGAGTCCAGGTTGCGCATGCCGGTCTGGACCATGCCGCCCGCGAGCTGCACGCCCCAGAGCGCGATGCCGACCACCACCAGCACGCCCGCCACGCCGATCCCGACGTTGACGCCCTTGCCGCCCCAGGCAACCGCCTTGGCGCCCGCGGCCTCCTTGGCGCGCGGCGCCGCGGCCGGGTTGAAGTCGTCGTCGATGACGCCGACGTTGTTCATATCAGTCATTGGTCGTCACCCTTTCTAGACGAGGTAGTACACGGAGGGCTTGGTGCCCTCATCGGGCAGCAGCTGCTTATAGGAGCGACTGCGGATGAGCTTGGACACCTCAGACTCCGGGTCGTCTAAATCACCCCAGAAGCGTGCGCGGCCAATGCAGAGCTCCATGCAGGCCGGCTCCTGGCCCTTGGCGATTCGCTGGTAGCAGAGCGTGCATTTCTCTACCGTATGCTTCTGGTGCTCTGGCACGTCCGCATCGCCTGTGGCCACGTCGATATGGTAAGAGGGCTCCTCCCAGTTGAAGGAGCGCACGCCGGTGTAGGGGCAGGCGGCCATGCACATGCGACAGCCGATGCACTTGTCATAGTCCTGGCGGACGATGCCCGTATCCGCATCCTTGTAGGTGGCGCCAACGGGACACACCTTGACGCACGCGGGATTCTCACAATGCTGGCAGGACACCGGAAGATACTCGAGCGAGTTGTTGGGGAAGTCGCCTCCGGCGGTATCAATGTCATCGCCACCCACCGTAAGGACCCTGTTCCACCATACGTCGACCGGGAGATTGTTCTCCTGCTTGCACGAGACGGCGCAGTTCATGCAGCCGATGCAACGGGCCACGTCAATGGCCATTCCGTATTGGGTCATTACTGGTCACCCCCCTGGTAGGGCTCAACGTCGACGAGCACGTCGAACTGAATCTGATTGCCGGACACCGGAGAGATCTGACCATGCGTAAGATCCTGGAACGAGCCATAGCCGGCATACTGATCGCGTTGCCATCCCTTGGGACAGTTGATGATGCCCTCGGGAATGCCTCGGTTGATGAGGGCCTTCACGATCATCTGCCCACGGTCATTGAAGACCCGCACCATATCGCCGCGACTGATGCCCCTCTTCTCAGCGTCTTGAGGCGAGAGGTACACGACCGGCTCCGGGTCAAGCTCCTTGAGCAGCACATCGTGTGACCACTGGGTGTGCATGCGCCAGCGCGTATGGTCCTGAAGGAACACGAGCGGGTACTTCTGGTAAAGGTCGTTCTCGGGCCATGCCTCGATGGGCGTGATGAAGCGCGGCAGATGCTCCTCATCCGGGTTGAAGTCGGCAGACCCGATAGATGACGTGGGACTCTCGCAGTAAAACTCAAGTCGTCCGGACTTCGTCGGGAACACGCCTCCCTCGGCGTAGATGTAGGGGCGCTCGTCATCGCCGGGGATGCACCTCACAGCACCCTCCTTGCGCAGTCGCTCAAGGGAGACGTTGAACTTGACGGCGGCCGGGCATTTGTCGAGAACGTCCTTGGTGTACTCGATGTCACTCTGCTGGAAATGCTCGCCAAAGCCCATCGCCTCAGCCAAAAGGTTGAAGATCTCCACGTCCGTCTTGCTCTCGTAGAGGGGGTCGATGCACTTCTCCATCATGATGGCATAGGGATGGGTCGCGTTGCCCGCCGCATCCTCGTACTCGAACCAGTAGCAGGGAGGAAGCACGATGTCGGCATACCGGGTGGTATCCGTGAGGCGGAAATCAGCTACGGCGAAGTGTTCCACCACACCAGGCGTCGTGAGAGCCTCAATCCACTTCTGCTGATCAGGCAAGTTGCCGATGAAGTTGCTGCTATAGGCGTAGATGGCCTTGATCGGATAGTCTTTGCCGCGATTCTGCCCCGTGACGATGGTGTCAAGGATCTCGCAGCCCGTCATGGCAGACGCCGTCGTGCCCGTAGGCGTGTTGAGAACGCCGCCGTTGATGTGACCCCATAGCACATGCTCGCCGATGCAAGCCCCCGGCTTTCCTATGTTGCCGGTGATTCCGGCAAGGGTCGCGAGGGCGTGGGTGAAGAAGTGGCCATTGTAGAAACGGTCGGGCCCGAACAGCGTGAACGTCGTATTGGGGCCGTCGAGGGCGTACACCTCGGCCATCTCCTCGATCTTGGAGGCCGGGACGCTCGAGAGCCCCTCGGCATACTCGGACGTGAAGTTCGCGACAGCCTCCTGCAACAGGGTGAGTGCCGTTTTCACCGAGATCCCGTTGACCTCGAAGCTACCGAGCAGGGCCGGATCGGCCGCCTCAGCGCTGTCGGACGGCATCCCCGTCTCGCCATCCATCACGAGATACGAGTCCTCGGAGCCGCCCAGTACGTCCCCTCGGAGAAACTTGCCGGTGTCCTCGCGCACGAGGAAGGGGGCCACCGTATGCTCGCGACAGAAGTCCTCGTCAATCCATCCATTCTGCAGGATCGTACGAATCATGGCCATCAGCACGGCGGTATCGGAACCACAGCGAATGGGTACATACTCGTCGGCCTTCGCCGCCCCGATGCTGAACTTCGGGTTGATGAACCACATCTTCGTGCCGCCCTCTTGCGCCTCGCGCATGAAATGCCAATTCTGCGGCTGGGAATCGGGCATGTTAGCGCCCCAGACGAAGAGGTTTTTCGCGTTTTTCAGATCGACGATCTCATTCTGGTTCCAGAACGAACTGAACTCGCTGCCGATGGTGCGCGTAAACCCTGCCGTAGCATTGCAGTCGAAAATGACTGATGCGCGCGTACACTCCATCACGTTCATGAATTTAGTGGGCAGCCCGCTGTAAGTAGAGAACCGCACGTTGCCCGAATTGCCGAAGATGATGATGGCCTTCTTGCCGTAACGCTCCTGAATGGACTTCCAGTTGTCCGTGATCTCCTTGATGGCCTCATCCCACGAAATGCGCTCCCACTCTCCCGATCCGCGCTCTCCGACGCGCCGGAGCGGATACTTCACACGATCGGGATGATACGTCCTGAACGCATGGGTCATCCCCTTCAGGCAAATTCGCTTGTACTCGTTGTTCGGCAGATCACCTGCGGTAACTTTGACCAGCTTGCCGTCACGCACGGTGATTTTCAGCCGACAGGTGTTCTCGCAGTTGGGCAAACACGCGCTGTGGAATACCTGCTCGTCGACAGAGTTCTCGTCGGCAGCCGCTACCACAGATCTCAGGCTCCCACCTGCTCCCGCCACCGCAGCAGCACCGGCCACCGCGCCGGTGGCCTTCAGGAAGCTTCTGCGGGTGAGGCCGGACTTCGGCTTTGCGTCTCCTGACATCTCTCCTCCTCGAAGATTGCCAGGATATCCCGCACGCTGACGCACCGGCGCAGACGCGCCGCGGCGTCGCCCGAGGCTCGCGCCGCGTCATGCGGCTCACCTCGGCACGAGAAGAGGGTCGGGCACCCGAGCGCCCTCCCTGTTCCAGAACGCGCCTCCCCGAGGGGGACGTTGGCCGGCCGCACCCCTGCGACCAGGCCCGCAGCCGCGGCGCACCCCTGCGCCACGACCGTTCGCCCGCGCACCCCCGCGCCGGGCGTCAGTGTCCTGGGATACCCTTTGGAACACCACGACGACCCTTTGCCGCGCGCCGCCCATCTTCCTGCGACACGCCGCCTCGTCGCGACGCTCCCCTTTCATTACCAGAACCGGCCGGGTTCTCTTGTCCTAGTCTGTCATACACCCAACGGGAAGTCAACAGAAAATGTATGACAATCTATGACAAACGATGATGAGGAAGGTGGTCTAAGGGGTTTTGGCGCAGATGACGGCACACGATGGGCGAGCTCGGCCCGGCAAGCCCCCTAGCGCCACGACACCATCAGGGAAACGCCGGCATCCTCGCAGTACCGCTCGCAAGCGCACAGGAGATCGGGAAAGTCGACCTCGATCACCTTCCAGGCGATCTCCCGGTCGATTTCTCCATACGCATGAGCGAGGATGTTGCGCATTCCGCTCATCTCGTGCAAGGGGAACCCGTACCGCTCAAACGCCCCCGAAAGCGCGCCGCCCTCCTCCGACACGCGAAAGACACGGTTAAGCAGCCCCTCGGCCATCAGATCGTCCTCGATGGTCTCCGGACGGACAAAGCGATCATGGCTGAATCCCGAGCCTTCGATTTGCTCAAGCGTCTTTGCGACAGTGTCATAGATTTCCTGGATACGACCCAGATCATCCTTCTTGGCGCTCGTAGACCACTATCCCCTCACGCTCTATCGCAGCTGCCATATTGACGTTTGAGAGCACCGGGGCCGTAACGACATCGACCTCGCGCCCGAAGGAACGCTCAAGCGTCTTCTTGAAATGGGCAAGATCATAGAGGCTGAAGGGCCCGTTGTCATCCAGCACCAGCCGGACGTCCACATCACTTTCAGACGTCGCATCACCGCGGGCGAACGACCCAAAGAGAACGGCCTGTCGAATGGCGGGGAACTGCGCCGACTGCCGAGCAATCGCATCCCTGACGTGCGCCAGGCGATCATCCGCCGCCATGACTCCCTCCCTCCCCAAAAGGGAGAGAATCTCATCGAGCGCCGACATGATGCGAGAAAGCGCGGCGTCATCAGATTCCGTCTCTGCCGCGATGCCTTTGTGCAGGAAATGGAGGAAGGCATCTGTCTTGGTCATGCGGTGATCGCGTGCATACGCAGTTATGCGATCCGCATCCGCACGGGGAAGCCGCAGCGCAACGGGAACCTTTGCCTCAGCCATGGCCAACCTTCTTTCGAAATGTATTTCATTTGAAATACATCTTAACCCAAACGAGAGAACATGCCACGAAGTGCGAAATGCCGTTTCTCGGGGGTTTGACGACGGTGCGCGGCCTGTTTTGCTCAGGAAAGTTAGCTGCGAAAAACCGTGAGCTGGGGAAACGCTCGGCCCATCGTATGCTGGCGAAAGGAGAGCGGCGCAAATCGACCAAAACCCGTCGTCAAACCCCCGAGAAGTGGCATTTCGCGGCGCGGGACGTGCCACGCCACCATGGCAGCGCCCAGCGCCGGACGCGCCGCCGCGCAATAGACAGCGCCGGCACCCCTCGGCACGCTTCCTCCCCCGGTACACCCCCTCGGCGCTCCAGCGCCCCTCCCCTAAACGCGAAGGCGCCGCCCGCGCTGGGTAGGCGCGGACGGCGCAGCGGCCGGGCGGATTGAAGATGGGGCCCGGCCGGTCGGGGGGCCGCAAAGGGTGGGCGGCTGACCCCGACGCATCGTGTGTCCCGGCGCGGCGCGCGCACGCGCATCGCCGGAAGGGCGGCGGCTCGCCTCGAAAGGCGCACCGCCGCAGGAACCACCGCGCGACCCCCGCCCGACCCGCGCGGGGCAGGACGGCGGCCGCGATACCGCGGGCCCGGCGCGGGGAGGGACGTGCGCCGGGCCGCGGCAGGAGGGAAGGGCTACTTCTCGTCAGTCGGGCGCAGGGGCAGGTAGCGCAGGCCGGCCAGCAGGATGAGCGCGCCCAGGGCGATGACGCCGATGGTGACGCCCCACTCGATCATGGTCGGCCAGTACACCATCCCGGAGTAGGCGCCGGCCATGCCCGACTCCCAGCCGGTGACGGTCATAGGGGTCAGCGGGCCCGCGTAGTCCAGGCTGGCGATCTGGAAGCCGCCCACCAGCAGCTGCACGCGCTTGCAGAAGATGGCGAGGATGGCCAGGGCCGACGCAGCCACCAGCAGACCGGGGCGGCGCAGCGAGGGCGTGAAGCACACCACGGCACACACGATGCAGCCGACGATCTCCGCCCAGAAGAAGGGCGCGAGCGGGCCGGACACGAGCATGTCCACCACGGCCAGGCCGCCGGCGGCGGGGAACGCCTCGGTGAGCAGGTCGCAGCCGAAGAAGTACAGGTCGACGCAGACGAAGGCGCCCAGCAGCTTGGCCAGCTTGGTGACGTGCGCCGGGTCGACGTCCAGGTAACCCGCCTTGCGCAGGGCCAGCACCACGATGGCGACCAGGCCCGTGCCACACACGAGCGCCGAGCTCACGAACCAGGGGGCCAAGAGCGCCGTGTGCCACATCTCGCGGCCCTGCTGCAGGCCGAAGATCCAGGCGGTCACCGAGTG
>JAAWAY010000191.1 GCA_022792415.1 Eggerthellaceae bacterium | reverse complement strand
GAGCGGCCCCTACGACTACATGCTGCACTCCACCATCATGCAGCCGCACCAGACCTACGTCGACATCTGGGACGCCAACCACGCCGCCCAGGCCGAGGCCATGGACGAGGTGGGCTGCTGCCGCCTGTACCCCTTCCCCAACGGGGCGAAGAACAACATCCCCATGCAGGTAGTCGACGGCATGATCGACAAGCTCATCGAGGACGGCTACGTGCAGAAGGCCGACACCATGGAGGAGCTTGCCCAGAAGCTCAACCTGCCCATCGAGACCACCGTGGCCTCGTGGACGCACTACAACGAGATGGCCGCCAACGGCGAGGACACCGACTACTTCAAGGAGAAGCACCGCCTCATGCCCATCGACACGCCGCCGTTCTACGGCGTGCGCACGGGCGCGTGGTTCCTGGCGACGCTGGACGGCGTGACCATCGACACCAACATGCACCCCTGCGACGCGAACGGCGACGCCATCGAGGGCCTGTACCTCACGGGCAACGACTCGGGCGGCTTCTTCAGCGTGAGCTACCCCAACCTCATGACGGGCCTTGCCTGCGGGCGCACGATGACCTTCGGGCGTCGCGCCGGCATGCTGGCCGCCACGGGCCAGGCGTAAGGCCCGGCCCCGGCACCGGGCCGCGGGAACCCTCCCTCCCTCGCGGCCCACAGCGCCCCGACGTGCCCCGTGCCGTCGGGGCGCTTCTGCATGCGGGGCGACATCCCCTGCGGGCTGTCGCTCGGACCCCGTGCCGCCACCCGCCATCCCCGCGCCGAGACCTCGCTCCCATGCCGTACAATGGGGTGACGGAGAAGGCGCGCGATGGCGGGAGGACGGGATGGCTGAGCTGCGAGAACGGCACGATCACCCCGCCGATGGCATGACCGCGGCGACCGATTCCGCCCGCTGCCCCCAACCTGGCGCCGACCACGGCCGGGCCTCCGGGGCCGAGGGGCCCTCGCTGCGCGCGGCCGTGCTGGGCGGCGTGGCGCTCGCGCTGAGCCTGGCCGCCACCAGCCTCATGAACGTGGCGGTGTTTCCCCTGTTCGACGCCATCTTCACGTTCGCCCGGGACATCTCGGTCACCGCGGGGGCGCTGACGTTCCTCGCCATCGGGCTCGTGTCCTACCGTGCCCCGCGCATGCTCACACCCCGGTCCTACGCGCTCATCACCGCCGTATCCCTGGTTGGAGGCGGCGCGCTGCTGGCCGCCGCGCTGCTCACGGGAGCGGCCCCGCTGCTCGTGGCGGGATCGTGCCTGTTCGCGGTGGGTCGCACCGGCACGAGCGTGCTGGCCTACCTCGCACTGTCCACGCTGCCCACCCTGCGCGCCGCCGGGGCCATCTGCCTGGCGTGCCTGGCCCAGTTCGTGGTGGGCGGCCTTACCGCGCTGCCGCCGGTGCTGGGGGTGGCGCTCTACCTGGCGCTGCCCTGCCTCGCCGCGGCGATCGCCTTCCCCGTCGGCAGCGCCGTCCTGCGCCGCGCCGCCGTCACCGAGCCGCCGAGCGACTGGGCGGTGACGCGCCCCATGTCGTTCATCGCGCCGCTCTCTTCCCTGTTCGTGTGCCTGTTCCTGTTCAACGTGGCGTTCGGCTTCTCGCTGCGCTTCGACGAGGTGGCCGGCGCGCCCCAGAGCACCGCGGTGTCAGCGCTGCCGGCGCTGGTGGCCGCCGCGTGGGTCATCGGAACGCGCCGGCGGTTCCCCGCCGACCTGGCGGTACGGCTGTCGGCGCTCGTCATCATCGCCGGGCTGCTCTTGGCCTCTACCGGCCAGCCCGGCTACGTCCGCGCGGCCGTGACGCTGCTCAACGCGGGCAACGCGCTGTTCGGGCTGACCGCGCAGCTGGCCCTGGTGGCCATCGCGTCGCGCAACCTGCTGGGAGCCGTCACGGTCATCGCCTGGGGGCAGGGGGCGTCGTCCGTCGGCAGCCTGGTGGGCGCCGCGGCTGGCATGGTGGCCAACGCGTCGGTGGCGGCGGATCACTCGCTCGTGTTCCCCATCGCCGCGGTGCTCCTGCTGCTGTTCGCGTCCTATCTGATCCTGGGCATGGGCGACTTCTCGTTCCAGCGCGTCATCGACGGCGTCGAGCCGCTCGACCCCGAGGCCGCCTCCGAGGCGCCGGCCGACGTGTTCGTCGCGCGCTGCGAGGAGCTGGCCGCCGACCACGGCCTGACGCCCCGCGAGGCGGAGGTGTTCCAGATGCTGGCGCGCGGACGCAACCGCGAGTACATCGAGGAGGCCCTGGTGGTGTCGCGCAACACCGTGAAGGCCCACGTCAAGCACATCTACGCCAAGCTGGGGATCCACTCGCACCAGGAGCTGATCGACCTGGTGGAGGGTTAAGGCGCGCCAGCCGGATCGCATCCGGCAAGGCCGCGCCCCGCGGATGAGGGGGCACGGGAGGCCACGCGGCGGGGTTTCCGACAGTACCGCTTGCACAGGGTCCGTGTCACGGGCCCACGACGGGCGCTGCCCTGGTTTTCGCTCAAAATTTGCGGTTGGGAACGATCCTCGCCCGGATCCGCAGCACGACGAAGCCAGCGGAACGGGGCCATTTCCCGCACCACGCCATCGACCTGGGGAAACTCTCCCCACACGTAAAACGCCCACGTATGCGGAAGCACGCCGCGCGCCAGAGACGCCCCGCGCATCGTTCATAACCGCTAAAAACATGCAGCGGTGGCCATAAAACCGATGGAGGGAAGGAAGGGGGAAGGGGGAAGGGAAGGAGGGAGGAAGGTGAGGTGAGGTGAGGTGAGGTGAGGTGAGGTGAGGTGAGGTGAGGTGAGGTGAGGTGAGGTGAGGTGAGGTGAGGTCAGGTGAGGTGAGGTGAGGTGAGGTGAGGT
>JAAWAY010000190.1 GCA_022792415.1 Eggerthellaceae bacterium | reverse complement strand
GTAGAACCTACAGCACCGTCACCAACAAGAATAATCTTATCCCCAGCCCGTTTCCCCGGCTAATTGCGCGTTCTCGGGCGCGCCCGGGTGGGAGCGGGCTACAATAACGCGGTAACGGCGAAGTGCGCCCGCGCCGCGGCGGGCCAACCCTGAAGGAGCGTCTCCCATGACCGAAATGCAGAAGAGCCTCGCGCTGTTCACCGGCTCGGTTAACCCCGACCTGGCCGAGAAGATCGCCAACGAGCTGGGCGTGAGCCTGGGCAACGTCAAGCTGGAGACGTTCTCCAACGGCGAGATCTACGCCCGCTACCTGGAGAGCGTGCGCGGCGCCGACGTGTTCCTCATCCAGTCGGTGGCCGGCGAGCACATCAACGACGCGCTCATGGAGCTGCTCATCATGGCCGACGCCGCCAAGCGCGCCTCGGCCCGCACCATCACGGCCGTCATCACCCACTACGGCTACGCCCGCCAGGACCGCAAGGCCGCCGCGCGCGAGCCCATCACCGCCAAGCTGGTGGCCAACCTCATCACCACCTCGGGCATCACGCGCGTCATGTCCATCGACCTGCACCAGGGCCAGATCCAGGGCTTCTTCGACATGCCGGTGGATCACCTGACCGCGCTACCCATCCTGGCCGACTACTTCAAGGCCAAGAACCTCGACAAGGACAAGCTGTGCGTCGTGTCGCCCGATGTGGGCCGCGCCAAGGCCGCCAAGAAGCTCTCCGACATGCTGGAGAGCGACCTGGCCATCATGCACAAGGGGCGCCCGGGCCACAACAAGGCCGAGATCACGGCGCTCATCGGCGACGTCGAGGGCAAGATCTGCATCCTCAACGACGACATGATCGACACGGGTGGCACGCTGGCCGCTGCGGTGGACACCCTCAAGAACAAGGGCGCCGAGAAGATCTACGTGTGCTGCACCCACCCCGTGCTGTCGGGCCCGGGCCTGGACCGCATGGCCAACCTGGACGTGGAGGAGGTCGTCGTGTGCGACACCATCCCCGTCCCGCTGGACAAGCAGACGGGCAAGATCAAGGTGATCTCCGTGGCGCCGCTGTTCGCCCGCGCCATCGCCAACGTCTACTCCAACCGCTCGGTGTCCGACCTGTTCGACCCGGACTTCGCCCTGTAGGTCACGAGGAGCCATGTACCTGATCGTGGGCCTGGGCAACCCGGGCGAGGAGTACGCGCACACCCGGCACAACGCCGGCTTCGAGGTGGTGGACGCCATCGCCGAGGAGATCGGCGTGCGCTACTGGAAGACGGAGTGCGGCGCGCTGACGGCCAAGGGGTCCTACCACGACCATGACCTGGTGCTGGCCAAGCCCCAGAGCTACATGAACACGTCGGGCGGCCCGGTCAAGCAGCTCATGAACGCCTACGGCGTGGACGGCGAGCACCTCATCGTCGTCCACGACGAGCTCGACATCGACCCGGGCACCGTGCGCGTGAAGTTCGGCGGGGGGCCCGCGGGCCACAACGGCCTGCGCTCCATCTGCGACAAGACGGTCACGCGCGACAGGTTCCGCGTGCGCATCGGCATCGGGCGCCCGCCCGGGCGCATGGCCGTGGCCGACTTCGTGCTGTCGCTTCCCAAGAAGGACGCGAAGGACGACTTCGACTACGCCGTCGACCGGGGCGCGCAGGCCGTGCTGTACCTGCTGGACCACGGGCTGGAGAAGACCCAGCAGCAGTTCAACTGACGGGAGCGGGGCGCGGCCCCGCCTGAGAGATCGTTTGGGCAGACGAGTAGTCCGGTTCCGCAAAGGCCCACGCCGCTCCGGACGCTGATGAGAGAGGGACATCCCCATGCCCAGACTATCCGACCGCGGCCACGTCTACGCCCTGTTCGCCATCGTCGTGCTGGTGACGGCGCTCGGCTCGCTCACCCAGACGGTGATGAACTCCATGCTGGTGGGCGTGGAGGCTGACTTCGGCGTGACGCCCGCCGTGGGCCAGTGGCTCACCACCAGCTACATGCTGGTGATGGGCGTGACGGTGCCCGTGGTGACGTGGCTGTCGCAGCGCATGCCCGTGCGGCGCCTCGTGTTCCTGGCGCTGGGCATCTTCCTGGCCGGCGCGGTGCTCGACCTGGTGGCGCCGAACTTCGCGGTGCTGCTGGCGGGGCGCGTGCTGCAGGCCGTGGCCGCCGGCATCACGCTGCCGCTTCTGCAGTCCATCGCCATGACGCGGTTCCCCAAGGGGCAGAACGCCACGGCCATGGGCGTGGCCGGCATCGCCATGGGCTTCGCCCCCAACATCGGGCCCCTCATCGGTGGGGCGCTCGTGGACAGCTGGGGCTGGCGCAGCTTCTACCTCATCCTGCTTGTCGTGCTGGCGCTCCTGGCGCTGGCCACGGCGCTTCTGGTGCGCCCCGAGGCGGCCCCGGCGCGCGACGCGCGGCTGGACGTGGCGTCGCTGGCGCTGTCCACGCTGGGCTTCGGCGGTCTGCTGCTCGGGTTCTCCCAGGCGTCGAGCATGGGCGCCGCGCATCCGCTGGTGTGGTCGTCGGTGGCGGTGGGCGCGGTGTGCCTCGTGCTGTTCGTGCGCCGCGAGCGCCGGGTGGACGACCCGCTCATCGACCTGCGCATCTTCGGGTCGGTCCGGTTCCGGGCGGCCTTCGCGTCCATGAACCTGCTGTTCGCGTCGTTCATGGGCATCACGCTCATCGTGCCGCTGTTCGTGCAGGGGGCGCAGGGCGGCACGGCGCTCGAGGCGGGCATCGTGTTCATCCCGGCCACGGTGCTGGCCTTCGTGCTCAACCCGCTGTCGGGCTACCTGACCGACCGCATCGGCGTGCGCCCCGTCACGTGCACGGCGGCGGCGTTTCTGGCCGTGGGGTCGGTGAGCATGGCGTTCATGGACGCCTCCACGCCGCTGTGGGCCATGACGGCTTTGCAGGCGGTACGCGGCGTGGGCGTGAGCGCGCTCATCGGGCCCATGACATCGTGGGGCCTCTCCGAGCTGCCCCGCGACATCGTGATGGACGGCAGCGCGTTCTTCGCCACGGTGCGGCAGGCCTGCGCGTCGCTGGGCACGGCGGCCATGGTGTTCCTCATCACGGCCGCGGGCGCGGCGGCGGGGGCGGACCCGGCTGTTGGCTACCACCTGGCGTTCGGGCTGTCGGGCGTGCTGGCCGTGGGCGTGCTGGCTGTCACCGTGGCGCGCGTGCGCTAGCGGCCCGCGGCCCGGGTGGCCGGGGGAGGCCCGGCGCGCTCGGCTATAATGGGCGGGCACCCCGACCCCATCCGCGAGACCTGTGAGGCGAATCCCATGGCATTTCTGCTCGGCTGCGAGAAGGCCCGCGTCGACTTTCCCACCAAGACCGTGTTCGAGGACCTGTCCCTCGGCGTGGACGAGGGCGCGCGCATCGGCATCGTGGGACGCAACGGCGACGGCAAGTCGACGCTGCTCAGGCTGCTGGCCGGGATGGTGGAGCCCGACGAGGGGCGCGTCATCCGCACACGCGGCGTGTCGGTGGGCGTGCTGGGGCAGGCCGACGCCCTGCGCGACGACGACACCGTGGCGCGCGCCGTGGTGGGCGATGCGCCCGAGTACGAGTGGGCCGCCGACCCCCGCGTGCGCGACATCATCGCGGGGCTTCTGGCTGACATCCCCTGGGAGGGGCGCGTGGGCGCGCTGTCCGGCGGGCAGCGGCGCCGCGTGGACCTGGCGCGGCTTCTGGTGGGGGACTGGGACGTGCTCATGCTGGACGAGCCCACCAACCACCTGGACGTGCGCGCCATCAGCTGGCTGGCCGCCCACCTGCGCGAGCGCTGGCGCCCGGGGCAGGGGGCGCTGTTGGTGGTGACGCACGACCGCTGGTTCCTCGACGAGGTGTGCACGTCCATGTGGGAGGTGCACGGGCGCGCCATCCATCCCTTCGAGGGCGGCTTCTCGGCCTACATCCTGCAGCGCGTCGAGCGTGACCGCCTGGCCGACCTGGCCGAGCAGAAGCGCCAGAACCAGCTGCGCCGCGAGCTGGCGTGGCTGTCGCGCGGGGCGCGGGCGCGCGCCACCAAGCCCAAGTTCCACGTGGCCGCGGCCCGCGAGCTCATCGCCGACGTGCCGCCCCTGCGCGACGAGATCGAGCTCAAGCGCATGGCCATGGCGCGCCTGGGCAAGCAGGTGGTCGACCTGGAGGGCGCCACGGTGCGCTTCGACGGCGGGGACGCGGTGCTCGACCACGTGGACTGGATCATCGGCCCGGGCGACCGCTACGGCATCGTCGGCGCCAACGGCGCGGGCAAGACGACGCTCCTGCGCACCATCCAGGGCGTCCAGGAGCTGGCGGCCGGGCGCGTGCGCATCGGCCAGACGGTGCGGTTCGCCGTGCTGTCCCAGCACCTCGACGAGCTGGCGAAGTGGGGCGACGAACGCGTGCGCCAGGTGATCGGGCGCTACTCGCGGCGCACCATGCTCGACGGCAAGGAGGCCACGCCGGCCCAGCTGCTCGAGCGGCTGGGCTTCACGCGCGACGACCTCAACGAGCCGGTGTGCGACCTGTCGGGCGGCCAGAAGCGGCGCCTGGCGCTCATGCTCATCCTGCTGGACGAGCCCAACGTGCTCATCCTGGACGAGCCGGGCAACGACCTGGATACCGACATGCTGGCCGCGGTGGAGGACCTGCTGGACGGCTGGCCTGGCACGCTGCTGCTGGTCACCCACGACCGCTACCTCATGGAGCGCGTGACCGACCACCAGTTCGCCATCCTGGACGGCAAGGTGCGCCACCTGCCCGGCGGCGTGGACGAGTACCTGCGCCTGGTCGACGAGCGCGAGCAGGCCGCGGCACGCCAGGCGGAGGCCGCGACCGCGCCCGCGCGCGGGGTCGCGGGGGCCGCCGGGTCGTCTGCTCCCGGCGGCGGAGACGGCCGCGCGACGGGATCCGACGAGGGGGCGCCGCGCCTGAGCGGCGGCGAGCAGCGCGCCCTGCGCAAGCTCATGGCCTCCAACGAGAAGAAGGCCGACACGCTGCGCGGCAAGATCGAGGCGGCCCGCGCGGCCATGGCGCAGGCCGACCCGTCGGACTACGTGGCGCTCGGCGAGCTGCAGGCCGAGATAGCCGCCTACGAGGATCAGATCGAGACGCTCGAGGCGGAGTGGCTGGAGGCCGCCGAGCAGCTGGGGGAGTAGCTGGATGACGGAGGGACGTGACAGGCGGGTCATAGAGCTGGAGGGCGTCGAGAACGTGCGCGACCTGGGCGGCATCCCCGTCTCGGGCGATCGCGAGGTGGCGCGCGGCCTGCTCCTGCGCGGGGCGGCCCCCGCCGGCATGACCGCGGCCGACCGGCAGCTGCTCTTCGGGGACCTGGGCGTGCGCTGCGTCATCGACCTGCGCTGCGGCTGGGAGCGCCAGGCGCATCCCACGCCCGCCCACCCCGGCGTGGACGACCTGCACATCCCGTTCTACGACCGCGACATCGTGGGCATCGAGTACACCGAGCCCGCCGCCGGCACGCGCGTGGTCGGCCGCGACGTGGCGTGCGACCCCGACCACTTCTACCGCTCGCTCGCCAACCCGCTCACGGTGGGGCAGATGGCGCGCTGCCTGGACGAGGTGCTCGCGCGCGTCACGCGCGGCGTCCCCGTCTACCAGCACTGCAGCAGCGGCAAGGACCGCACCGGTATCATGGCCCTGCTCGTGCTGGCCGTGCTGGGCGCCGAGCCCGCGGCCATCCTGGACGACTACCTGCTGACCAACGTGTCGCGCGACCGCAACTACCAGCAGGCCTTCGAGCGGTTCCTCGTGTTCGCCCAGGGCGACGAGGAGCGCGCCCACGAGCTCACCCGCGCGCACCGGGCCCGCCCCGAGAACCTGGACGCCTTCCACGAGGCGGTGTGCGAGCGCTACGGCAGCATGACCGCGCTTCTGGAGGGGCCGCTGGGCGTCACGGCCGAGCGGCGCGCCCAGGCGCGGGCGGCGTGCACGGTGGAGGCGCCTGCGCGCTGAGGCGACCCGTGCTTTCGGCAGGGGGCTAGCGCGGCAGGCACTGGAGCGCCATGAGCTCCATGAAGTCGTCCGAGAGCAGCACGGGAAGTTTGGCCGCGGCCTTGTCCGTCTGGTGGGCGTCCGACCCGGGGCGGTAGGTGATGAGCGCGCGGCAGCACCACGTGACGCTGCGCAGGGCGCTCAGGGCCAGGTAGGCCGGGAACCGCGCGTCGAAGCCCTCCCGCGGGAGGCGCCCGTCGACGGCGCGCCAGTAGTCCTCGACGAAGTTGGCCGCCTCGTCGGGCGTGATGAGGTGGTCGCTGTCCCAGAACGTGGCGGCCGGCGTGAGGAAGTAGGCCACGTCCTGCGCCACCTCGCCCAGCACGGGGCGCTCCCAGTCCAGGTACCAGCCGCCCAGCCCGCCGTCTGCGCGGGCATCGGGATCCAGCAGGAAGTGGGACGCAAGGGGCTCGGTGTTGATGATGCGGCGCGCCCCGCGCTCGGGCGGGGCGTCCTCCACGGCGCGGGCCGCCGCCTGCAGGAACCGCTCGGCCCAGGCGGTCACGCGGGCATCCTCGAAGGGGGACTCACGGTACAGGCGATAGCGCGCGACGCACTCGTCGAGCAGGCGGCGCAGCGGGTCGGCGGGGCGGTGCAGGGGGCACGCCGGCGCCACGGGCACCGCGTGCACGGCCGCCATGAGGGCCGCGACGCGCTCGAGGTCGCCCGGGCGCAGGTGGTCGAAGTCCAGCTGGCGGCCGGGGCAGAAGCTGGTGACGAGCGCTCCGTGCGCCGGTGCGTCGGGGCCGTCGTCAAGGTACAGCGGGCGCGGCGTGCACCCGCTGGGGGTCAGCGCGCCCAGGGCGTCGAACTCGTAGCGCACCTGGTTGTCGTGGAAGGGCTGGGGCGCCACGTTGACGCGCAGCACGAAGCGCTTCCCGCCGCACGAGAACCAGAAGTTCTGGTTGTGCTCGCCCTCCCCGAGCGGGTGGGGGACGAGAAGCTCGCCGTCGCGTGCACCCACGGCCTCGCGCAGGTCGGCGTTGGACGCCAGGTAGCGCGCCGCCGCGCCCACGGCATCAGCTGCTGCCCTCATGGCGCCTCCCTTCTCGGCTGTGGGTTCTCTGGGAGCTGTGGCCCCGCTTTCATTATAGGCGGGGCCAACCATGAGCGGTTCGCGCAAGGTTCACGGGCGTATGTCAGTTCGCCCCACGTCGGGCAACTGCCCCTCGGTGCCCAGGACGCCGGCGCCGAGCCGCTTCCTAGAATGGGGTTCATCCGAACGCGGGCCGTCGCGGCGCCCCGCCCTGCGCGGTACGTGGACCGTTAGCCGCTGCGCTCCGATTCGGCCACCGAGCACGCCCGTGCTCACCGAGATCTAGGAGGATCGCCATGGAAGAGCCCATCATCAACCTGGAGGAGTGCACCGGCTGCACCGCCTGCGTCACCGACTGCCCCACCGACGTGTTCGAGATGGAGTCCGACGACAAGGCCCATGTGGTCGAGCCGGAGAACTGCATCGACTGCCACGTGTGCGAGGACGTGTGCCCCACGAGCGCTGTGCACCTGGTGGCCGCGTAAGCAGCGCGCCCGACGCGTGCCGAGGGCCCCGGTCGTCCCGCTGGGAGGACCGGGGCCCTCGTGCGTTTCCGCTCCCCGATCCCGATCCTGATCCCGCTCTTCTGCCCGCGGGCCCTTCTCGCTTCAAAATCGGGCCCAAATAAGCCAATTTCGCCGCGCGGACGACGTTTTCACGCCCTTCTGACCGTCCGCGAACCTGCGCAACCGCCTGCGCTGCATCGCCCGCCTCCACCGACCTGGGGATTCGCCAATCGATGGCTGCCTCGTTCCGCGCACTTTGTCGTCCGCGCGGCGAAATTGGATAATTTGGCGTGTTGGGACGAACGGCGCGCTGTTCTTCCGGCTAGCAGTTGCCCACGTACACGTGGCGCAGGTGGCGACGGGCCACGTCGGCCAGGCGACGCACCGTGGCCACGGGCGTGGCGGGCCGGTCGGCCATGCGGTGGCACGGGAAGAACCGCGTGACGTGGTAGGGGATGGCCGGGTCGAGGGAGGCGAGCCAGCGCGCGGCCGCGTCCATCTCGTCGTCGGTGTCGTTGAGTCCGGGGATGATGAGCGTCGTCACCTCCAGGTGGCAGCCCGGCTGGGCGGCCAGCGTGGCGATGGTGCGCTTGACGGCGCTCAGATCGCCCCCGACCAGGTCGTAGAAGTCCTGCGTGAACCCCTTGAGGTCGATGTTGGCCGCGTCCAGGAGCGGGGCCAGCTCGGCGAGCGGCCCCGGGTTGACGCACCCGTTGGACACGAGCACCGTCGCGAGCCCGCGCTCGCGGGCCAGCGCGGCCGCATCGCGCACGAACTCGTAGCCGACGAGCGGCTCGTTGTACGTGAAGGCCAGCCCGATGTTGCCGCGTTCGCGCAGGTCATCGGCTCGTTCGACCAGCTGGGCGGGCGAGACGTGCTCCCAGGCGACGTCATCGGCCCGGGCGCAGGCGATGGAGGCGTTCTGGCAGAAGGGGCAGCGCAGGTTGCATCCGTACGATCCGACGGACAGCACGCGCGTGCCCGGGCGGAACCGGGCGAGGGGCTTCTTCTCGATGGGGTCGAGCGCCAACGCCGTCACGCGGCCGTAGTTCTCGTCCACCATCCGGCCGTCGCGGGCGCGGCGCGCCCCGCAGGCGCCCAGCTGGCCTTCGGCCAGCCGGCAGGCGCGCGGGCACACGGGGCACATCACCCGCCCGTCGATCGGGTCATCCATCGTCTCATCGCCTCCGTCCCACGCGGTTCGGCCTGCTCGCGGCAGCCGTCGCCCTTCCATTCCACCGTACCACGATCGCGGCGTGCCGCGCCAGCGCGGGACGCGGGCGCCGCCTCAAAGGTGGCCTTTCGCTTGACTTATACTTAGCTCCAAGGTCTATCGTGGACGAGTTGAACGGCCTCACGGAAGGAGCCCCATGGACAAGCCCGTCGTGTACTTCACCAAGGACATCACCCCCGCCAACGTGGTGCGGCTGTACGAGATGCTGGGCGTCAAGCTGCCCGGCAAGGTGGCCGTGAAGGTGCACTCCGGCGAGGAGGGCAACCAGAACTACCTGCATCCCGAGTTCATGCGCCCCATGGTGGAGGAGGTGGACGGCACCGTGGTGGAGTGCAACACCGCCTACGACGGCGCCCGCGACACCACCGAGAAGCACGTCAAGCTCATGGCCGCCCACGGCTGGTCGGAGCACTTCGACGTGGACATCATGGACGCCGAGGGCCCCGACCTGGTGTTTCCCATCGAGAACGGCCGCGTGCTCAAGGAGAACCGCGTGGGGCGCCACCTGGCGGACTATGCGTCGATGCTCGTGCTGTCGCACTTCAAGGGCCATCCCATGGGCGGCTTCGGCGGCGCGCTCAAGCAGCTGTCTATCGGCTGCGCGTCCAACCAGGGCAAGGTGGCCATCCACACCGGCGGCGCGTCGCTCGTCCAGGGCGAGTTCTGGGACAAGCACGCCGAGCAGGACGACTTCCTGGAGGCCATGGCCGAGGCGGCCGAGACGGTGGTCAATCACTTCGGCAGCAACCTGGCGTTCGTGAACATCGCGTGCAACCTGTCGGTCGACTGCGACTGCTGCGCGGTGGCCGAGGATCCCTGCATGGCCGACATCGGCATCTTCGCCTCGCTCGATCCCGTCGCCATCGACCAGGCCTGCATCGACGCGGTGAAGGCCTCGGACGACCCGGGTCGCGACCATCTGCTGGAGCGCATCGACTCCAAGCACGGCACCAAGATCATCGACGATGCCGCGCGCCTGGGGTACGGCAGCAAGGACTACGAGCTGGTCGTGGTGGACTAGCGACGGCGAGAGGGCGGCGTATGACAGCGGGGGCGCCCAGCATCGGGCGCCCCCGCTGTCGTTGGAGCTAGGAGCGGCGCGCGAGGGCGTCGTGGGAGCGCAGGGCTAGGAGAGCGGCGATGAGGGCCAGCGCCGCCAGGATGATGGCGATGGCCGGGGCGTCGTCGCCCGACTGGGGGATCTGGTGCGTGCCGTCGCCGCCGGGGACGTCGGCGGAGGTGGTGCCGTCGGCGCTGGGGGAGGCTGCGCTCGCGGCGGCCGATCCGGCTGTGGTGCCCGTCGCCGCGCCGGATGCGTCGGCTGCGGTACCGGGCGTCGCCGCGTTGCCCGCTGTCGACGCATTGGCGTCGCCCGTGCCGGGCGTGGTGCCGGTATTGTCCTGGCCGTCGCCTGTCGTGGCACCCGGGGCCGCGGGAGCGCTTGAGCCGTGATCAGGGGTGTTCCCCTCGCCGGGGGTTACGTTGCCGTCGGGCGTGCTTCCCTGGTCGGGGGCCGCGTCGCCGCCGGGCTCAGAGCCCTCGTCGCCTGGCGTCTCGCCAGATCCTCCCGGCACCGTTCCAGCGGCTCCGCCGTTCTCATCTCCTGCCGGTGTCTGGGCGTCGCCGCCCGTGCCCTGGTCGGGCGTGGTCGTGCCGCCGGAGGCGCCTTGGTCATCGCCGGCCGTGCCCTGGTCGTCGTCCGGGGCGGCGGGCTCGGGCTCCTCCTTGGTGAAGTGCGCCAGGAACAGCGTGGGGGCGTAGGGGGTGCGGCCGCGGTTGAGCAGGTTGAGGGCGGTGTCAGGCTCCAGGGTCGCGTCGGTGCAGACGCGCTCGTCGTCCTCGTACCAGCCGGCGAATTCGTAGCCCTCGGCGGGGGTGGCTGTCACGGCCTCGATCCCCTCGCCCGTCACGGCGTGCACGATGCAGTGCGCGTGGCTCACGCTGCCGGCGTCGGCCGGGTACGCGCCGTAGACGACGAACGTCTCGCCGGCGCCCAGCGTGCCGGTGAGCGCGGTGGCCGACTCGGGGCCGGCCGTGGCCTCCAGGTGGTAGGCGTCGGAGAACCCGCGCGCGGACACGGTGTTGACCAGCGCCTCGGCCGCGACGTCGGCGGCGGTCACCACGTGAGAGTACTCGACCGACCGCGACTGGCCGATGCCCAGGTGGGTCATCGGGTCGAGGGACGCCAGGCTGTCCTCGAAGGTCACGGCGTCCAGCGGCACGGTGCCCGTGTTGGTGACGGTGACGCGGAAGGTGATGGCGTCGCCCTCGCGGTAGCAGCTGCCCTCGGCCGGCGCGTTGGCCAGCTCCTTGGCCAGGGACAGCGCGGCGGACGGCCGGGCGTAGCGGGCCACGAGCGTGGTGGGGACGAGGTTTCCGTCCGCGTCGCGGTCGAGGGCCGCCAGCGCCTCGTCGCGGCTGAGCACCGGGCTCTGGCTCACCAGGCGCGATCCGTTGTACCAGCCCTGGAACACGAAGCCATGCTCGGCGACCGTCGTACAGCCGGACAGCCCGGCCCCGTCGGAGGCGCGCACGCTCACCTCGGCCGGGCGGACGGTGCCGGCGGTGCCCGGCGAGGTGCGGAAGCGGATGGTGACGAACCGGGCGGCGTCGGCGTGGTTCGCGTCGGTCGCGGGGGCGTCGGGACGGGCGGCCGTCGCCGCGTCGGTGGCGGCGCGCGCGGGGGCGGGCGCGGCGTCGGCGGAGGGCAGCGGGCGCGCCGGGGCGACGACGGAATGCGGCGCGACCGCGCCCGCCTTGGCCGCGGCCTGGGATCCTCGCGGGTCGGGGGCGATGCTCGTCTTCGCGCCGTCGGCGCGGGCGGGGGTGGGGGCGGGGGTCGCCTGGTCGGCCGCATCTGCAGCGGTCGCGCCCTGCGCGGCGGATGTCGTCGACGTGCCGGTCTGCGCGTCAGCCGCCAGCGCGGTCGCGGGGAGCAGGGGCGACACGGCGATGGACAGCGCCAGCGCCATCAGGCCGCCGATGAGCAGCGCCAGGGCGTGGCGCTCGGTGTCGGAGGCCGGCGCGCGGCCCTCCACCAGCACGCGCTCGCGCCGACGACCTGCATCGCCTTGGCCCGGCGTTCCCTGGTTGTGTCTCTGATCGAAGCCCCTGCGCATGGCCCTCACCACCTTGCCCGATCCGGGCGCGTCCCTGCTCGACGCCGGCGCGCGGGGGCGCCAGACGTTGAGCGAATTCCTCTACATTGAGGAAGCATAGGACCGTGCGCGGGCGCGCGGGGGCGGCGGGGCGCAACCGTAGGCACCGCGCGCTCAGGCTGTCACCGGCCCGTTTGACGCGGGCTGCGAGCGGGGCCGGGGGAGGGGCGGGCGGTCGTCGGCCCCGCGCCGACCGGGAGCGCCGCGGGGCCGTGGGCGCGTCAGGCCAGGCGCTCCTCCACCTTGCGCACCTTGGAGTCCATGGTGCCGGTGAAGCCGGGGCGGATGTCGGCCTTCAGCACCACCTCGGTGCGGATGCCCTGTTCGGCCAGGACGAAGGTGGCGCGTTTGACCACGTCCATCACCTCGTCCCACTCGCCCTCGATCTCGGTAAACATGGAGCTCGTGCGGTTGGGCAGCCCCGACTCGCGGATGACGCGGACGACCTCGGCGACGGAGTCCGCCAGTTCGTCTCCCACGCCGAACGGGGCGATGGCAACGGCGATGAGGGTGTTCATGCTAGGCCTCCTCGATGGTGAGCGGGACGGCGGCCAGGGCAGCCGCGTCCAGGTTGTACAGCGCGTCCAGAAACGCCACCTTGAAGCTGGCGGGCCCCTGGGCACCTTCGGCGGCGCGCGTGCCCGCGGCGGCGTAGCAGGCGGTGCCGGCCACGGCGGCCGTCAGCGGGTCGGCCACGGCGGCGAACACGGCCAGCACGCCGCCGAGCGAGCAGCCGAACCCCGTGACGCGGCTCATGAGCGGGCTGCCCCCCGTCACGGACACGGCCACGCGCCCGTCGGTGACCAGGTCCTCGGGTCCCGACACGGCCACGGCGCCGCCCGTCCAGCGGGCGAGGGCCGCCGCGGCGCGGGAGGCGGCGGCCACGGGGTCGGTGGCGTCGACGCCGCGTACCTCGCCCCCCTGCTCAGGGCCGTCGTCGAGGCCCCAGGCGCGGGCCAGCGCGATGACCTCCGACGCATTGCCGCGCACGATGGTGGGCTTGCAGGCCCGCAGCTCGGACAGGATGTCCTCGCGCAGGCTGCCGATGCCGATGCCCACGGGGTCGAGCACCCAGGGGCGTCCCAGGTCGTGGCAGGCCCGCGCGGCGGCGGGGATGCTGTCGCGGTGCAGGGGAAGCAGCGCCCCCAGGTTGAGGTAGAGCGCGCCAGAGGCCGCGGCCATGGCGACGCCTTCCTCGGGCAGGTAGATCATGGCGGCCGAGCCGCCGGCCGCCAGCTGGGCGTTGGCGACGAAGTCCATGGTGATGGCGTTGGTGATGGAGCCGACCAGCGGAGTGGCGGCGCGGACGTCGCCGAGCGCGAGGGCGACGTCCTTCCGCAGCTCGTCGAGGGTGTGCGAGGCGACGGTCATGGGCGCTCCTTTCCGAGCAGGGGCCCGCGGCGCGGGCGGTGGTCGCATCATGATAGGCGCTCCGGGCGCCGCGCGCGCGGAGGGGGCGCGGTTCGGGTATAGTGGGCCCGGTGATCGAGCGCCGCTCCGCGGCGGCTCGACGTCCGCGGCGGCCCCGACCGGCGGCCGCCCGACGCCTGACGCGAGGCTGAGAGGAGGTGGCGATGGCGGACGAGAACCCATCCGGTACCCCGGCGCCGACCGGCCAGGCGTACCGCACCGTCGCCGCGCCCGCGTCGGCGGAGATCGTGGAGAAGCGCTCGCGCTTCATCGGGCAGATCGCGCCGGCGTCCACCGAGGACGAGGCGCTCGCGTTCATCGAGGCGGTGCGCGCCGAGCACCGCATGGCGCGCCACAACGTGTACGCCTACGTGCTGCGCGGGGGCCGCGTGCGCTACACCGACGACGGCGAGCCGGCCAAGACGGCGGGCATGCCCACGCTCGAGGCCATCCAGCACGCGGGGCTGCAGGACGTGGCCGTGGTGGTCACGCGCTACTTCGGCGGCGTGCTGCTGGGCACGGGCGGGCTGGTGCGCGCCTACACCGACGCGACGAAGGCGGCCATCGACGCGGCCGAGGTGGTCACCGTGTCGCGCGTGGTGGACGTGCTGGCCGAGGTGCCCTACCGGTTGTACGAGCCGCTCGTGCGCGCGGCCGAGGCGGCGGGCGCGAAGGTGCGCGAGGCCGACTTCGGGGCGGCGGTGGCCGTCACGCTGCGCACGCTCGACGGCACGCAGGATGAGCTGTCCCGTGTGCTCGTGGAGGCCACGAACGGCGCCGTGGACCTGCTCGTCGGCGAGCCGCTCGACGCCGCGTTCTGACCTATAATGACCCTGTGACCCGCGACCCACGAAGGAGGTCCCATGCACGGACTGCGGACCGAGAGCGAATTCGACGCCGCCCACTTCCTCACCGACTACCACGGCAAGTGCGAGAACCTGCACGGCCACCGCTGGCGCGTCGTCGCCTACCTGGAGGTGCCCGAGCTGCAGCGCGAGGGCACGTGCAAGGACATGGTGGTGGACTTCGGCGACTTCAAGGCCGCGCTGCGCGGGCTCACCGAGTC
>JAAWAY010000189.1 GCA_022792415.1 Eggerthellaceae bacterium | reverse complement strand
GGTTCGCCTGCGAGGTGCTGCAGCGCGCGCTCATCAAGCACGCCGTGGCCGCGCGCGACGCCGGCGTGGAGGCCACCCGCGTCATCGAGCCCGGCGACATCCCCACGCGCAGCGAGATGATGGACGTGCTGGAGGCCCCCTGCGGCACGGCCGACGAGCTCATGGCGGACCTGGTGGGCCTCGACGACGTGAAGGAGCGCGTGCGCGAGATCGAGCGCGTCACGTCCTTCCGCGCCCGCGCGGCGGCCGAGGGCCTGTCCCTGCCGCCGCAGAACCTGCACATGGCGCTGACGGGCAACGCCGGCACCGGCAAGACCACCGTGGCGCGCATCATCGGACGCATCCTGTTCTCGGTGGGAGCCGTGCCCGGCGACCGGTTCACCGAGGTGCAGGCGAAGGACCTGGTCAGCTGGTACGTCGGCGGCACGTCCGACACCACGACCAAGCTGATCGAGCGGGCGCTGGGCGGCGTGCTGTTCATCGACGAGGCCTACGCGCTGCTCGAATCGTCGTCGGGCCAGGAGGCACTCGCCGTCCTGGTGAAGGCCATGGAGGACCGCAAGGGCGAGCTGGTGGTGATGCTGGCCGGCTACGAGGGGCCCATGCGCGCGTTCTTGGACGCCAACCCGGGCCTGGCCTCGCGCATCGGCTACCGCCTGCGCTTCGAGGACTACGAGCCCGACGAGCTGGCCGAGATCTTCCGCCGCAAGATGGACGCGGCCGGCTTCTCGCTGGGCGAGGGCGCGCTCGAGGCGGCCGCCGGGGTGCTGCGCTACTTCCACAACGTGGAGAACTTCGGCAACGGGCGGTTCGCCGACGAGGTGGTGCAGCAGGTCATCGCCCGGCGCGCCACGCGCCCCGACGGCGACGTGCGGACCATCCTCGCCGAGGACGTGCCGCCCATCGAGCGCTTCTGCGAGCTGTCGGCCACGCCGGTGCTCGAGCCCTCCGAGGTGGGCGACGACGCGGCGCGCTGGCGCGTGGCGTCCCACGAGGCGGGCCACGCTGTGGTCGGCCTGGCCGAGACCGGGCGCACGTCCATCAAGGTCATCACCATCGAGCAGGAGGGCACGGGCACGCTCGGCTACGTGCAGCATGAGAAGAAGCGCGAGAAGCCGCTGCCCACCGCGGCCGACCTGCGCGGCGAGCTGGCGATGCTCATGGCGGGCATGGCGGCCGAGGAGCTGGAGTGCGGCGCGTTCTCGGCCGGCAACGGCAGCGACCTGGCCCAGGCCACGGCCTGCGCGCGGGCCTACGTGGCCAGCTACGGCATGTCCGACGCCGGGCTCGTGCAGCTGGTGGCGCCCGGCGCCCCGGGGGCGTGCCCGGTGACCGACCTGCCCGAGGCGACGCTCGCGCAGATGAACGCGCTGCTGGCCGACGCGCTCGAGCGGGCGCGGGCGGTCATCGGCGAGCACCGCGACGCGTTCGAGGAGCTGCGGGGCGCCCTGCTCGCGGGCCGCACGCTCACCGGCGACGCCATCCGCACGCTGTGGGCGCGCCACCAGGGCGGCGCCGAGGCAGACGCGGGAGACGACAGCGGGGAGACCGGCCCCGACGCGGCCCCTGCGGGCGCGAGAGACGATGCGGAACAGGCGGGGGCGCTGGCCCCCGGGGAAGGCGAGGACGATGAGCGATAAGCCCGACCAGGCGGATCTGCTGGCCAGCCTGCAGGCGGCCCTGGGGGGCCGCGGCGTGAAGGAGGCCCGCGAGGCAGCCGAGGCCGCCGGCGAGGCGGCTGCCGGGACGCAGGCGCCTGAGGCCGGGCGCGAGTCGACCGCGGGCGAGCCGACGGCTCCCGCGAACGCGACCGCTTCCAGCGCTGCTCCGGCTTCTGCTTCCGCGCCCGCCTCGCCCGCTCCCGCCGAGGTGGCGGCTGCCGGGACGCAGGCGCCTGAGGCGGTCAGCGACGCACGGGGGCCTATCGTCCCGGCCCCGGCGGGCTCCGGGGACGCGCCGGCCGTCGCGTCCCCCGATGCCCCGGCGGCACCCGAGCTCGCCGTCCCCACGGCGCCCGAGCCCGACCCGGCCGTCGCCGAGCGCGCGCGGTTCCTCGCGACGCTGCGCTCCTGCGAGGACATTCTGAACGCGGCGAGCGCCCCGGAGCGCTAACATAGGGGCGTAGCAGTTTCCGTCGAAAGGATCATCATGGCAGATGCAGCATCCCAGGCCCTCGACTTCGAGCGCGCGCTGGAGACCCACGGCCTGAAGTTCGACCGCGTGGAGGTCGCCGAGGGTGACAAGCCGCTCGTGGCCCTCAACTTCGGCGGCGGCGACTTCTCCTACAACCACGTGCGCATCCACGTGTTCTTCGACGCTGACGGCGAGAGCGCCCAGGTGGTCACGTCCCCCATCGCGTCGGTGCCCGCCGAGAAGACGGCCGCCGTGCTGCTGGCCGTCAACAGCGCCAACACCCGCTTCCGCTGGGTGAAGTTCTACATCGATGACGACAACGACCTCATCGCCGAGGCCGACGCCATCATCTCCGAGCCCACGGCCGGCGAGGTGCTCACCGAGCTGGTGGGCCGCACGGCGTCGATCATCGACGACGTCTACGGCGACTTCATGCGCGCCGTCTGGGCGTAGCCGCCCCGCCTCTCCCCCACGGGGGCCCATACCGCACGACCGCAGCGCCCGGCCCGACCGCCGGGCGCTGCCGCGTCTTCGCGGCACCTCGCTTTCGCGCACGCCTCTAGAGACGGCTCGCTTTCCGTGGCGTTCCGGCGCACGCAGCCCAACCGTCAACCACCGTCGCGCTTCCATGCCGCCAGCCCACCATGCACGTCACGGGGCGTGAGATGCCAGCTATCGGGGGTTTGACGACACGCACGCCACCCTCTGCCCGGCACACGCAGGCGTTTTCCCTGGTCAGATGTTGTAGCCAACTTACTTTTCACTCAGACGCACCACCAGAAGGCCATCGGGAGCCGTTTTCGCGTCGTCAAACCCCCGATAGCTGGCATCTCACGCCCAACGACGTGCCAACAAAGCTCTTCAGAAGCGCTAGCTATGCCGGCGGTTCGTCTGGTAGCTTCTCAAATAGTGGTTGAATTCGCTTGACGTGTCAGAGTTGCTAGAGCGCCACATCTTGTGATCAATGATCGCGCATTCCCTTCCGTAATACGCGTCAAGGAAGGCGATGAGGCGATCAAGCGCCGCAAGTTGCCTGGCAGGATACTCTTCGTTCGATGCGCCCCGATGAACAAGCTCAATGCCGATGGAGTAAGAATTCATGCCATAGTCGGGTGCAAACGAACCTATCGGTTCCGTTCCTCTGCGATCATCCCGGGACTCGTCATTAACCCCATAACGCACGTTGTTTCCGGCATCACCAAAACCCGCATGGTGCGCGATGCGGTCAAGTCCCACGCACTGAACAACCTCTCCGTCCCTTCCGATAACGAAATGGGCGCCTACGCCCTTTCCCTGAAGCAGCCAATAGCTGACAACCTCCTCGGGCGCGCCGTCTCCTTCCGTATCGTGCAGAACGATATAGCGTTGCGCATCACGGGGTTTTTCACCATGGTCAAGCGATTCCTGCAAGTTCTCCCGTATGCCCACTCGTGCATGAATTTGAGCTGGATCAGTCCACACATCAACAAGGGGCCTCATGACGACGGTCGACTCCGGCACCAAACCCGCTACGCTCAACTGAGCTACGGCTGCCTCGTCAATGCCCGGCACTTGACCACAGCCCACGAGAAGCAACATGACGAGTATGCCGTTAGCTAAAACACAGGAACGACCGACCGATATCTTGATTCGCTTCCTCTCTCCCATGTTCACTGAGGGTAGACCCCCCCCCCACCTGAAATGCTACCCTCCAAGAAGGGGAATGGCCGTTCCCGTCGGTACAGGACGTGGCAACGTTGCCGGGATTCAGACGGGAGAGGTGACCCGAGATGACGGGAAAAACACTGGGGAACCGATATGAGTTGGGCGAGCGCATAGGCATGGGCGGAATGGCGTCGGTCTTCGCCGCCAGAGATAACGTGCTCGATCGTGACGTGGCGGTTAAGGTCATGCTGCCCCAGTTTGCCGCCGATCCAGGGTTCGCAAGGCGATTCCACCAGGAGGCAACCGCCGCGGCTAGCCTCCAGAGCGCCCATATTGTCACCATCTATGACTGGGGGCAGGACGGGGATGACTGCTATCTGGTAATGGAGCTTCTTCCGGGTAGTGACCTTCGAAGCTTTACGGCCGCCGGAACACCACTCGACCCCCGTCGGGTCGCAGAAATTGGGGCTCAAATCTGCCGAGCGCTTTCCGTTGCCCATGATCAGGGCATCATTCATCGGGACATCGCACCACAGAACATCATGGTCCTTCCTGACGAATCAGTTAAAGTCATGGACTTTGGCATCGCCAAGGTTGCGGGATCAGAGCTCACACAGACTTCCACAGTACTGGGCACCGCGCGATATCTCTCCCCCGAACAGGCGCAGGGTAAGCCCCTGACGCCAGCTAGCGACCTCTACTCCCTCGGCGTCGTCCTCTATGAGCTGGCCGCCGGACAACCTCCCTTTACGGGACCAGATCCCATCAGCGTGGCGCTTCAGCATGTCAGCGCTGATCCAGTGCCGCCCAGCACGCTCAATCCCAATATCAGCAACGATCTTTCAGCCGTCATCATGCGCGCACTGTCTAAACGTCCCGAGGAACGCTTTTCTTCTGCACGGGAGATGGGCGATGCCCTCACCAGCCGCCTTGACGTGACCAACCTCACTGCCTCCCCTTGCGACAGTGACAGCGAAAGCGCAACGCAGGAAATGAAAGCGCCTCAGTCGAACGACAGAGACAAAACGAGAGCCATGCCGCGCCTGTTCGACGGAACGCCCGACGCCACGCTCCTCATGCACTCTGTCAGCAGCGAGACAGATGCATTGCCGGACGCGGCGATACGCGTCAAAGCGCCGGACTCCGCGTCTCGCGTAACGAAAGGGCGCGCACGCACCACAGCCGCAGCCATTATGGGCGCCGCCATCGTCATCGCCTGCTGCATTGTCCTGACCATACGGCCCTGGGAGCCGTGGCCCCTCCCCGAAACGGGCGGCGATGCCGAGAGCCCCGCAAGTGCCGAATTGCCCGAAGATGCAAGGACTGGGGACGACAAGTCCTCATCCGGTACCCAAGAAGAGAAAGGTGATTCTGGCACAGCGCTCAGCCAAAGAGATATCGAAATCACGCTGCAACTTCAGGAGCTCTGCAACCAAGCAGGGTCCTACGACAAACAAATCGGGGAGGCCGCGTCTCTCTTCAACAGCACGTACCTCAGCGCATCCGACATCCGTCAGCGGAATGCCTCGTCAGCCTCAACGCTTGCATCGACCCTTGAGCAGCAAGTAAAGGATCTAAAGCAGTGGAACCTTCTAGGGTCGTCCGCCTGCTATCAGCCATGGCAACAGGTCTGCGAGCTATATGACTGCCTCTACCAGAGAATCAGCGTAATTGATCAGGCGTGGAGCCTCTCCCTTCGCTACTCCAACCCCGCTGACCACCAAAGCGAAATCCTCGAACCCCTGACAAGGGACAAAGACGAGAGCGGTAACAACCGCTACTATGCTCGCTTTCAAGAGCTCCTTCCCCAAATCAAGCTTCCGTCACTTGACTCATCCTCAGTAAAAGGGAGTCATGTCGAGAACGATTATGTGGCATTTGACCTCCCTCCTTCCTGGGAGGGGAAAGTCAACGTCTTCTATGTTGGAGATGACATTATCGTGAGATCCAAGAAAGACGGAACCGCGGCACGCACCCTCCTCACCGCCACCGTTGTAAGCGAATTCTCAGAGGGAGTGGGAGGAGACATCGCCAACAGCAGGCTGTACTTCCACGACAACAGCAAGGGGCAGCGCATTGAGTTTTGGCAGACACGCTATGCTTTTATCGCCAGGGAGAACGCCTCTCGCCTCGCAGCGGGAGAGACCGTTACCTTCTATCCCATGCTTGATGACGCAGATCTCAACGAGATCATTTCGATCCAGACTGGTCTGAGCTTAAGAGAAGTACTCAACGCATCCGACGACTCCATCGTGTTCAGGGGCGACGATTTCTTCGACGAGAACATAGTGCCGACCATACAGGTGAAGTAGCCATGCATCTTCTCACGGACAAAGCCACCGTTTATCTTGCTGCAATCATCGGAGCGCTCCTCATCGGATCCAGCATTGCTGGTTCACTATGGATGAAGGAGGCAACAACCCACACCGCCCTTAACCAAGAACGCCCTGTTGATGATAGCGCGCTATCCAACACCGGAACAAACGAGCAATCCGCTTCAGAACAATCGGCGCCGGCGCTGGACGGAGACGCCCTCGATCCCGAGCTTTGCTATAAGACACGATTCTTTACGCTCGAGGTGCCATCCTCGTGGAGAAATCGTTGGGATGTCAAAGAAACCACCTCTACCCGCGAGTCAATGCTTCAAATAGCTGGCTACCACTACACAATTCGCCTTGATAATGTTGAGGCTTTCACCCTCTCAGCCCAAATCGCAAACATTAACGCCGATCTCGTGATCGGATGGTCAAACGGCTATGCGGTCCATTTTTGGGTGAGTGGAGAAATCTCGGAGGAGGACCTCGCGTACGTGCGGGAACATCTGAAGCTCGAACCCAATGATCCAGCGACTACGGGGCCGAACCGCGCCTATTAGCGCACCCCGACCTCGCACTATTTTCGAGATACAGTGCGGATGATTGGAGTCTCCTCGAGCCACCTCCCCGTTGCGGCTTCTCGGCTACGAGACATTTGAATCCGAAAAAGCAGCGGCACGGCCTTCTGTCTCTCTCGCGCAGGTCGAAAAGCATGAACTGCCAGGTTTCGGGGGTTGGGACTGCGGCAGATTCTTGGACATGCCTAGGCCGCGTATCCGAGCCGCCTCCTGCGGCCCATGATCGTATCGTACACCACCCTGCCGTCCTCCTCGAACGCCTTGAGCCTGCCGTCCCGGTACCACTCGATGTAGGCGT
>JAAWAY010000188.1 GCA_022792415.1 Eggerthellaceae bacterium | reverse complement strand
GAGTCGGGCATGGTGGAGGACTACATCAAGGTGGCCAAGAACCCCGAGACCATCCACTACTACGACGACCGCCTGCGCCCCATCCTGGAGGAGACCTACGGCACCATGGTCTACCAGGAGCAGATCATGCAGATCTCCATGGCCATGTCCGGCTTCTCCGCCGGCAAGGCCGACAAGCTGCGCAAGGCCATGGGCAAGAAGAAGATCGACGTCATGCGCCAGCTCCAGGAGGACTGGAACACCGGCGCGGTGCAGAACGGCTTCTCGCTCGACATCGCCAAGAAGATCTGGGAGGACGCGGAGAAGTTCGCGAAGTACGCCTTCAACAAATCGCACTCGGCGGCCTACGCCATCCTGGTGATGCGCACCGCCTACCTGAAGGCGCACTACCCCAACGAGTTCATGGCCGCGGTGCTGTCCAGCTACATGGGCAACACCGACCGCCTCATCCGCTACATCTCCAGCTGCAACCACAACGGCACGCCGGTGCTGCCGCCTGACATCAACTCGTCCAACGCCGAGTTCACCGCCGTGGACGAGGGCGTGCGCTTCGGCCTGGTGGGCGTGCGCGGCATCGGGCGCAACGTGGCCGAGGCCATCATCGCCGAGCGCGAGCAGGGCGGTCCCTTCGCATCGCTGCACGACTTCGTCAACCGCGTGGACGCCAAGGTGTACAACCGCAAGACGCTCGAGGCCCTCATCAAGGGCGGCGCCTTCGACTCGACCGGCTACACGCGCAAGCAGATGATGCACTTCGTCGAGGACACGCCGCTTCTGGAGGGCGCGGCCAAGCGCCAGAAGGACCGCGACGCGGGCCAGGTTTCGATGTTCGACCTGTTCGCCGACGAGCCCGACTCCGGCTTCTCCGAGGAGGTGCCCGCGCCCGACGGCGTGGAGTGGGACAAGCGCACCAAGCTGGCCTACGAGAAGGAGATCATGGGCATCTACGTGTCCGAGCATCCCTTGCAGCCCTACGAGGGCGTGCTGGCGCGCCTGACCAAGTTCTCCCTGGCCGATCTGGCCGAGCGCACCAAGGAGATCAAGTCGGCCGTGTTCGTGGGCATGGTGTCCAACGTGGTGGTCAAGCTGACCAAGCGCGGCACGAAGATGGCCACGTTCACGCTGGAGGACACCACGGGCCACATGGAGTGCATCTGCTTCAAGTACGACGACAACGCCGCCGCCATCCAGGAGGACGCCATCGTCAAGGTGAAGGGTAAGTTCGAGCACAACGACCGCGGCAGCCAGATCATGGCCTTCGAGATGGAGGTGCTGGAGCTGTCCGAGGAGGACGCCCGCCCGGCGCACCTGGAGCTGCGCGTGTCGTCGGCCGACTTCAACCAGACGAAGTCGCTGCGGCTCAACCGCATCCTGCAGTCCTATCCCGGTCGCGACGGCGTGGTGCTGTTCGTCAACCAGGCCGACGGCCGGCGCTTCCGCGCCGAGCTGCCCGTGAGCGTGGACGCCCGATCGGCGGTCATGCGCTCGGAGATCCAGGAGCTGTTCGGGCGCGGGGTGATGATCGCCTAGCGCCCTCGCCGCCCGCTCGATTCCGGGACCCCGCCGGCTCGCTGCCCGCGGGGTCCCGCTGCGTCCGGGGAGCGGGCGATGTGCGCTGTCGGATGGGGCCGTGGCTTGGAGCAAGCGCCCCCCATGCGCTACAATGGGCGAACCTGAAGCCAAACGACCCACGTAAACGCACCCGGCTGCCCACCGCATCGCGCGGCGGGTCCTGAGGAGACCCCTTGACGGATCTCGCGTCCGCATACGCCGGCGTCCCCGCCGACCGCCCCACGCTCGCCGAGCGCGCCGCCGCGTGCCCGCATGACGCCACGTTCGCCCTGGCCATCGCCTACGACGGCACCCCCTTCAGCGGCTTCGCCCGCCAGCCGGGCCAGCTCACCGTGCAGGGCGAGCTCGAGCGCGCGCTTTCCGTGCTGCTGCGCCGCGAGGTGCCCACGGTGTGCGCCGGGCGCACGGACGCCGGCGTCCACGCCCGCGGCCAGGTGGTGAGCTTCGATGCCGATGCCGCCGAGCTGGCGGGTCGCACGCCGCGCAGTCTGCAGCGCTCGCTCAACGCGCTGGTGGACGACCGCATCGCCGTCAGCCGCGTCGTCGCCGTGCCGCGCGGGTTCTCCGCCCGCTTCGACGCGGTGGAGCGCGAGTACCGCTACCTCCTGTTCGACCAGCCCTGCCGCCCGGTGCTGTTCGCCGACCGCGCCTGGGCCGTCGGCAAGCCGCTCGACGTGGAGGCCATGCGCGAGGGGGCGGCCCACCTGGTGGGGGAGCACGACTTCAAGAGCTTCTGCCTGGCGGCCTCGGCCGTGGGCAAGCCCACGCGCCGCTGCGTGCGCGAGGTGGCGGTGGAGCGCGCCGAGCTGCTGGGCGATCCCGTCGTCGTGGTGCGCGTTGTGGGCAACGCCTTCCTCCACTCCATGGTGCGTGCCATGGTGGGCACGCTCGTGGCCGTCGGCCTGGGGCGGCGCGACCCCGGCTGGGTGGCCGAGGCGCTCGCCGCCCGCGACCGCGCGGCCGCGGGGGAGAACGCGCCGGCCCACGGGCTCGTGCTCTGGTCGGTGGCCTACGAGGGCGCGCCGGGGCGCCTGCTCGCCGGCGGCGATGCGTGGGAGCGCGCGCCGTGGCCCGCGCCGACCTGCGCCGGCGATGGGGGAGGGGACGCCTGATGTCCGCCGGCCGCTACATCGACCTGTCCCGCTACGCCGCCTGCGAGGTGGCCCTGGACGTGCTGCCCGCCGAGCTGCCCGAGCCGCCGCGCGCCGAGGAGGCCCTCGTCCTGGCGCCGGTCGCCGACGCGCTGTGGGGAGAGGCCGCGGGCCGGTCGTGGGACGACGTCGACGCGCGTTTCGCAGAAGACCCCTGGGACGTCGCCGAGGCGGGCGATGCCTGCTGGGACGCCTCGGCGCGCCCGGCGCTGCCGCCCGCGTTCTGGGTGCTCTACGAGAGCCGCGACCGCCTGCTCAGCCTGTTCGAGACGCACGACGGGCACCTGGCCGCCGTCAACCCCGCGCGCCTGGTGTAGCGCGCCGGGCCTGCCCCGCGTTCCGCCTCGCCGCGTCGCGGGGCGGAGGTGCTACAATGGCCGCGCATCCCGTCCGAAACCGGGCGGGCCGAGGGGGCGACGCGCCCCGCGGGAAGGGGAGGGGAATGGTATTCAGCTGGCTCATCGTGGGCTACCTGTTCCTCGCCGGCACGGGCGCCGGCGCCTTCGCCGTGGCCGCGGGCGCGTGCGTGTGGGACGCGTGTCGCCCCACCGCCGCCAGCGCCGCCGTCGTGCGCGCCGTGCAGCCGGGTCTCGCCCTGGCGCCGGTGCTCGTCATCGTCTCGGCGCTTCTGCTGCTGGCCGACCTGGGCAGCCTCGATGCCGCCTTCCGGGTGCTTTTCCAGCCGCCCCGCACCGTCATGGCCGCGGGCGCGTGGCTGGTGGCGGCGCTGGCCGCGTGCGGCGCGGCCGTCGCGGCCATGGGCGCCATGCCGCGCCTGGCCTGGGCGCCGGTGGCATGGGCGCTCACGCTGGCGGGCCTCGTGGCGGCGCTGGGCGTGATGGCGTACTCGGGCCTGCTGCTCTCCGACGCGGTGGCCGTCGACTTCTGGCGCACGCCGTGGCTCACGGCGCTGTTCGTGGCCTCGTCGCTGTCGTGCGGCACGGCGCTCGTCGTGGGCGCGGGCCTGCTGGCCGCGCCGCCGGGCATGGCCAACCAGGCCCGGGAGGACGCCGTCAGCGCCCTCTGGCGCCTCGGCGGCGTGCTCGCCTGCGTCGAGCTGGCGGTGCTTGCGGTATTCTTGGTGACCCGCGGGCTGTCCACCGAGTCGGCCCGCGCCTCGTGCCAGCTGCTCCTGGCCGGCCCGCTCTCCATCCCGTTCTGGGGCGGCGTCGTGGGAGCCGGCATCGTGGCGCCCCTTGCGCTGCACGGGGCGGTGCGCGGGCGGGGCGCCGGGCGGGCGGCGGCCATGGCCGCGTCGGCCTGCGGCGTGCTGGTGGGCGGTGCGGCCCTGCGCCTGTGCGTGGTGGCGGGCGCCGTCATGGCCCCGCTGGCGCTGACGGCGGTGACGATATGAGCAGGACAGGATAGGACGCCTTGGGCGAAGACGGCAACATCATCCACATGACCATCGACGAGGAGAGCGGCATCCCCATCTGGCTGCAGCTGCGCAACCGCCTCATCTACCTCATCACGTCCGGGGCCTTCGCGCCGGGCGACAAGCTGCCCACCATGCGCCAGCTGGCCGTCGACCTGGGCATCAACTACAACACCGTCAGCCGCGTCTACCAGGACATCGAGCGTGACGGCTACATCATCTCCCAGCGCGGGCGCGGGACGTTCGCCCACGACGGCTACCTCCAGCGGGGGCAGGCCGCCGGCAACGCGGCCGAGTCGCTGGCTGACGCGTTCATTCTGCAGTGCCGGGAGCTGGGGGTTCCGCGCGAGGACATCGCGCGGCTGGTGGAGGACCGCCTGAGGGCGGCGGAAAGGTAGGGGCCATGGGATTCAGCCTGAGGAAGCGCGACGCGGCGCAGCCCGAGCGCCCGGTGGAGGCCACCGAGGTCACCGACAACGAGGCCACGCGCGTCGGCGTCTACCTGTTCGCCTTCGCGCTGTTCGCGCTGGGACTGCTCGCGGTGTTGGGCATCGCCTGGGCGGTCGGGGGCATGCCGGGCGCGCCGGCGTGGACAGCCGCGGTGCTGGTGGGGCTGTTGTGCGCCGCCACGGTGCGCGTGGCCCCGCAGTGGGAGCGCGTCGCCATCCTGCGCCTGGGGCGCTTCAGCCGCATCGCCGGGCCAGGGCCCTACGTGGTGATCCCCTTCATCGACTACGCGGCCATGCACGTCGACCACCGCATCATGAACTCGTCGTTCTCGGCAGAGGCGGCCCTCACCGCCGACCTGGTGCCCGTGGACGTGGACGCCATCCTGTTCTGGATGGTGTGGGACGCCGAGAAGGCGTGCCTGGAGGTGGAGAACTACCCCAAGGCCGTGCTGCGCAGCGCCCAGACGGCCATGCGCGACGCCATCGGCCAGGTGAACCTGGCCGACCTGTCGCTGCGCCGCCGTCAGATCGACCGTGAGCTGCAGGAGGTTATGGGCGCCAAATGCGAGGAGTGGGGCATCACGGTGATGTCGGTGGAGATCCGCGATGTCAAGGTGCCGCCCGAGCTGGAGGACGCCCTGTCCAAGGAGGCGCAGGCCGAGCGCGAGCGCAACGCGCGGGTGGTGCTGGCCGAGGTGGAGAAGGACATCTCCGAGATGTTCGTCGAGGCCGCCGAGGTGTACGAGCGCAAGCCCGCGGCCATGAAGCTGCGCGCGATGAACCTGGCGTACGAGGGCGCCCGCGAGGGCAAGGGCATCCTGCTGGCCCCCAGCGGCCTGGCCGACGGGTTCGACCTGGGCAAGATCCTGGACGACTAGGGCGCCGGCCCGGGGCGGGCAGCGGGGAGCGGGGCTGGCGCGCTCGGCGAGACCGGCGCGAGGCCCGTGCGTCCTGCCGACCTGCGGCCCGATTCCGCGCCGCGGCGGCACGTGTCCGACGCGCGGCGATGCGCGCCCACCCGGTATCCATCGATGCCTCCTGCCCCGGTTCGCCGCCGCACGCTTCCGATTCCCCTGGCGCGCGGCACGAGATGCCGACTTCCCGCACTCTTCAGCACGAAATCGCGAACTTTCACAGCGATTGGGCCTCGAAACTCCCGCCCTCGTTTTCCGACGATGCTCTGACCTGGGGAAACAAAAGCGGGCTTGCTCGCGACGGCGGCTTGGGCGTCCAAAACGGTGTGAAAGTTCGCGTTTTCGTGCTCGTAGGTGTGAAAGATCGCGATTTCGTGCTGGCGGACACGACGGCGCCTCGGGCTGCCCGCCATGCGATACGGCGCTGCTGGATCGTGCCCCTCTCCAACGCTCTCTCCAACGCCCTCTCTTACGCCGCCCCGTCGCTCCTGGATCGAGTCCGCGCCCTGGTAGCATCTCTTTCTCTGCCAGCGCACCGCGTCCCCCCCGCTCCAAACCGCGGACATCCCCCAGCACTCGCCCCCAAACTCCCAGAACCCGTCACTGATCCCCGCCATCCCAGCACGTCCGCCACCAGCACCCAGCACCCCAGCACCCCAGCACCCAGCACCCCAGCACCCCAGCACCCCATCGCGCACTCATCGAATGTCACCAAATCGTAAAAGAATGTTTGCATTGAACTAATTAACTATGATAATATCGCCCCAACGGAATCGGCCGATTCTCGGAAGTGCAAGGGGGAGGGCAGCCGAACGGGCGCAGGGCGACGGCCCGGCGCCACCCCGCTCAGGGGAGAGAGCGGCGGCTTCTCCGGTATCTCAAGGAGGAGAGATGTCCATTTCGAACAGCTCGCAGTCCGGGCTCACGCGTCGAGGCTTCCTGAAGGCCACCGGCGCCCTGGCCGGCGTCGCGGCCGTCGCCGGCGCCGTGACGCCCTCGCTCACGGCCCTGGCCGCCGAGGAGGTGAGCGCGGATTCGACCACGTCCGACGTCGCCGGCTTCGGCGTCTGCCGCTCCAACTGCATGCAGTCGTGCCGCTACGCCGCGCATGTGCGCGACGGCAAGCTCGTCAAGCTGACGGTGGCCGACTACGGCGAGGACCTGTACCGCGGCAGCTGCCTGCGTGGCATGTCCTACATGCACCGCATCTACAGCCCCGAGCGCATCAAGTACCCGATGCGTCGTGTCGAGGGCACCGAGCGCGGCGCCGGCGAGTGGGAGCGCATCAGCTGGGACGACGCCATCAACGAGATCGCCACCAAGTTCCAGTCCATCATCGACGAGTACGGCTCCAAGGCCATCGCCTTCGACTTCGGTACCGGCAACTACGGTGAGATCCAGGGCCAGACGGGCATCTTCAACCGCCTGGGCGGCATGCTGGGCGTGTCCAAGCCCGCCGGCATGAACGACCTGGCCACGGGCTACGGCATCGATCGCGTGCTCGGCACCGGCCTCATGTACTTCGCCAACGAGGCCAAGAGCGTGCTCGACTCATCCCACATCTTCATCTGGGGCTCCAACCCCGTGCACTCCACGCCGCAGAACTGGCGCTGGATGCAGCGGGCCAAGGAGCAGGGCACCAAGATCATCACCATCGACCCGGTGAAGTCGGCCACGGCCCACAAGTCCGACGAGTACTACTACGTCAAGCCCACCACCGACGGCTACCTGGCGCTCGCCATGGCCAACCACATCCTGGCCAACGGCCTGCAGGACGACGAGTTCATCGCCAAGCGCTCCACCGCGCCGTTCCTCGTGCGCGACGACACCGGCATGCTGCTGCACAAGAGCGACTTCGAGGCCGTGGCCGAGGGCGAGGACGACCCCGCCTACGTCTGGGACGAGGCCGCCGGCGCCGGCGCGCTGTACGGCGCGGCCGCCAGCCCCGCGCTCGAGGGTCGCTACGAGGTGCAGGGCATCCCGTGCACCACGTCCTACACGCTGCTCAAGGAGCGCATCGCCGAGTACACCGTCGCCGACGCCGCGCGCGTCTGCGGCATGGACGAGGCCGACATCATCTACCTGGCCGAGGAGCTGGCCGGCGCCCGCGCGGCCTCGGTGAACATCTCGTTCGGCATGGACCACTACGCCAACGGCTACCAGACCTGCTGGGCCATCGCCATCCTCATGTCGCTCACCGGCCAGCTCGGCCGCGACGGCGCCGGCTTCACGGGCATCTACCTGAACACGGCGCTCGCGCTCAACACGGTGGGCCTGTGGGCCGCCAAGGGCTACAAGGGCCTGGCCACCACGTTCCCCATGACCATGATGCACGAGGTGGTGGAGACCCAGCAGCTCCACGGCGAGCCCTACCCGCTGAAGGCCCTCGTCTCCATCATCTCCAATTCCGTGAGCAACTGGCCCGCGCAGAACAACTACCTCGAGAAGATCATCCCCAACCTGGACTTCATCCTGGCCATGGACATGGAGATGACCGACACGGCGCGCCACGCCGACCTCGTGCTGCCTGTGGCGTCGTTCTACGAGAACGAGGACTTCCGCAAGGCGCACAACCTGCCCTACATCGTCCACCAGGACAAGGTCATCGACCCGCTCTACGAGGCGAAGGACGACGTTGAGATCGCCAGCCTCATCGGCCGCGCCATGGGGCTGGAGGACGCCTTCCCCGAGGGGGCCACGTTCGAGACCTACGCCAACGCCCTGCTCAACAGCGAGGCGTGCAAGAAGGCCAACGTCACCCTCGATCGCCTGCGCGAGGAGGGCTACATCGACCTGACGGTCATCCCCGGCAAGGCGGGCATCGTCGGCCGCACGAAGTTCTCCACCAAGTCGGGCCTGGCGCAGCTCTACACCGAGACCCCCGCGCCGCGCGTCAACTACGGCCAGGACGTCAAGGAGCGCTTCGCCAAGGAGCACCTGGTGTACTACCAGGACTCCGCCGAGGTGTCCGAGAACAGCGAGGCCGCCAAGAAGTACCCCCTGGCCTTCATCCAGGAGCACACCCGCTGGCGCACGCACTCCCAGTGGTTCAACTCGCCGCTGCTCAAGGAGCTCGACCCCAAGCCGGTGTTCAAGATCAGCGCGCCGGACGCCGCCGAGCGAGGCATCGAGTCGGGCGACGTCGTCGAGGTGTTCAACGACCGCGGCCACATGGTGGTCGAGTGCGTCATCGACCCGAGCCTGCCGGCCGGCATGAGCCGCATGCCCAAGGGCTGGCAGCGCGACCAGTTCATCGAGGGCGGCTACCAGGAGCTGACCTACCCGAACCACGACGAGTGGTCCGTCGCCTTCAATTTCTACGACACGCGCGTCGACGTCCGCAAGAAGTAGGGGGAAAGCCATGCATTACGGATTCGCCATTGACCAGCAGCGCTGCATCGGGTGCCACACCTGCTCGGTGGCCTGCAAGATAGAGAACAACCTGCCCGACGACATGTGGTGGAACCGCATCCTCACGGATGGCGGCGCGGAGATGGACATCCCCGCCGGCGAGTTCCCCAACTCCACAATCGAGTACGTCCCGCTGAACTGCCAGCACTGCGAGAACCCCGCGTGCGCCAAGGTGTGCCCCGTCGGCGCCACCTATCGCGACGAGGAGACGGGCATCGTGCGCCAGGACGCCGACAAGTGCATCGGCTGCCGCATGTGCGTCGCCGCCTGCCCCTACACGGGCGTCCGCTCGTTCAACTGGGAGGAGCCCCAGTTCATGCTGGGCATGGACCTGGGCGATGAGGACGTCCCGCCGCACCAGAAGCACACCGTGGAGAAGTGCACCATGTGCTACCAGCGCGTCGCCAAGGGACACGAGCCGGCCTGCGTGCCCGCCTGCCCCGGCCGCGCCCGCATCTGGGGCGACCTGGACGACCCGGAGTCCGAGGTGTCCAAGCTCATCAAGTCCCGCAGCGTGAAGCAGCTGCTCCCCGAGAAGGGCACCAAGCCCTCCGTGTACTACCTGGTGTAGAGAGAGGATGACGACCAATGACTGATATGAACAACGTCGGCGTCATCGACGACGACTTCAACCCGGCCGCGGCGCCCAAGGCGCGCGAGGCCGCTGGCACGCGGGCCGCTGCGTGGGGCG
>JAAWAY010000187.1 GCA_022792415.1 Eggerthellaceae bacterium | reverse complement strand
GGGCATCGTCGCCGGCGGCGGCGTGGCGCTGATCAACGCCATCCCCTCGCTCGCCAAGGTGGAGGGCGACGCCGAGGAGCAGGTGGGCGTCGACATCATCCGCCGTGCCCTGGAGGCCCCGCTGCGCTGCATCGCCGAGAACGCCGGCTATGAGGGCTCCGTCGAGGTCGCCGAGGTCAAGAAGGCCCAGCCCGGCTGGGGCCGCAACTACAAGACCGGCGAGCAGGGCGACATGATCGCCATGGGCGTCAACGACCCGGTGAAGGTGACCCGCACGGCGCTGCAGTCCGCCGCGTCCGTGGCCGGCCTCATCCTCATCACCGAGGCCACCATCAACGAGATCCCGGCCGAGGGCCCCGATCTGTCCGCCCTGGCCGGTGCCATGGGCGGTGGCGGCGGCATGTACTAAGCCGCTGGCCTGCGGCGCGATCGCCCGGAGCACGACGTGGCCCCGGGGACCGCGAGAGCCGTGAGCCTGATACGCTAACTCGGAAGGAGGCGACCCATCGGGTCGCCTCCTTTGCGTCGGGGGGGGGTGACGCCCTGATGCGCCGATACGCCGCCGGTCGCGCTGATGATCCCTCGTGATATGGCGGGCCCCGTCGGCCGCGCGGCTTTCGGCTCCTCCGAAGGGCGACCTTCGTGGCGGAGTCCTCGCTCTGCCCCCTCTCATGGCGACCCCCGCTCTACCCAAATTGCATACTTTTTTCGGTTGGTAACGATTGGAGCGGTGGAATCGGGAATCCTGTTACCTCCGTGATGTTCCGCGGTCTTGCCTCTATCTCGTCTTGAGCTCTCTACCTGGTGTTTCTCCTGGACTTCTCTCGACGAACGCATTTCGCCTCACCTGAGAACCGTTCACAAGCGAAAAAAATGAGCACTCCGCCCTGTCATGGCGCGAGGGGAGGGACGGTGCGTGGCGGATGCGCAGACGCTTGAGCGCACGGTAGGGGAGGCGCTCGGGTAGGCAGCGCAAGGAAGGGTAGGCTCGTGGGCGGGGCATCTTGGTGGGATAGCGGTCTCGTTTGGGCTCGTGGCCGGCCCACGGGCAAAAGAGAAGGGAGCAGCGTGCAGGCGGCTGCTCCCTTTTTCGCGCCATCGAGACGGAAGGCGGGGCGGGGGACCCGGCGCTTCCCGGCGCTCTCGGGGTATCAGGTGGGCGATCTCCCGACGGGCTCGCGCGATCCGGCGGGGCCGGCCTGCGGACGCCGCCTCGATGGCGGATCCGGCGCGAGCGTCGCGGCTGATCGGGAGATCGCAGAGGGTGGTCTACGTGATGCGCTCCTAGCTCTCGAGCAGGCCGATGCGCGGCAGGGGCCAGTACGTGAACACGGCCTTCCCCGTGACGCTGTCGACGGGGACGGACCCGAAGCAGCGCGAGTCCTGCGAGTTGGTGCGGTTGTCGCCCATGACCCACAGCTCGTCCTCGGGGATGGTGTAGGGGTAGCTCAAGGCAGTCCAGCCGTCGAGCGGATAGGTCGGCTTGCCGTTGACGTAGGGCTCATCGAGGGGAGTGCCGTCGACGACCACCTGGCCGTCGACCAGGTCGATCGTCTGTCCGCCCGTGGCGACCACGCGCTTGATGAGCACGCTGTTGGGGCAGTGCGGGTCCTCGAACGTGATGATGTCGCCCGGCTCGGGATCGTGGAACAGGTAGCTGATGCGCTCGGAGTACACCCGGTCGCCCACGAGGATGGTGCCCTCCATCGACCCGGAGGGGATGGCGTAGGCCTGCAGGGCCAGCGGCATGACACCCCAGTTCACCAGCGCGAAGCATAGGAGGAAGGCCAGCAGGCGCCAAAGCGCCCGCTTGACGGCGGGTGCGTTGCTGCGCGCGTGGTCTCCGGCGTACATGGGACTCCCTCGGGTCGTGCTCGGTCGTGCTGGCCGCCGGCGTGGGGCGCGGCGGGTCGTGCGGGGCGGGATCAGGCGAAGCGGAGGGTCTTGCCCTCTGCGACGCATTCCTGCAGGTAGAGGTTGATCAGGTTCTGGTAGGGAATGCCCGTGCGATCCGCCTCGGCCTTGAAGTAGTCGATGACGTCGAGGTCAAGGCGCATCGTCACGGGCTTGCGCTCCTTCTTCGCGGCAGAGGGCGCGTCGGCCTTGCGGCCGGCGGTCGTGTCGCGGGCAGGGCGACGCCCCGCCGCAGCGTTGTTTCCCTTTGACTTCATAGACGCCCTCGTCGGTTTGGTGTGTGTTTTCGTCGTCCAAAAAGTGTATTGCTAGTATACATATATAAGCAATACAAACAAGCGGCGATGAGAAAAAATCAGCCCTGCGATCAACAATGCGGGCGAAAGCGCGCAGTAGGCGGGCTAGGGGTGGCAGACGGAGATGGCGGGGAGCGCCGGGGCATGACCCTGGTCGTGCGTCGGCATCCCGCACCGACGTCTTGGTTACGGCTGCGTGGCGATTCGCGCCCTTCGGCGTCGCGCGGCCTCGTGGGTGCTGGGGGCCTGCTCTAGAATGGGCGCCATGGAAGACATCGGACATATCGTCGAGCACGCGCTGGGACACGCCGTCTCCGACACGCTGTACCTCATCCCGTTCCTGTTCATCACCTACCTGCTCATGGAGTGGCTCGAGCACAAGACGGCCGGGCGCACCCAGGAGGCCATCCGCCACGCGGGCGCCGCGGGGCCGGTGGTGGGCGCGTTTCTGGGCGTGGTGCCGCAGTGCGGGTTCTCGGCCATGGCCGCCACCCTGTACGCGGGGCGCGTCATTACGCTGGGCACGCTGTTCGCCGTGTTCCTCTCCACGTCTGACGAGATGCTGCCCATATTCCTGGCCGAGGCCGTGCCGGCCGGCACCATCCTGTCCATCATGGGCGCCAAGGTGATCATCGGCATGGTCATGGGCTTCATCGTGGACGCGGTGCTGCGCCTGGCGCGCCGCGACCGCCAGGAGCTGCGCATCCACGAGCTGTGCGCGCAGGACCACTGTGGGTGCGGCGAGGACTGCGCCGCCTGCGAGAAGGATCCGTCACTGGTGTATCGCCATCACGACGACGCGCTGGCGGCGGCCGCGGCAGAGCATGCCGTCGACGTGGCCGATGCGGCCGCGCTCGCCGAGGCCACGCAGCCGGAGGGCCTGCTCGGCGAGGTGGCGAGCGGAGGGGAGGGCGGCCGCGAGCGCGCGGGCGGCGACGCCTCCGCCGCCGGCGCCCACGACCACGCCTGCTGCGCCCACGACCACGCGCACGACCACGACCATGACCACGGGTGGCGCGGCATCGTCAAGAGCGCGCTCGTCCACACCGTGCAGGTGACGGTGTTCGTGTTCGTCATCACGCTCGTGCTCAACGGCGTGCTCGAGGTGGTGGGCGAGGACGCGCTCGCCGACTTCCTCGGCGCCAACGTCACGGTGTCGGTGCTGGCCAGCGCGCTGGTCGGGCTCATCCCCAACTGCGCGGCGAGCGTCGTCATTGCCCAGCTGTACCTCGAGGGCGTGCTGGGGGCGGGCGCGATGCTGGCGGGCCTGCTCGTGTCGGCCGGCGTGGGTCTTCTGGTGCTGGTGCGCGCCAACCGCCCGTGGCGCCAGAACCTCGCCATCATCGCGGTGCTCTACGTCACCGGCGTGGCCTGGGGGCTCATCGCCAACGGGCTGGGCGTGGTGTTCTAGCCGCGACCTCGCGTACCTTGGGCGCGAGGCCAAGCGCCGGCCCGGCGTTTTGTCCGCTCGGACACCGACGGGCGCCTCGACTTCGTCTATAGTGGCCCCAGACGACAAACCGCCCGCCCGGCGCCAGCCGCCGGCTGCCCGCCGCGGGCCGCGAGAAAGGGACGCCCATGACCACGCTCGACGCCGGCATGACCCGCGAGGCCGCCTTCGCCCTGCTGCAGGAGCACAACAAGGACGCCTTCCACATCGAGCACGGCGAGACGGTGGAGCAGACCATGCGCTACTTCGCGCGCGAGTACGATCCCGACAACGAGGAGTTCTGGGGCATCGTCGGGCTGC
>JAAWAY010000186.1 GCA_022792415.1 Eggerthellaceae bacterium | reverse complement strand
GGGTCGAAGTCGCAGCCGCCCTTGCCGCCACCCATGGGCAGCGTGGTCAGGCTGTTCTTGAAGATCTGCTCGAAGCCCAGGAACTTGATGATGCCCAGGTTGACCGAGGGGTGCAGGCGCAGGCCGCCCTTGTAGGGGCCGATGGCGCTGTTGAACTGCACGCGGAAGCCGCGGTTGACCTGCACCTTGCCGGCGTCGTCCACCCAGGGGACGCGGAACATGATGACGCGCTCGGGCTCGACGATGCGCTCGAGCAGGCCGGCGGCCTCGTACTCGGGGTGGGCCTCGATGACGGGCTCGAGGGACTGGAGCACCTCGGTGACGGCCTGGATGAACTCGGGCTGCTCGGCGTTCTTCGCCTTCACCTGGTCGATGACGTCGGATACGTAGCTCACTGCGGACCTCCTTGCTGGGTAGGCGGGGCTCGGCCCCTGGTGCGCGGCAGCCGGCCGGAGGCCCGCGCCGCGTGTTGACGCGCCCATTATAGGAAGCGCGGTCTCGGGGGCGGGGATTATTTAACGATGGCGAAACAATGGCCCGGACGGGCGGCCGCGCCGCCACAGCGGGCGGGGGAGGGACGCATCGTCCCGCGGGGCGCTGCGTTACGCCGACGTCACGGGATGGGGGCCGCGCCGCGCGCTGAAGTACAATGGTCGCGACATGAAAGACGCGGAAGGGAGCGGCGATGGCGAGGTGCGCGCGGTGCGGCGAGGTCCTGGACGAGGGCGCGCGCTTCTGCGCGGAGTGCAGCGCGCCCGTCGAGAGGGCTGAGGCGGCCGTCCCGCAGGGGGAAGGGACCGCCGCGACGGCCGATGTGGACCGAACGGCGGCGCTGCCCGAGCGCCCTCCGGCGCATGTCGGCGGCGCGACGGCGCAAGCCGACCGGACCCCGCGGCGCGCCCCGTCGACCGGCGGCGACACCCCGCAGGCCGACCGAACCGCCGTCATCCCCGGGCGCGCGGCGGCTCGCGGCGGCGTGCGGCCCGTGACCGAGCCCGTGGCCGTGGGGTCGGGCGCGACCCGGCACATGCCGCCCGTGGCGCGTCCCGTCGCCCGGGGCGCCGGATCGGCCCAGCCCGTCACCTACTCCGCGCGCAACACCGTCACCCGCACCCGCATCCCGCTGGTGGTGGGCCTGCTGGTGTCGGCGGCCCTCGTGGCCGGGGGCGCCTACCTGGCCGTGACGGTGGCCAACCGCGATGCCGACGCGCCGGCCGCCACGTCGGGCACCGGGTTCCTCCCCGGGGAGGGCGCCGACGACGCGCCGGCTCCCGTCCAGGCGGCGCCCGAGCCGCAGGAGGAGCGCACGCCCAAGACGGCCGAGCGGATAGCCGCCTCGCAGGAGGCCGCCTCGCTCGCGTCGTTCTACGGCCAGCTGCCCGCGCTGGACGCCAAGGTGTCGCAGGCGGCCCAGGACTTCAACGGGCTCTACATCAGCGGGAGCCTGGAGGAGCGCCGTGGCGCGCTCGCGTCCTGCGAGCAGCTGCGCGACGACATCGCCGAGGCGCGCGACGAGGTGGCGGCGCTCGGCATTCCCGACGACTCGCCCTACCTGGCCTGCGCCGACGACATCGAGACCCTGTTCGAGGACCTGTACCAGCGCATCGACGTCATCGTCAGGTCGTGGGAGATCGACGTGGGCTTCGAGGACCCGGCGGGGCACGGTGACGAGATCTGCGCGCCCATGGCCGAGGCCAACGTGGGCGGCGTCAACCGCTACCTCAAGGACTACCAGGAGCGCTACCCCGGGGCCGACCCGGCCAAGGTGGGCTAGGCCGCCCGCTCCTGCATCTTGGCGGCCAGGCGCCGGCCCTTGCCGCACCTGGGCTTGGACAGCGGGCAGTGCTTGCCGCAGCAGGGGCAGCGCGCGGCCGACAGGTCGACCTGGCTGTCGCGCAGCATCTTGGCGGCCTTGCAGCCCTTGCGCCCCTTGGCGGCCTTGGAGGGGCTGCACGCGCCGTCCTTCTTACCGCCCTTGGCGCAGCCGCAGGTGCGGGCCGCCTTGTCGGCGCTGCCCTTCTCCAGCTTGCGCGCCTTCTTGGCCAGCTTCTTCGCTTCCTTCTTGGCGTCCTTCTTCTTGCCCATGTCGGCTCCTCGTCGCAGGCGGCCGCCCGCGCGGCCGATTGTTTATTGGGGGAAACTCTACCATGCCGCCCGCGTGGCCGCCACGCTGCGGACGCGGGCCACCGATCCTCCACACGCGGCCACGCGTCAGCCGGCGTGGAATAGCCGTGGGCGCCCGGGGCCGAGGCCGGCCGTCCCCGCGCCGGGCGCTAGAATGGACGGCCGGAATAGATGTGAGAGGAGGCGCCCATGGCGCTGGCGACGATGGACGAGGCGCGGCGCGTGCTGGCGGAGCGGTTCGGCTACGACGGGTTCCGCCCCGGCCAGGGCGAGCTGGTGGAGGCCGTGCTCGCCGGGCGCGACGTGCTGGGCGTCATGCCCACGGGCGCGGGCAAGTCGCTGTGCTACCAGGTGCCGGGCGTGGCGGCTGAGGGCTTGGCGCTGGTGGTGAGCCCGCTTGTGTCGCTCATGGGCGACCAGGTGCGCGCGCTGCTGGAGGCGGGCGTGCGCGGGGCCTACCTCAACTCGACGCTCACGCCGGGCCAGCAGTCCACCGTCATGCGCCGCGCGCTCGAGGGGGCCTACGACCTGATGTACGTGGCGCCGGAGCGCCTGGCCGACCCGCGCTTCGTCGACTTCGCGTCTCGGGCGCGCCTGTCGATCGTGGCCGTGGACGAGGCGCACTGCGTGTCGCAGTGGGGCCAGGACTTCCGGCCCTCCTACCTGGCCGTCGGCGACTTCATCGCTTCGCTGCCGGAGCGCCCGCCCGTCTGCGCGCTCACGGCCACGGCCACCGGGCGCGTGCGCGACGACATCGAGCGGCTGCTGGGTCTGCGCGACCCGCTCGTGTTGGTGACGGGCTTCGACCGGCCGAACCTGCGCTTCTCGGTGGAGCGCCTCGAGCCCAAGCGCAAGCTGGCCCGCATCGCCGCGCGCGCCCTGCGCGACCCGGCCGAGTCGGGCATCGTGTACTGCTCCACGCGCAAGGACGTGGAGAAGGTACACGAGGCGCTCGTGGCGGCGGGCGTGCCGGCCACGCGCTACCACGCGGGGCTGTCCAAGGACGAGCGCGAGGCCAACCAGCGCGCCTTCATCGACGACGACGCGCCGGTGATGGTTGCCACCAACGCCTTCGGCATGGGCATCGACAAGTCCAACGTGCGCTACGTCATCCACCACAACATGCCCGGGTCCATGGAGGCCTACTACCAGGAGGCAGGGCGCGCCGGGCGCGACGGCGAGCCGTCGGAGTGCCTTCTGTTCTGGAGCGACGGCGACATCTCGACGTGTCGCTTCTTCATCGAGCAGGAGTCGGGCAACGAGGAGCTCTCGCCCGAGGAGGCCGAGGCCGTGCGCGCCACGCGCCGCCGCATGCTCGAGGCCATGGTGGGCTACTGCTACACCACCGACTGCCTGCGCTCCTACATCCTGCGCTACTTCGGCGAGGAGCCGCCGGGCGCGTGCGGCGCCTGCGGCAACTGCGACGGCGGGTTCGAGGCGGTGGACGTCACGGCCGAGGCGCGCGCGGTCATGCGCTGCGTCCACGAGCTGCGCGGGCGGTTCGGCAAGGGGGTCGTGGCCGACGTGCTGCGCGGCGGGGAGGGCGGCCGCGCCGCCGAGCTGGGGCTGCTGTCCGCCCGCTGCTTCGGCGACTTGGGCCCGGGCTCGCCCGAGGGTCCCGAGCCCGGCGCGCCCCGCCGCCGCGACGCGGTGCCGGCCGCGCGCATCCGCGAGGTGGTGGAGCTCTTAGCCGCCGGCGGCTACCTGGTGGTGACCGAGGGCACGTACCCCACCGTCCAGCTGGGGCCGCGGTTCCGCGAGGCGGCTGAGCCCGGGTTCTCGCTGGCCATGAAGCGCGCGCTGCGCAAGCCGGCCCGCGCGGAGCGGCCGCCCTCCCGCGCGTTCGGCGCGTCCGGGGGCGCGTCGTTCGGGGACGAGGGGCTGTTCGAGCACCTGCGCGCGCTGCGCAAGGACATCGCCACGCGCCTGGGCAAGCCGCCCTACGTCGTGTTCTCGGATGCGACCCTGCGCGACATGTGCGCCCGGCGCCCCGCCACCGACGAGGAGTTCCTGGAGGTGTCGGGCGTGGGCCTGTCCAAGCTCAAGCGCTACGGCGAGGACTTCATGGCCGCCATCAGGGACTACGAGGCGCGGTAGGGAAACGGTCCCGCGCCCCATGCCTCGCCTCCGTCCGGCTCCGTCCATGCCCGTCATCTCCTTGCTCACCCTGCACTGCCGTATCCGCGTGGCAGGGGACGAGTGCGCTGGTACGTCGCGAGGCTCGAAATACCGGTTTCCGGGGGTTTGACGACGCGAAAACGGTTCCCGATGGCCTTTTGGTGGTGCGTCTGAGGAAAAAGTAAGCTGGATGCAACATCTGACCAGGGGAAATACCTGCATGTGTCGAGTGGGGGATGGCGCGCGTGTCGTCAAACCCCCGAAACCTGGCAGTTCATGCTTTTCGACCTGCGCGAGAGAGACAGAAGGCCGTGCCGCTGCTTTTTCGGATTCAAATGTCTCGTAGCCGAGAAGCCGCAACGGGGAGGTGGC
>JAAWAY010000014.1 GCA_022792415.1 Eggerthellaceae bacterium | reverse complement strand
GTCGCCGCCGTCATCTGCTTCACGCCGAGCCTGCGCACGACGCCCATGCTCGTCGTCGCCGGCATCGCGGCCATCGTCGCCATCCTCTGCAAGCGCGTGCAGCTTCTGGTGGGCGGCTTCCAGATCCCGAACATGGACTACCCCGGCGCGCTCACCTCGCACTCCGTCACCAACTGGGACGCCGGCCTGCAGGCCGCCTACTCCGGCATGGTCTACTGGCCGACCCCCATCGAGTGGGGCGTGTGCCTGGGCGTGGTGGCCCTGGCCGTGCTCATCTTCCTGCTGGGCGTCAAGTTCCTGCCCCTGCGCCCGGCCGAGGACAAGTAGCACTTCCCGATCTCTCCCTTGGGCGGCGGCGTTCCTCCCTCCGCGTCGCCGCCCGGCTTCCGGCGCTCCTTGCGCCATCGCGCCAAGCGACCCGCCCCATCGGCGGGTCGTCTGCGTTTCCGGACTCGGATGGTCGTCCATTGCCCCATTGCGCTCGACATCCATTGCTCTGTCCTTATTGTAACTTGTCACGTGACACGATATACTCATCGGATGATCAAGTCATTTGCCGACAAAGACACCGAACTGCTGTTCAGCGATGGCGACCCTTGCCGATTCCCCGCGGACATCATCGCTCGCGCTCTCCGCAAGCTGGACATGGTGGATGCGGCGGTGCGCCTCGATGACCTGCGCGTTCCGCCGGGCAATCGCCTCCATGGCCTTGCTGGCCGGCGTGTAGGGCAGCATGCGATCGCGGTGAATGACCAATGGCGCCTATGCTTTCGCTTCGAAGAGGGCGATGCGTACGACGTCGAGCTGTGCGACTACCACTGATTCGCGGAGGTCCCTATGTCGAATGCGGAAAACATGATCCTGATCTCTCGGCGCCCCACCCACCCGGGGGCGATGCTGCGTGAGGAGTTCCTCCCCGACTTCGGGCTCTCCGTCGCCCAGCTGGCCCAGCGGCTTCATGTCTCGCGTCAGACGGTGAACGAGCTGGTGCGTGAACGGCGTGCGGTCAGCCCTGATATGGCGCTGCGACTCGGGCGTCTCTTTGGCACCACGCCCCAGTACTGGCTCAACTTGCAGCATGGCGTCGACCTGTGGGACTCGCTCGACCTGCACGCGAGCGACGTCGCGGCCATCGAGCCGCTCCCGCTGGTGGCCGCCGGATAGCGCGCCGGGCGCCGGGACGTTTCGCCGACCTTCGTCAATCCTCGCTTTCCGCGCCCGCCCCACTTCAGGTATGCTGCGAGCAGTTCTATCCCCTCCGTCCGAAAGGCCCGCCCTCATGGCCGACCCCTCCTTCAGCCTGGACAAGTCGAGCGAGATCGCGCTGTGGGTGCAGCTGCGCACCCAGATCATCGACCAGATCCGCACGGGCGAGCTCGAGCCCGACCAGAAGATGCCCACCGTGCGCGGCCTGGCGCAGAGCCTGGACGTGAGCCCGTCGGTCGTCAACCAGTGCTACCGCTACCTCAAGGCCACGGGGTACCTCGTGTCGCGGCAGGGGAGCGGTGTGCGCGTGCGGCGCCGTACCGACAGCATGCGCGACGAGGACTTCCCCAAGGCCGCCAAGCTGCTCAACGACTTCATCGACGCCTATACGGCGCTCGGCATGCCGCTCGACGGGGTGGTGGACGCCGTGGCCTATGCGGTCGCCGCGCGAACGCTGGATCCGGAGAACCGGGGAGAGGTGATGAAGCTCTACGGAGGTGCGCCCGACGGCCTTCGGGGTTTGGGGGATGAGACGCCCCCGGCGACCCGATAGCCTTTTACCGCCGCCCCTCGTCCAACGCTAACCAATCGCATCAGCTAAATTGTTCCGTAACAATCTATTGATTGTTTCGGAACAATTTGTTACGCTGCCCCTGTCATGTCAGAAGGGGGAGGACTCGGTCGCCATCAGGGGTGCGACCGTCTGAAGAGGGAAAACACGTGAGCCAAAGAAAAACGAGGACCCTGTGGGGGTCTTAGTCTCGTGCGCTCTGCTTTCCCGATCGGCTGCGTTCGCGGTCGTCTTCCTCGCCTCTGACGGAGGCGCCGCCCAGAGGGGCGGCACGCAGAGAGGGAGGATTTGATGACAGGAAACACTCATCAAGCATCCGCGCAGCTCACCCGTCGCAGCTTCCTGAAGGCCACGGGTGCGGTTGCCGGCGCCGCCGCGGTAGCGGGCACGGGCGCCACGCTCGCCGGCGTGGGGGCCGGCGAGGCCCTGGCGGAGTCGACGGCCGCGGAGTCAACGTTTCGCAGCGGTTGCCGCGGCAACTGCGGCAGCAAGTGCCACATGGACGTGACGGTGCGCGAGGGCAAGGTGGTCAAGGTTGCCGCCGCCCAGTACCCCGAGGAGGATGCCCGCTGGCGGCGTCTGTGCGTCAAGGGCTACACGCAGCCGCAGCGCATGTACGACCCCGACCGCCTCAAGTACCCGATGCGCCGCACGGGCGAGCGCGGCGCGGGGCAGTGGGAGCGCATCAGCTGGGATGACGCCATCGACGAGATCGCCGGCAAGATCGGCGCGGCGCTCAAGGACCACGGCGGCACGTCGATCGCCGTGTGGTCGTCCTACGGCTCCTACGGCGTGCTCAACGGGGCGCAGGCCGGCTACATGTCCATCGCCTATGGGCGCTTCCTCACTTCCATCGGCGGCACGGTGCTCGGTGCTGGTGCCGACTACGCCCAGATCTACGAGCAGATGATCCTGCTCGGCCAGAACGGAAACTCCTTCGATGACACCGTTAACTCGCGGTGCATCGTCTCGTGGGGCGGCAACCCCGCCGAGGCCTACATCCACGGCTGGCAGTGGGTGTGCGAGGCGCGCGAGAAGGGCGCCAAGCTCATCACCGTCGATCCGCAGTTCACTGCGTCGGCCATGCATTCCGACCTCTACCTGCCCATTCGCCCCGGCACCGACGGCGCTCTCATGCTGGCCATGGCCAACTACTACTTCGAAAACGGCCTGACCGACGACGAGTTCCTCCGCACGTCCACCGTGGCGCCCTTCCTCGTGAAGGAGGACGGCACCTACCTGCGCATGAGCGACTACGGCCAGCCCACCAGCCAGGGCCCCGTCAACCCCATGACCGGGCAGCCCACCGTCATCGACCCCATCGTCGTGTGGGACGAGGCCGCGGACGCCCAGGGCGTGCTCGAGACGGCGGCGAAGCCGGCCATCCTCGGCGAGTTCACGCTCTCTGACGGCCGCGTGTGCAAGACGTGCTACCAGACGGTGCTCGACAGCATCGGCGAGTACACGTTGGAGAAGGCCGCTGAGATCTGCGATCTGCCCCTGGAGGACATCGAGGAGTTCGCGCGCCTCTACGCCGAGGGCCCGTCCTACATCATGACGTTCCAGGGCTTCGGCCACCACGTCAACTCGCACCACAACTTCAAGAACCTCGCGCTGATCGCCGCCATGACGGGCAACTACGGCAAGCCGGGTGCTTCCATCTGCGGCGCATCGTCCCCGTTCAGCTTTGCCGTCAACAACCTGGCCTACATGTTCGGGCGCCTCGGCGTGAACACCACCGGCATGTACCTTCCCAAGCTCATGGAGGAGAAGAAGTGGGGACAGACCCCCTGCGACATCCAGGTGCTGTGGTGCTGCAACGGCAACATGCTCTCGTGCGAGTCTGGACGTCAGGAGCTCATCGAGGCGGTGAAGAAGGTCCCGTTCGTCGTGTGCGCCGACGTGAACATGACCGATACGGCCGAGTGGGCCGACATCGTGCTGCCCGTGCCCCACGTCTTCGAGACCGAGGACTTCGACGGCGGCTGCCCCACGCCTTATCCGATGTTCCACCACAAGGGCCTCGACCCCCTGTACGAGTGCAAGACCGACCTGGACATCATGCGCTCCGTCGCCGACAAGCTGGGCATGGGCGCCATCTACGGCAACGGCATGAGCGACGCCGAGCTCATCGACGTCGTGCTCGCCACCGATCTCAACAAGGCCGCCGGCATCACCTACGAGCGCCTGAGCGGCGACGAGATGGTGCGCACCCCGCTGTACACCGGGGCCACCGTGGTGCAGAAGCCCAGCAGCGCCGAGACCGGGCGCCTCAAGTTCTACCTTGAGAAGCCCGCGCCGCGCAACAACTTCGGCCAGGAAGTGGCTGACTACGAGAAGCGGCCCTACTACGAGCCTGCCCACGAGGCCTATTGGGAGAATCCCCTGCGCGAGAAGTACCCGCTCATGGGATGCAGCCAGCACCACAAGTACCACGTGCACTCGCAGCTGGCCTACACGCCGCTCATGCGCGAGTTGGAGCCCGAGCCCGAGCTCAAGATCAACGCCTCCGATGCCGCGGCGCGCGGCATCAAGCAGGGCGACGTCGTCAAGGTGTACAACGACCGCGGCTACGCGGTGCTCAAGGCGCTGGTGACCGAGGGCATCAAACCCGGTGTGGTGTCCATTCCGCACGGCTTCCAGGCGGCTCAGTTCATCGAGGGCCACACCCAGGACCTGACCAGCGTCTACATGAACGACTTCTGCTCGAACAGCGCCTTCTACGACTTCCTCTGCGAAGTCGAGAAGTACTAGGAGGGATGACAGATGACCCATTACGGAATGGCCATCGACACCAAGCGGTGCGTCGGGTGCAACGCCTGCACCGTCGCCTGCAAGGTGGCGAACAACGTGCCGGCCAACGTGTTCTGGACGCGCGCCCTCACCGACGGCGGCGACGCGCCCGACACGCCGGCGGGCGTGTTCCCCGCTATCTCGATGAGCTACATCACGCTGGGGTGCCAGCACTGCGAGAACCCGGCCTGCGTCAAGGTGTGCCCGGTGGGCGCCACCTACCAGGACCCCGAGACGGGCGTCGTGCGCCAGGACTACGAGAAGTGCATCGGCTGCCGCATGTGCATGTCGGCCTGCCCCTACACGGGCGTCCGCTCCTTCAACTGGGAGGAGCCGGCCTACGGCGTGGACTACGCGCTCGGTGACGCCGACGCGCCCACGCACCAGAAGCACACCGTGGAGAAGTGCACGTTCTGCTACCAGCGCATCTCCAAGGGAGAGACGCCGGCCTGCATGGATCTGTGTCCGGCCCGCGCACGTCACTGGGGCGACCTGGACGACCCGGAGTCCGAGGTGTCGCAGCTCATCGCGAGCCGACCCTATAAGCAGCTGCTCGAGGACATGGGCACGCGCCCGTCCGTGTACTACCTGGTGTAGAGAGAGGATGACGACCAATGACTGATATGAACAACGTCGGCGTCATCGACGACGACTTCAACCCGGCCGCGGCGCCCAAGGCGCGCGAGGCCGCTGGCACGCGGGCCGCTGCGTGGGGCG
>JAAWAY010000185.1 GCA_022792415.1 Eggerthellaceae bacterium | reverse complement strand
GGTAGATGCGCATGATATCGCCGCACACCGCGTTGCCCACGGTGCCGCAGCCGCTGGCGTCCTCGATCTCGCCGACGTTGCGCGGGTTGGTGAAGTGGTCCATCACCTTGTCAGAGTAGTTCATGGCCATGATGGCGTCCTTTCTCGTGGCCCCGCGGGGCGGGGGTTGCGCGCCGCGGGGGCGCGGGATGGTGACTCACGTGCGCCGGGGCACGGGGTGGGCGCGGGCGGCGGAGACCGCCTGCGCGGGTCGGCGGCTACTCGGCGCGCCGGTAGGTGCCGGCCGCCATGTCCTCGATGATGGAGCCGACGCGGCCGGCCTGGTAGTCCTCGTAGAGCGGACTCATCATGCGCAGGTTGCCCATCGTCGTCTTGAGCGCATCGACGGCGAAGTCGACGTCCTCCATCGTGGTATCGCGGCCGAGCGTCATGCGCAGCGAGCCGTGGGCGATCTCGTGGGGCAGCCCGATGGCCAGCAGCACGTGGCTCGGGTCGAGCGAGCCGGACGTGCAGGCGCTGCCGGACGACACGCAGATGCCGCGCGCGGCCAGCTGTAGGAGCATCCCCTCCCCCTCGATGAACTCGAAGGAGACGTTGACGTTGTTAGACAGGCGGCTGTCGTGGCTGCCGTTGAGGCGCGCGTGCGGGATCTCCGCCAGGATGCGCTCGATGGCGTGGTCGCGGATGGCCGCCTGGCGCTCGCGCACCTCGGCGCTCTCGGCGCAGGCCAGCTCGGCCGCCTTGGCGAACCCGACGATGCCCGGCACGTTCTCGGTAGTGGCGCGCCGGCCGCGCTCCTGCTGGCCGCCGTCGATGAGGTTGGCCAGCTTGACGCCCTTGCGGACGTACAGGAACCCGACGCCCTTGGGCCCGTTGAGCTTGTGGGCCGACGCCGACATGAGGTCGATGCCCAGCTCGGTGACGTCAATGGGCTCGTGGCCGAACGCCTGCACCGCGTCGGTGTGGAACGTGACGCCGTGGGCGTGCGCGATGGCCGCCAGCTCGCCGATGGGCTCGATGGTGCCGATCTCGTTGTTGGCGAACATGATGGAGGCCAGGATGGTGTCGGGGCGGATGGCGGCCTCGAAGACGGCCGGGTCCACCAGGCCATCGCCGTCGACGGGCAGGTAGGTGACCTCGAAGCCCTCCTTCTCGAGCGCCTGGCAGGTGTGCAGCACCGCATGGTGCTCGATGGCGCTGGTGATGATATGGCGCCCCTTGGCCTGGTTGGCGCGGGCGAAGCCCTTGATGGCCCAGTTGTCGGCCTCCGATCCGCCGCTGGTGAAGTACAGCTCGCTCGGCTTGGCGCCGATGAGGGCCGCGATGACGGCGCGGGCATCGGCCACCGCGTCGGAGGCGCGCTGCCCCAGCGGGTAGATGGAGGAGGGGTTGCCGAACTCCTCGGAGAAGTACGGCAGCATGGCCTCGAGCACCTCCGGGCGCACGGGGGTGGTCGACGCGTTGTCCAGGTAGATCTGCTTCATGCTCGTTCCTCACATAGTCTAGTAATTTGCTAGGTTTTAATATAAGCTGACGCGACGTAATGTCAAGTGTTTCGGTAGATTTTGTCGCCAACTACCAGATAACGCCCCGCTCCCCTACGATGCGGGGAGCGAATGCGGACGTGACCTGACGCCGTCAAGCGCCTCTTGATTGTGGGAGGCGAATGTGGACGAGGAGTGCAGATGAGGATTTCGACGAAGACCCGTTACGGAATGCGGTTCATGATCGACCTGGCCCAGCGCCACGGCGAGGGCTGCGTGGCGCTCAAGGAGGTGGCCGAGCGGCAGGGCATATCGAAGAAGTACCTGGAGCAGGTGGTGGCCCCCCTGTCGGGCGCCGGGCTGCTGCGCGTGACCCGCGGCTACCAGGGCGGCTACCAGCTGGCGCGGCCGCCCGAGGACATCACGCTGGCCGACGTGGTGGGCGCCAGCGAGGACGGGCTGGAGCTTTTGGACTGCATGAGCGGCGTGCTCGCGTGCGAGCGCCAGGGCAGCTGCCTGTCGCAGCGCATCTGGGGCGGCATGGAGCAGGCCATCCGCGACTACCTGGCCAGTATCACGCTGGCCGAGGCCGCCCGCGGCGAGTAGGGCGCCGGCGGGATCGCGCTCGCGGCTCGTGCTTCCTGGGGCGAACGAATGTTTCACGTGAAACACTCGGAGTCGGACGCGCCGAGGCCGTGGGGCGGACAGCCCCGTAGCCGGAGCGCCAGATAACGGTGCGCTACCGCGTGGCGGCGAGGGCGGCGATGCCGAACGAGCCGGGACCGCAGTGCGAGGCGATGACGCCGCCGGTCTCGATCCACGTGACCTCCTGGAACCCGGCCGCGCGCACGCGCTCCTCCACCGCGCGCTGCAGGCCCTCATCGAGGCCCTCGTTGCGGATGAGGCCGATGCGGGACGTGTCGAGCGGCTCTCGCGTGAGGAAGTCCTCCACCAGCGCCGTCACCGCGCGATCCATGGAGCCACGCAGCTTCTTGGTGGCGACGAGGCGCCCCTCCTGGATCTCGATGACCGGCTTGATGCGCAGCAGCTGGGCGCCCAGGTAGGCGCCGTTGCTCAGGCGCCCGCCGGCGCGCAGGAACTCCAGGCCGCCCGGGATGAACGCCATGCGGGCGCGCGCCACCTGGTCGGCGACGAACGCCTCCACCTGCGCAAGCGGCGCGTCGGGGCGCTCCTCCAAAAAGCGCGCGGTGTTGGTGACCACCAGGAACTGCCCGGCGGTGACGCAGCGCGTGTCGATGGCGGTGACGTCGTCGCGACCCTCTGCCGCGATGCGGGCCGACTCGAACGAGCAGGTCGTGCACGCGGAGTACGCCAGGTAGAGGATGTGCGCCTGCGGATCGCGCGCGTCGATGCGGGCGAACGCATCGGCGAAGTCCTGCGGCGTGCAGCCGCTCGTGCGCGGCAGATCGCCGGTGGCGCGGTAGTGCGCGAAGATATCGGACACGGGGAAGGTTCCGTCGTCGAGGCTGCGATCGCCGAAGGTGACGTGCATGGGCACCATCTCCAGGCCGTGGCGCTCCACGAACTCCGCGGGGATGTCCCCGCCCGTCTCGGTGACGATGATGTAGGCCATGGGGCCCTCCTTCCGCAAGGCGCGCCCGCCGGGGGCCGCCGCAGACGCGGGCGCCCGTGCCCGACCGACCTCGGCGCAGAGAGCGCCGGCCTTCCCGAGCAGACCGCCTCGTGATGTTTTGGATATCTAAGCGTTCATCTTAATACCCATTTTTGCGCTTAGTGAGGATAAATGAACACATCTGGGGAATGAGCGCATGCACCAGGCGAGTGGCGAGGACGTCCCTCCCCCACCACGTCGCCGCCCGTTGACCAGCGATGGAGCCGCCACACGAAGAAGCGGCGGGGCCCCGTGGGACCCCGCCGCCTGGAGGGTGTTGCCGTTGTCCGCCTCCCGCGTTCCGTCCGCGCGAGCAAGGCGCGGGTCGGGGGATCCGGATAGGAGCCCCCAGCCGGGGCGGCATCCCCGACGAGGGCCGGCGCGGCGCTAGGCCTTCATCTCCTGCCCGCCGTTGTCATGGCACTGGGCGCAGACGTCCACCTGGGCGGCGTGGCCCTTGTGGCACTCGTTGCAGTTCATCTGCCCGTGCGGCTGCTTGTGCGGGTTGTACGGGTCCAGGTCGCTCGTCAGCTCGGCCAGGGCGTCGTAGCTGCCCTCGTGGCACGACAGGCACTTGTCGTTGTCGCTGTAGTAGCGGCCCGCCAGCGTGAGGTCGCCGTAGTTGCCGGACAGCTGGGCCTTGAGCTCGGCCACCTGGCTGTCGAAGTCGGCCTCGTGGCAGCCCAGGCACGTGGTGCCGTCCTGCACGGCGTGCACCCGCGCTAGGCCGGCGCCCTGCGTGGCGTCGGTGCCCTCGTAGTTGGCCAGGTGCTCGCCCATGGTGTCGTGGCACATGGTGCCGCAGAACCCGGGCGTCTCATGCCAGATCCAGCCGCCGATGCCGGCGACCGCCAGGATGGCGACCACCACCACGACGACGATGCCGGCCTTCTTCTTGCGCGGCGCCTTCTCGGGGGCCTGCGGGGCGGCGTGCGTGCCGCCGTTCTTGATCTCGTCGCTCATGGCCTACAACCCCCTCGAAGCATTCTGGCCGGACACGTAGCCGAAGCACACGCAGCGGCCGATGGACGGTCCGAACACGTGGCGCGGGTAGTTCCCGCTGAAGAACCCGCCTGACGCGCAGCCGGCGGCGTACAGGCCGGGGATGACCTCGTTGTCGTAGTCGAGGACGCGACACTCCCCGTCCACCACCAGGCCCGACACGGTGGCCAGGATGGACTCCTGGTGCTGCAGGGCCGTGTAGGGAGCGCCGTCGACGGGCAGCGTCTTCTCCGTCAGGGGCTTGTTGAAGTCCTCGTCCTTCAGGTTGGCGACGAAGCCGTTGTAGCGCTCCACCGTCGCCTTGAGGTTGTCGGGCGGGACGTTCATCTTCTCGGCCAGCTCCTCGATGGTGTCGGCCTGCACGGCCCACCCCTTCTCCAGGAACGGCGCGAGCTTCTCCTGGGTGGCCGCCGGATCGGCGCCCAGCGCGTTCACGCCCGCCACCGACCAGCAGTTGGCGCCGTAGCCCGCCTGCGCGGAGATGGCGTTGCCGCGGGCCTGGAACGGAAGGCTCTCGCTGCAGAAGCGGTTGCCCTTCTCGTTGACCATGATGCCGTTGACCATGACACCCGAAATGCCGAAGCAGCCGGAGTAGAACGAGTCGGGGCTGCCCCAGTTGAAGTTCATGACCGCGTGGGGGATGGGATCCATCTGGGCGCCCACCATGAGGCCCATCAGGTGACCGTCGCCGGTGGTGCCCAGCGTCGGGCACCAGGACGCGGAGTTGGCGATGTCCTCGGCGCGGCACCAGGCCTTCATCATGTCGGGGTTGGCGTCATAGCCGCCCGTGGCCAGGATGACGCCGTTTCTGGCATTCACCTTGAAGTAGCCGTCCTCGTCCTTGCAGATGGCGCCGGTGACGCGGCCGTCGTCGGCGCGGACGAGCTGCACGGCGGGCGTGTTGTAGCGCAAATCGACGTTGGATCGCTTGGACAGCGTGTTGCACAGGTCCTTGACGATGTAGATGCCCATGCCGCCGGCGTTGCCCGTGGTCTGCGCGGTCCACTGCGGGGAGTGGAACGTGATCTCGGTCTGGGGCACGTCGAAGTTGTGCGCGTTGGGGTTGCCCTTCTTGAACGACGTGGTGATCTCCATGTCGCCCTCGTCGAACTTCTCCTGCAGCCAGTCGGCGGCCTCGCCGGAGCGGTGCACCCAGGTCTGGATGGGCTCGGGCGGGACGCGGTAGTACGCGGCGTGGTACATGCGGTCGGCCATGTAGGCCGGGTCGACGATGTTGTCGGCCTCGGTCATCGCCTTGCCGCCCACGACGCCCATGCCCTCGAAGATGCCGCGTCCCACGTCCATCTTCTCGATGACGAGCACCTTGGTCGACGGGTCGTCCGACGCGGCCAGGCCGGCCACCGACCCGGTGATGCCCGCGCCCACCACCAGCACGTCCCAGTCCTCGGAGCGCGTGATCTCCCCCGCGGGGATGTCGCGCATCTCGAAGGCCACCGTGCCACGGCGCACCATGTCGGTGGGCACGTCGAGCACCGGGATGCTGCGCGTCGGCACCGGGAACACGTCGGTGTAGAGCGACTCGTCCGTCACCTGGATGCCGCCGACGGTCTTGGCGCCGGCCGCCTGCGCCTGCCCGGCGCAGCCGGTGAGCCCCAGGCCCCCCGACGCCGCGGCCAGGCCGAGGGCACCCAGGCCCGCCGCCTTCAGGAAGTCCCTTCGGGTGGCGACGGCCCTTCCTTCGGTTTCTGCCATAACTCCTCCCTTCGTACGGATCGCTTGGACCATGGCTCGCCCGCGGACCCCTCCTCGGGCAGGAGCCTTGCTCCGTACACTGTAAGGATTTTAGCTTACGGCGTACGGTAAATCAACGGAAAGGTAACGTATTGATGTCGGAACTCTGTTATTTTGAGAATCGCAGCTGAAATTCCCGTATTTCTGCTTCTGTCGTGGTTCTTCGCCATCACGCCCACGGAACGCCCTCCGCCGGAGAGCCGCCGCGCGTCCACGCGCCGTCTCGCACCACGCGCCGCTGTGCTACCCTGTGCCCCCGAAGCACCGACGACCAGGAGAGAAGATGGCCTCCACCCGCACGCCCCAGCCCCTCAGCCGCGACCTCATCGTCGAGCAGGCGTTCGCCCTCATCGACGAGGCCGGCCTGGAGGCGTTCTCGCTGCGTGCCCTCGGGCGTCGGCTCCAGGCGAGCCCCATGGCGCTCTACACCTACTTCCCCTCGAAGGACGCCCTCGTCGACGCGGTGTTCGCCCGCATGCGCGACGAGTACGACAACGCGCCCGTGCCCGGCGAGCGCTGGGACGACACGCTGCGGCGCACCACGGCGTCCATCCGCGCCGTCGACCTCGCCCACCCCAACGTGTACAAGGCGCTGTCGGGCTGGATGCCCGAGGCGCGCCAGAACACGCGCCGCGTCTACCAGATATTCCGCGACCAGGGCATGCCGGTCGAGACGTTCAAGATCATGTGGAGCACGCTCGAGGCGTTCCTGGTGGGCTTCATCCACCAGGAGGTGGCGCAGAACGAGGCCATCGCGGCGGACCGCGGGGGAGCGCCGGCGGGCGGGGACGACGCGGGGCAGCCGGATGCGGACGCGGTCGATCCCGCGCGGCCGTGGCTCGCCATCGCGCGGTCGGCCTACGGCGATGAGAGCTTCTCGTTCGGCATCGAGCTGGTCATCGAGGGCATCCGCCAGATGGCCGGGCCCGAGGAGCAGACGTGGCGCACGCCGCTCGACCCGCGGGAGTGGACCTGGGAGTAGGACCGGGGCACGCCGTGCGGGAATGTCCCCCGCGCGCCGAGCGGCCTGCGGGGGCGCCGAGCGTCGAGCGGCCCGCGGTGAGGATGCGGGGATCGCGCCGCTCCCCTAGCGCAGCTTGGCGCGGCGCTCGCGCCAGTCGGGCATGAAGGCGTCCATGGCGGCCTGGAACCGCGGGCCGTGGCCGCGCTCGATGAGGTGGCACAGCTCGTGCACCACCACGTACTCCAGGCACTCGGGCGGGTACAGCGCCAGCCGCACGTTGATGCAGATGCGCCCGGTGGCCGGCTGGCAGCTGCCCCAGCGGCTCGTCATGTTGCGGTAGGCCACCTTCCCCGCGCGCACGCCCATGATGGGCTCCCACGCCTCGATGAGGGCGGGCACGCAGGCGGCCACCACCGCCTTCCACGCCGCCACCTCGTCCGGCGACGCGGCGGCGGCCAGGGCGCGGGGCGAGTCGGCCACATCGCGGCGGCGCGCCTCCACCCAGGCGCGCTTGTCCCGCACGAAGGCGGCGATGAAGGCGTCGGTGATGCGCGGGGGCGCCGACACGGCCACCGTGCCGTCGGGGCGCACGCGCAGGTTGACGTTCTTCACGCGCTTGCGGGTGACCTCCACGTCCAGGTCGTCGACGCGCAGGACGGACGTGGCGGCCGGACGCGCGGCGCGGGCCATCAGCGGCCCTCCCCCGGCGCGCCGCCCCCGCATCGCGGGTCGCTCCCGCCGGCGGCGCCGGGAGCCCCCGCGTCCGCGCGCGCGGCACGGGACGCCTCGAGCGCCAGGTCGTACGCCTCGTTGCGCGCGATGCCGCACTCCTCGGCCACCCGGCGCGCCGCCTCCTTGGCGCGCATCCCCCCGCCGACCAGGCGCGCCGCCAGCTCGCGGGCCTCGCGGGCGGCACCCGCGGCGTCGGCGGCGGCCTCCTCGGCGCCCGGGGCGTCGATGACCAGCACGATCTCGCCCCGCACGCCCTCCTCGCGGGCGCGCCGCGCGAACTCGTCGCTCACCTGGGGCGCCGGCCCGCGCACCACCTCCTCGTGCAGCTTCGTGAGCTCGCGGCACACCGCCACCGCCCGATGCGGCAGCACCTCGGCCACGACGGCGAGCGAGGCGGCCAGGCGGTTGGGGCTCTCGTAGAACACGAGCGCCGCGTCCAACCCGCGCAGGCCCGCCAGGCAGGCCCGCTGCTCGGCCGTCTTGCGGGGGAAGAACCCCCCGAAGTAGAAGCGCGGGCACGTGGTGCCGCTGGCCACGTAGGCCGTGGCCGCGGCCGTGGGGCCGGGCAGCACCTCCACGGGCACGCCGGCGTCGCGCGCGGCCGCCACCAGGCGCAGGCCGGGATCGGACACGCCGGGCATGCCGGCGTCCGAGCAGTACGCCACCACCTCGCCGCCGCGCACGCGGTCGACCACGGACGCCGCGCGCGACCCGATGAGGGCCTCGTCCAGGCGCTCGAGCCGCTTCTCCACCCCGTAGGCGGCCAGCAGCCGTCCGGTGACCCGCGTGTCCTCGGCGCACACCACGTCGGCGTCCCGCAGGGCCGCGCGGGCACGGTCGGTCATGTCGCCCAGG
>JAAWAY010000184.1 GCA_022792415.1 Eggerthellaceae bacterium | reverse complement strand
TGATCTGCATCAGGCCCCGTGCGCCGGCCCATGAGGTGGCTTTGGGCTTGAACTTGCTTTCGGTGTGGGCCTGGGCGGCATCATCACCGACGGCGAGCAGAACGCCGTGGACGCCAACTACGACCCCATCCCCGGCCTGTACGTATCCGGCAACGACTGCGGGCGCCGCTTCGGCACCGAGTACGTCACGCCCATCCCCGGCGTGTCCATCGGCTTCGCCATGGTGCTCGGCCGCGAGTGCGGCAAGTCCGTCGCCAAGTTCCTGGGCTAACCCGACCGCCCTGCTGAGAAAGGAGGAGCGATGAGCGAAGAGAAGCAGGCCGCGACTAAGGCGGCCGGCAGCGAGGCGCCCGACGGGCGTCCGGACGGCTCGCCCGCGCCCAAGAAGGCGCGCAAGCGCGGCCCCATCGCGGCGGCCGTGGTGGCAGCCGTGGTGATCATCGCCGGCGCGGGGCTGTGGGTGTGGCATGAGCAGCCCAGCTTCTGCGCGGCCATCTGCCACATCCCCATGGATCCCTACCTGGAGACCTATGACGAGGAGGCGGGCGTCGCCGGCCACGACAAGTGGATGAACGACGTCTCCAACACCGACAGCATGCTGGCCGTCACCCACCGCGTGGCGGGCGAGGCGTGCATGGACTGCCACGTGCCCACGCTGGCCGAGCAGGTGTCCGAGCTGGGCGCCTGGGTGAGCGGCGACTACGTCTACCCGCTGTACGAGGCCGACCTCGACCAGCTGACCGAGGCATCCGGCATGGACGCCGACGAGTTCTGCCTGAAGAGCGGCTGCCACGTGACGGCCTCCGGCGAGGCGCTCACCACGCGCGAGCAGCTGAAGGAGGCCACGGCCGACCTGAGCTTCAACCCCCACGTCGCCCAGCACGGCGAGCGCGCCTGCAGCGACTGCCACAAGGGCCACCGCGCCTCGGTGATGGTGTGCTCCGAGTGCCATGACGAAGCCCAGCTGCCCGACGGCTGGATCACCCCCGACGAGGAGGACCAGCTGGTCATCCGCTAGCACCCGACACCCCTCCCTCGCCGCGTGACGCGGCCCGGCGCCCCGCCTCCCCTCCCGGCGGGGCGCCTGCGCATGGGAGGAGGCCCGCACGGCGCGGCCGCGGGCCCGATGCGCCCCAGTTGGGGCCGTGACTGTAGACTATCCGTCAATCGTTGACCGGCGCGCTTGGTTTAGAATGGGCTGGAACCCATGGCGCGCAGGGATCCGGGGAGCGCGCCGCCCTGAGAGGAAGAAGGCCCCATGGCATTCGAGATAGTGACGGACTCCAGCTGCAACCTGGTGGAGGACCTCATCGACGAGTACGGCCTGCACGTGCTGCCCCTGAGCTTCATGGTGGACGGGCAGCAGTACCAGAGCTACCTGAAGGGCGAGCGCACCGACCTCAAGCAGTTCTACACCATGATGCGCGAGGGCAAGGTCATCACCACGTCGCTGCCCAGCATGGCCGAGTCCGAGGCGCTGCTGCGCGGCCTGCTCGACGAGGGCAAAGACGTGCTCTACATCGGCTTCTCCAGCGGCCTGTCCGGCACCTACGAGGAGATCGACCTGCTGCTGCGCAACCTGGCGTCCGAGTACCCCGATCGCACCGTCCTCACGGTGGACACGCTGGCCGCGTCCGGCGGCGAGGGGCTGCTCGTGTGGTACGCCGCCAACATGGCCAAAGACGGCGCCTCCATCGAGAAGGTGCGCGACTGGCTGGAGGAGAACAAGCTGCACCTGGCCCACTGGTTCACGGTGGACGACCTCATGTTCCTGTTCCGCGGCGGGCGCGTGTCCAAGACGAGTGCCTGGGCGGGCACGCTGCTCAACATCAAGCCGGTCATGCACGTCGACGACGAGGGGCACCTCATCCCGCTGGAGAAGGTGCGCGGGCGCAAGAAGTCGCTCAAGGCGCTCGTCGACCACATGGAGCAGACGGCCATCGCGCCGGTGTCCGACCAGACCGTGTTCATCACGCACGGCGACTGCCTGGAGGACGCCGAGTTCGTGGCCGACCTGGTGCGCGAGCGCTTCGGCGTAAAGGACGTGGTCATCAACTACGTGGACCCGGTCATCGGCGCGCACTCCGGCCCGGGCACCATGGCGCTGTTCTTCCTGGCCGACCACCGCTAGGCGGCGGGGCCGCGCGTCACGAGCGCGGTTCCCAATCGCCGCCCGGTGCTCTACCATGGGCCCATGGAACGAGACGCCCCCATATCCGACGACCCGCTGCTGCCCCCGTGGGAGGGCCCGGCCATCCTGCTCGTCGACCTGGACGCCTTCTTCGCGTCCGTCGAGCAGCTCGACCACCCCGGCTGGCGCGGGCGCCCCGTCATCGTGGGCGGCGACGCCGACAAGCACGGCGTGGTGTCCACCTGCTCCTACGAGGCCCGCGCCTTCGGCGTGCGCAGCGCCATGCCGGCGTCCATGGCGCGCCGGCTGTGCCCCGACGCCATCTGGACGCACGGCCATCATGACCGCTACCGCCAGATGTCGGCCGCCATCATGGCCATCCTGCGCGACGAGACGCCGCACGTCCAGCAGGTGTCCATCGACGAGGCGTTCGTGGACGTGTCCCCCACCCAGGTGAACACCGAGCACCCCGTGGCCGTGGCGCGGCGCATCCAGGCGCGCGTGGAGGAGCTGGGCGTGACGTGCTCCATCGGCGTGGGCACCACCAAGTCCGTCGCCAAGATCGCATCCGATCTGGACAAGCCCCGCGGGCTGACGGTGGTGTACCCCGGCGGCGAGGCGGCGTTTCTGGCACCGCTGCCCGTGCGCTCCATGAGCGGCGTGGGCCCGGCGGCCGAGCGGGCGCTCACCGAGCGCGGCGTGCGGACGCTCGGCGACATGGCGCGCGCCGACGAGTCGCTGATGCGGCGCGTGTTCGGCAAGAACGCGGACATGATGCGCGCGCGGGCGTCGGGCGGCGACGCGTCGCCCGTGACGACCGACGACGAGGTGAAGTCGGTGTCCAACGAGATGACGTTCGCCCGCGACCTCACCGAGCGTGCCGACATCGAGGCGGCGCTGGCCACCATGGGCGCCAAGGTGGGCCGCCGCCTGCGGCGCAAGGGGCTGGCCGGGCGCACGCTGTCGGTGCGCATCCGCTACGACGACCGCTCCACGCACTCCGTCCAGCGCCAGCTGCCGCATCCCACCGACGACGAGCTGGCCTACACGCCCGTGCTCTACGAGATGCTCGACGAGGTATGGCGCCCGGGCATCAAGGTGCGCCTGCTGGGCGTGGGCATGGCGGGCTTCCGTCCCGCGGACGTGGTGCAGGAGGCGCTGTTCGGCGCCGAGGACCTGGGCGAGGCCCCTGCCGAGGACCGCCCCGCCCTGCGCGACGAGGGCCGCCGCCGCGGGCTGCTGGCCGCCACCGACGCGCTGAAGGACCGCTTCGGCGAGGGCGCGGTGCGCTTCGGCCGCGAGCTGCGCAACGAGGCCAACACGACGGGATCGTCCACCAAGAACCCCGAGGACTACAAGTAACGGGGATCCGCGGCGGGGACGCCCTACCCCAGCAGCGCGCCGCCCGCCAGCGCCATGGCCAGCACGATGCCCACGATGGACTCGCCCCCCATCAGGCCCGACGCCACCACCAGCGCCGCGTCGTCCGCCTCGGCCCGGCGGCGCTCCCGCTCCTCGGGCGCTAGGCCGCGCCAGCGGCGCTCGCGCACGCGGTCGTAGGCCACCTTGGCCATCGCGCCCAAAAAGCCGGTGAGCGACAGGTAGAAGGGCAGGTACACGCCCAGCCCGAGCATCATGGCGGGGAACCCGACCAGGTACAGCGCGAACCCGGCCGCCAAGCCCACGGCGAACGCGGGCACGTGCGGGATGCCTGACACCATGGTGGCCACCACCGACGCCTGCGCCGCCACGAACTCGCGGCCCGTCCCGAAGGCCTCCGGCCCGTAGCCGGCCAGCAGCGCCTGCAGGGCCGCCACGGTCACGACGGCGCCCACGACGCCGCCGATCGCCTGGCCCACCCACTGTGCCCGCGGGCTCGTTCCCAGCACGTGCCCCGCCTTGAAGTCGTTCATGACGTCGCCTGCCAGCCCCGACGCCACGGCCACGAGCGCCGCGATGAGGAACAGCCGGGCCGACGGCACGTCCCACACCGCCGCCACCAGCAGCATGACGATGAGGCCGAACACCTCCAGCGGGTCGATGCCCGACTGGCCCACCGACTGCGCGGCCATGGCCGCCGCCGCGAAGGTCAGCGCCACCACGGCCACGGCCGCCGCGGGCCCCAGGCCCAGCACCTCCGATGCCGCCAGGGCCACGCCTGCGGCCGCGAGCGCCGCCACGCCGGCCGGCAACGCCGTTCGAGGCGGCCGGCCCACCGCGCTCGCGGCGGTCAGGCCCAGCACCCCCTCGGCCCCGTCACGCCCCGCCGCCGCACGTCGGGCGTGGCGCAGGGCGCGCGGGAGCACGTCCTTGGCGATGACCGCCACGCCGCTTCCCATCATGAGTCCCATCCCCAGGCTAGACGCGATGCCCTGGGCCGCGCCCACGTCGCACAGGCCCAGCGCCGGGGCGCCCACCACAATGCCGAAGCTGCCCAGGAGCGCGCCCGCGAACCACACGAGCACCGCGCCCGTGCCCACCAGGAAGCCCACCGAAAGCGACAGCGGCGAGCAGTACACGCCGAACGCGACGCCCGGCACGGGAAGCGCGCCCACCAGCGACGGGATGACGCCCAACCCGTCGCGCAGCAGCGCGAAGGCCCCCGCAAATCCCATGGCCCCGAACAGGCGCCTCCCCGTGGCGCCGCCGGCGTCCCCAGCGCGCAGCGTCTGGGCGGCCGCCTGGCCGATGGGAAACTCCAGCCCGTCGTCCTCGACGAAGCGCCGGCGCAGCAGCACCGACGCGATGAGGCCCAGCGCCACGCCGCCCAGCGCGACGACCGCCAGCTCGGCCGGCGAGATGTCGCCGGCCAGCCCGAGCATCCAGGCGCCGGGGATGGTGAAGGCCAGGCCTCCGGCCACCATGGCGCCCGACGACATGATGGTGTGCGTGACGTTGGCCTCGTTCAGGCTGGCCCGCCCGCGGCTCACGGCCCGCAGAAAGAACAGCGACACGATGGCCGCGAAGATGATGGGCCACGGCAGCGCGCCCATGCGCAGCGCCGTGTAGATGGACGAGGCGGTGATGACGGCGCACCCGATGCAGCCGATCACGACGCCCCGAAGGGTCAGCTGACCCCGAAGATCGCTCATATGTCGCTCCGTTCCGTATATCCGCTCCCCCTCCGTCGGGGAGTCGGGTTACCGTCTGGACCCGACGAGTATAGGCCCCGCGACGCCTCGCCGCCCCCCCGCGCCGGCGAATGTGGGAGAATCGGGGGCACACGACCGCGCCGAGGACGGCGCACGACGCGAGAGGGGCAGGACATGGCGGAGACGCTGCTGGTGGTGGACGTCGGCAACACGGTGACGCAGATGGGCCTGGCGCGCGAAGGCCGCCTCACCGCGCGCTGGGAGGTGGCCACGCGCACGGCGGCCACGCCCGACGAGTGCTGCCTGGCGGTGGAGGGGTTCCTCGACGCGGCGGCACGGGGCCTGGCGGAGGCGCCGGCGCCGCTTCCCCCCGACGCGGCGGGCGCCGGGGACGGCGCGCCCGGGGACGGCGGCGAGCCCGCCGGACGGCCGGGTGACGCGGCCCTCGCCTGCGTGGTGCCCGCGCTCACGTCCGCGTGGGAGGCGGCCCTGCGCCGGGTGACGGGGCGCCGGCCGCTCGTGGTGGGGCCGGGCGTCAAGACCGGCCTGCGCATGGGTTACAAGGACCCGGCCGAGGTGGGCGCCGACCGCATCGCCGACCTGGTGGCGACCCGCGAGGACCACGGCGCGCCCGCGCTCGTCGTCGACCTGGGCACCGCCACCACCTTCGAGGTCATCGACGCCGACGGCTCATTCGCCGGGGGCCTCATCGTGCCCGGGGCCGCCATGGGCGCCCGCGCGCTGGCCGACGCCGCCGCGCGCCTGCCCCAGGTGGAGCTGCGCGCGCCGGGGGCGGTCATCGGCCGCAGCACCGAGGAGGCCATGCGCTCGGGCATCGTGTGGGGCGAGGCGGCGCGCATCGACGGGCTGGCCGACCTCATCGAGGCCGAGCTGGGCTACGCGCTGCCGCTCATCCTATCCGGCGAGGGCGCCGGGCTGCTGGCCGGGCTGCTGCGCCACGAGGCCGCGGCCGACCCCGCGCTCACGCTGCGCGGCCTCGTGCGCCTCCACGCGCTCAACCGCCGCCCCCGCTAGGCGCCGGGCCGCGAGCGCCCAACATCCCCTGAAACGAGACGGGGCCCTCCGCCAGGAGGGCCCCGTCGTGCACGCGGCGCGTCGCAGAGGGCGCGCTAGTTGAACTTGAAGATCTTCTGCGCGATGTGGTAGCCGCCCAGGCCGGCGCGGCGCCCCAGCTCGGTGGGCAGGTTGGTGCCCACGTTGAGCACGTTGGTGCGCACGCGGCGGTACAGCGCCGGGTCGGCCTGCTTGAGGTAGGCCCAGATCTCGTCGCGCTTCTCCTCGTCCTCCAGCGTGTTGCGCATGCGCAGGAACACCGAGCAGATGCACATCATCATGGACAGGTAGTTCTCCAGGTAGTGGCGCAGGTGCTTGTCCTCCACCGCCATGACGTCCACCGAGTCGATCATCTGGCGCGTCACGCGCAGCTGCTGGTCGATGCGGCCCATCATGACCGACTCGTTGACCGACTGGTCCTCGCGGCCGATGAAGTAGCGGTACATGTCCTCGTCGAAGTAG
>JAAWAY010000013.1 GCA_022792415.1 Eggerthellaceae bacterium | reverse complement strand
TCCGTGTACTACCTGGTGTAGAGAGAGGATGACGACCAATGACTGATATGAACAACGTCGGCGTCATCGACGACGACTTCAACCCGGCCGCGGCGCCCAAGGCGCGCGAGGCCGCTGGCACGCGGGCCGCTGCGTGGGGCGGCAGGGGCCTCAACGCCGGCATCGGCGTGGCGGGCGTGCTCACCGTCGTGGGCATCGCGCTCTGGGGCGTGCAGCTCACGGGCGGCATGGTGCAGACCGGCATGCGCAACCTCGACTCCTGGGGCCTCTACATCACGATGTTCATGTTCCTGGTGGGCCTCTCCGCCGGCGGCCTCATCATCAGCTCCGTGCCCAAGGCCTTCGGGATCCGGGGCTTCGGCGGCATCTCCAAGGTGGCCGTCATGTCCTCCATCGCGGCCACGGTGGGCGCCATCGGCTTCGTCGTGGTCGACCTCGGCCAGCCGCTGCGCGTGTGGGAGCTCTTCGCGTACTCCAACCTCGGCTCGCCGCTGATGTGGGACATCATCGTGCTGGCCACGTACCTGATCCTGTCCTGCGTCTACCTCTGGGCCCAGGTCCAGGCCGAGCGCGGCAAGGTGTCGCACACCGCCCTGCGCGTGATCTCGGTCGTGGCGCTCGTGTGCGCCGTGCTCGTGCACTCGGTGACCGCCTGGATCTTCGGCCTGCAGCAGGGCCGCGAGATGTGGCACACGGCGCTCTTGGCCCCTTGGTTCGTGAGCTCCGCGCTCGTGTGCGGCACGGGGCTGGTCATCTGCGTGGCGGCGGCGCTTCGCCGCGCGGGCTACCTTAAGCTCGACCAGGCCTACCTGGTGAAGCTCGCCAAGCTGCTCGGCGCCTTCGTGATGGTCGACCTGTACTTCTTCGGGTGCGACCTGCTCACCGAGGCCTTCCCGGCCGCGGGCGGCATGGCCGTGGTGGACATGCTCACCTCGGGTGCGCTCGCCCCCTTCTTCTGGGGCGAGGTCGTGCTCTGCGCCGTCGCCGCCGTCATCTGCTTCACGCCGTCGCTGCGCACGACCCCGATGCTGGTGGTCGCCGGCATCGCGGCCATCGTCGCCATCCTCTGCAAGCGCGTGCAGCTCTTGGTGGGCGGCTTCCAGATCGCCAACGTGGACCTCGCCGGCCCCGTCACCCCCATGACCGTCACCGGCTGGGAGTCGGGCCTGCAGGGCGCCTACGCCGGCATGGTCTACTGGCCGGAGCCCATCGAGTGGGGCGTGGCGCTCGGCGTCGTGGCGCTCGCCGTGCTCATCTTCCTGCTGGGCGTCAAGCTCCTGCCGCTGCGGCCGGCCGAGGACAAGTAGCCCCTCCTCCCGCGGCGGCGCACCCCCTCCCGCGCCGCCGCGGCCCCCGGGCCCCCGAGGCCCCCGGCGCCCTCGCGCCGACATGCCGGCGAGGCCCGCCATCCGGCGGGCCTCGCTGCGTCTGGGGGCAGGGCCGCGGCCCGCGGCCGCCCCGCGGGCGCGGGGGGACGCCGCCCGCCGGCCCCGCCCAAGCCCGGTCGGGCCCGATCGGCCGCCCTGCGCGCCCGTCCCGCCCCCGGTCCCGACCTCCCGGCGAGCCGTGCGGGACGAGATGCCCGCTTCCGGGGGTTTGACGACGCGTCCCGGCGGGATCGGGCCCCTAAAAGTGAGGCACGGCTAACCGCGACCTGCGCCGATGCCGCCGGCCCGCGGGGCGCGCGCCTGCCCGGGCGTCCCCGGAGGGCGGGCCAGCGTCGTCAAACCCCCGATTCCCGGCATCTCGTCCCGCGCGACGTGCTCGGCCCGTCCCGCCCGCCTGCGCACGGCTGATTCCTCGTGACGAAAAAGCTCGCATCCACCCCGGGGTTTTCCATCGCATCGAGCGGGGCGCAGCCAAGTTCGCTAGTATGTTCAGGATGACATCAACGGGCCATTCGGGCCTGTGAGCAGGGATTGAGGGAGATATGTTCTGCGTAAACTGCGGCCAGCCCATGGCCGATGCGGCGAAGTTCTGCGGCCACTGCGGCGCACCGGCCTGGCGTGAGGGCCAGGCAGGGGCCGCGCAGGCCGCCCCGGGCGTTCCGACGCCGGAGGGGACACCGGCTGGGCAGGAGGTCGCGGCGGCCGGCGTCGCGCCGTCGGGGGTGGCGCCCGAGCAGGCCGCCGCGCCCGCACCCCAGGCGGCCACCGCGTCCGACGACGCGTCCGGCGACGCGCAGCCCAAGCGCCGACGCGCCCTCATCGGAGGTGGCGTGGCCGTGGCCGCGGTCGCCGCCATCGTCGCCATCCTGTTCGCGACGGGCGTCCTAGCGCCGGGCACGGCCGTCAACGCCGAGAACTTCCCCAACCCGCGGCTGCGCGCGGCCGTGGAGGCGCAGCTGGACGCCAACGGCGACGGCAAGCTGAGCGCGGAGGAGGCCGCCCAGGTCACCGGCCTCATCTACACGGACAAGGGCACGGGGTTCGTCATGGACGGTGCCGATCCGTGGGGCATCGACGAGGGTGATTTGATCGTGTCGGACGCGTCGCAGTTCGAGGCCGAGGCTGAGGCTGAGGCCCTGGCCGTCCTCGACGGCCTGGGCGTGTTCCCCAACCTGACGACGCTTTTGGCCTACAATGCGAGCCTCACCTCGGTCGACCTGTCCCAGGCACCCGCCCTGGAGATGGTGAACCTTATAGGGAACAGCATCACCGAGCTCGACCTATCTGCCAACGCTCATATCGCGGGGCTCTCCTGCGGCTCCGATGTCAGCCTGATCGGGCTTGACGAGGCGGGACTCTACCACACCAAGCTCCTCAGCAGCGTCATCGTCGAGGGATCCAGGCCTACGACTACGTGGGCCGTCTCCTACGACGCCCAGGGTCGGCCGCATGAGCTGAAGAGCTACAACGCGAAGCAGTCCGACACCGAGTTCAAGACGGCGAAGACGTACTCCTACGATGACGCCGGGCGCCTCATCGAGGCCAAGAAGCCAGGCGAGGACGGCTGGTGGGAGCGCTACTCCTACGATGATGCCGGCAACCTAACTGAGATGACGTACTTCCAGCCGCTCGACGCGGGCGCGAAGCCCTTCACGTGGACGTACCGCTACGACGATAGCGGGTTGCTGACGGGCGCCACCCTGAAGTACCCTTCGGGCAGCGTCTCCATGGATGGCCAGATGGCCTACGACAGCGAGCATCCCATCCGCTGGTCGGCGGGCGGGGCGACGTCGTCCTTCGCCTGGAAGGGCGGCGTCCTGACCAGCGTGGCCGCCTCGGGCTCGGGCACGCCGTCGTCGACCGCCCTCACCTACGCCGACGGTGCCCTCATCGGCTACGAGTACAAGGAGAACGGCGTCGCGCTGCGCACCGTCGGCACCACCTACGACGAGAACGGCTTCCCCAAGAAGACGACGAGCCGCGTCGGGTACTCGTCATCGCACCGCACCACCTACGAGACCACGTATGAGACGGATAACGAGGGCTACGTGACCAAGGCCTCGTGGGTGACCGGGTCCGACACGCCGATGTCCGGCTGCACGGCCGACCTCCGCTACTTCACGTTCGTGGGGTCGCTCGACGACCGCGCGTCGCGGCGCTACGTGCCGGTGATCGAGCTGGGCTCGTCCTACACCGCGAGAGTGGCCGGCGACCTGGTCGAATACGTGGCGAACCAGGACCTGTACACCACTACGGGCAACGAGAATCCCATCAGCCTGCTCGAGCGCTCGCCGCAGCAGGCCTACGGCTACGGGACGGGGCTGCTGTCCTCGGCGGTGACCAACCCCAACGAGGTGGCGCTCGCCCGCTACGACCGCGAGCAGTGGGCGGCGGAGCACGGTCTGGAGGTCGCGCCCGGGGAAGACGCCGGCGCCGCTCAGGCGGAGTCGGTCGCCACGCCGCAGCAGGCCCTGCTCGACGACCCGGTCTACGGCTCCGTCGTCTCGCGTGCCGCCCAGCTGGCGCGCGCCGTGGCCAGCCACGAGTACGGCGACTTCGGCGCCATGTTGAGCGACTACAAGGACCTGCCCACGGGCCTGGTGGAGTACATCCAGTCCGACGGGTCGGGCGAGGTGCTGGCCTGCCTGATGGACCTCAACGGCGATGGGACGGACGAGCTGCTCATATCGACGCCGTCCCTCTACGGGGCGATGGACGATCCCGAGTTCGCGGCGTGCTACGTCACGATCGACGGCAAGGCCCGGTCGGTGGCCGAGGCCATGGCCCGCGATCACTGGTGGCTCGCCGAGGGCGGCATCTTGGTCGAGTCCGGCTCGGGCGGCGCCAGCACGGGGTTCTGGGAGGCCTCTGCCCTGGATGGCACCAGCCTGAAGCTCGTGGCGAGGCTGGCCTGGGACCAGGACGGCCCCAGCACGACGACCCTGCGCGTGACGCAGCAGAAGGAGGGCGCCTCCGAGTCGGTGAGTCAGATGTCGTCCGCTCAGCTGGACGAGGCGCAGGCGGACTTCAAGAGGGCCTACCCCGGGGCTGACATTTCCTGGGTAACGATTGGAGCATGATGGCTGACCGTGACCGCGCGGCGCTCGCGCAGACGCATCCCACCCTGGCGGCGTGGCTTGACGAGTACGACGCCATCGAGGGCGAGTGGATGGACGGCCTGGCCGCCTACGGCGTGGCCTTCGCCCCGCGTGGCGCCGAGACGGACGCCATCGCCGCGGCCAAGGAGCGCCTGCGGGCCAAGGGCGCGCGTTTCCGCAACGGGGGCGCCAGCATATCGACGGGCAACCTGTCTTCGGCGTGCGTGGCCTGCACGGGCGACCGGGGCAGCCGCACGTTCTTCCTGTCGCTGCAGTGCAACCGCAGCTGCTACTTCTGCTTCAACCCCAACCAGGAGGACTACGAGGACAACCTGCGCCTCAAGGACGACTGGCAGGCCGAGGTGGACGACTTCCTGGCGGCGCCCGATACGCCCACCCACGCGGCGCTGACCGGCGGCGAGCCGCTGCTGCACAAGCGCCAGGCCGTCGCCTTCTTCCAGGGGCTCCACGACGCGGCGCCCCAGGTGCACCTGCGCCTGTACACGGCCGGCGACTTCCTGGACGAGGCCACGGCCGCTGCCCTGCGCGACGCGGGACTGCAGGAGCTGCGCCTGTCCGTCAAGCTGGGCGACGGCCCCGACGCGGACGCAGCCGCCATCGAGGACGCGCTGGCCAAGCTGGCCCTGGCGCGCGACCTCATCCCCGACGTCATGGTGGAGATGCCCGTCATACCCGGCACCGAGGACGCCATGCGCCGGCTGCTGCGCGGCATGGACGAGCTGGGCGCGTTCGGCATTAACCTGCTGGAGTTCTGCTTCCCCTACGCCAACTGGGACGAGTACGCACGTCGCGGCCTCGCGGTGAGGAACCCCGCGTTCGACGTGCTCTACGACTACGGCTACGCGGGAGGCCTGCCCATCGCCGGCAGCGAGCTGGCCTGCCTGGAGTTGGTGGAGTTCGCGCTGGACGAGGGGCTGTCGCTGGGCGTGCACTACTGCTCGCTCGACAACAAGAACCGCGACCAGATCCTGCAGGTCAACCGCGATCACCCCGCGGACGAGGGCCTGTACGAGCTGGACGGCGGCGACTTCTTCTACCGCGCGCTCAAGGTGTTCGACGGCGACGTGCCCGTGGCGCGCGATCGGCTGCGCGCGGCAGGGGAGCGCTTCGCGGAGAACGGCGAGGACGGCAGCCTGCTCACGCACCCGCGCAACCGCGCGCTGCTGGACGGCCTGGCCGTGGCGGCCTCGGTCAACGTGGCGCAGGCCGACGACGCCGCGCCCGGCGGCTGGCGCCTGCGCGAGCTGAAGCTGGAGTACCCGGCCTAGGGTGGGAGGGAGCGCCCCTACCCGCGGGCGAGCAGGCGGCGCGTGATGGCGGCGCAGTGGCGCGCGGCCGCCTCCTCGAACACGGGGTAGTCCACCGCGTCCGACCCGTCGGCCTTGTCGGAGATGGCGCGCAGGATGGCGCAGGGCACGTCGTTCGCCGCACACACCTGGGCGATGGCGGCGCCCTCCATCTCGCAGCAGCGTGCGCCGAACACCGCGGCGATGCGCTCCTTGTCGGCCACATCGCGCACGAAGCGGTCGCCCGAGGCCACGCGCCCCTCGTGCGGGGTCACACCCTCGGCCCGCGCGGCGCTCGCCGCCGCGGCGCGCAGCGCGTCGTCGGTGGCGAAGGCCACGTCCATGCCCGGCGTCTGGCCGGGGGCGTAGCCCAGGTTCTCCACGTCCATCAGCCAGTTCACGGCGTCGGTGGCCACCACCACGTCGCCGATGTCGATGCGCGCGTCCAGCGACCCGCCCACGCCGGTGTTGACCACGGCGTCCACGGCGAACCGGTCGATGAGCGCCTGGGCGCAGGACGCGGCGTTCACCATACCCACGCCGCACTGCACGACGACGCAGGGCGTGCCGTCGATGGCGCCCTCCCAGAAGTCGCGCCCGGCCACGCACGTCACGCGGGACGTGGCCCCCAATGCGGGGGAGTCGCCGTCGAGCGGTGTCTGCCCGGCGTCGACGAGGTCGCGCTCGACGGCCGCCTCGAGTGCCTCGCCAGCCGCGCGTCCGCTCGAGGCGGCCGGCCCCATGGCCGCGCGCAGCAGCTCCACCTCGACGTCCATGGCGCCGATGATGCCGTACTTCATGGTGTCTCGCTTTCTCGGGGAGGATACGGGGGCGGGGGCGGCTTGCGCGCCGCCTGCGACCCGGGCGCGAGCCGCAGCCGAGCCCCCCGTCGGGCGCTACGCCAGCAGCGCCGGGTACGTCGTGTGGGCCTCGTCCAGGCACGACAGCGTGTCGGCCACGTAGCGGCGCGCCCACCAGCGGGCCTGGTTGAGGTCGGAGTCGTGGTAGTTGCCGCACTCCTCGGGCGAGGCGCCGGGGATGTTGCCCTCGAAGTCGCGGGCGAACTCGAACAGCCGCGTCACGAGCGGCGCCACGTCGGTGGGCTCGCACGCGCCGAACACCACCAGGTAGAACCCGGTGCGGCAGCCCATGGGCCCGAAGTAGATGACGCGGTCGGCCCACTCGGCGTCGTTGCGCAGGAACGTGGCCCCCAGGTGCTCGAGCGCGTGCACGGCGGCTGTGTCCAGCACCGGCTCGCGGTTGGGCGCGGTCATGCGCAGGTCGAACGTGGTGGTGACGCAGCCGGTGGCGGGATCGGCGTCGCTGCGCGACACGTACACGCCCGGCTCGAGCGCGTTGTGGTCGACGCAGAAGCTGGCGATTCGCTCCATGATGGCTCCTCTCAGAGTGGCTTGCGGGCGGTGTGCACGGCGGATGTCGGTCAGTGTAGCGCATGAGGCGTGGCCGGAGGCCTCCGTTATGGGCGGCTGCCCCGTCCCAGGCAGAAGGCGGCGTAGAGGGGCACGCTCCGTATGCCGCCCTCGTCACCGAAGTTCCTGGCGGAGAGTCGAATCACCTGGGCCGGCTGGTATGCCTTGCGGTAGGCCTCCAAGCTTCGAGCGGTCACGTTCTTGCCGGACTTGACCTCAAGGGGAACGGCGCCGCGGCCCTCGAGGTCGACGATGAAGTCAACCTCCGACTTGCTTGCCGTTCCCCAGTAGAACGGTTCGATGCCGCCGGCTACGAGCTGCTGCATGACGTAGTTCTCGGCTATGCCTCCGCGGAAGGCCGCCCCCTTGTCGGCCGCAGGGGAGAGATCCGCCTCCTCGACGCCCATCAAGGTGGTGAGCAATCCCGTGTCCAGGAGGTACAGCTTGAAGAAGTCGTGCTCGGCGAAGGCGGGAAGGGGAGTGCGGCCCTCCCTCACCCGATAGCAGAACGAGACGAGGCCGGCCGCGTGGAGCCAGTTGATGGGCGCCTCGTATTGGTGTGCGCGGGCGGATGAACTGATGGTCGCGTACTGGAATTTGTGATTCTCCTTGGCGAGCTGCTCGGGGACGCTTCGCCAGACGTTCAGGATCTTGGACGAGTCCAGGGGACTCGCGTACTTCGTCATATCGGCGAGGTAGGCATCGACGAGGAATCGCTGCACCCGCCTTACCTCCAGCAGCATGGCACCGGCTGCGTGGGCCCGCACCGCCTCGGGCATTCCGCCCACCAGGAGATACGATCGATAGAGATCAAGGGCGCGCTCGTGAAGGCCCAAGGCGCTTCCCGACTCGCAGCTCTGAATGATGAGGTTCCCGAGGCGCTCCTCGCCAAGGGCCCAGAGATACTCCTCGAAGTCGAGCGGGTGCAGCGACACCTGATCCACCTTTCCGACGGGAAAGGAGTACTCGTCGCGCCCCAGGGCAACGCCGAGCAGGCTGCCGGCGGCCACGACATGGTACTCGGGCGCTCGCTCGTAGAAGTACTTGAGCGAGGTGAGTGCGCGCGGGCAGGCTTGAATCTCGTCGAGGAAGAGCAGGGTGCGTTCGGGATCGAGGGGCGTTCTCGCGAGCGCCTCGATCTGCGGGATGAGGGCTGAGGGGGTGATATCCCCCTCGAACAGGTCGCAAAAGCTCCTCTGGGCGGAGAAGTCGACGTGGATGACGCTGTCGAACTCCTCGTCGGCGAACCGCAGAACGGAGTACGTCTTGCCGACCTGACGTGCCCCCTGGACGATGAGGGGCTTGCGCGTGGGTGACTTCCTCCATGCGGTGAGCTGCTGGGATATTTTCCTGCGCATGACCCCATCCTTCCTTTTTTCGTATAAATGGTAACGAAATTTCCGGAAAAAATGTTATATCAGTAACGAAATTTACAAAATGCAGGAAAAGGATTTGACGTCGTCATACCCCGAGACCGCCGTGTTTCTAGCGTGGCTTGCGGGCGGTGTGCACGGCCGCGATGCCGCCGGTGTAGTTCTTCCACGCCACGTCGGCGAACCCGGCGTCGCGCAGCATGGCGGCGTAGGCCTCCTGGTCGGGGAACGCCTTGATGGAGCGCGACAGGTACACGAAACCGTCGCGGTCGCCCGTGATGAGGCCGCCCCAGAACGGGATGAGGTGGCGCAGGTAGAAGTGGTAGAGCCCGCGCCAGGCGCGGTTGGGCGGCGTCGAGAACTCCAGGCACGTGAACGAGCCGCCGGGCCGCAGCACGCGCAGCATCTCGGCCAGGGCGCGCTCGCGCTCGGGCATGTTGCGGATGCCGTAGGCCATGGTGATGGCGTCGAAGCTGGCGTCGGGGTAGGGGATGTCCTGGGCGTCCACCACGGCGAACCCCACGGGCACGTCGCCCGCGGCGCCGTCGGCGTAATGGGCGCGCGCCACGTCGAGCATCTCGGGCACCAGGTCGGTGCACTGGATGCGGCGCGGGTGCTTGGCCCGCGCGCAGGCGAACGTGACGTCGCCGGTGCCTCCCGCGATGTCGAGCACCTCGTCGTCGCCGTCGATGTCGGCCTGGCGCATCATGCCGGCCAGCCACACCTTGTAGGCCCCGAAGCTCGAGATGGCGTTGAAGCGCTCGTACTTCTTGGCGATGGCCGAGAAGATGCCCTTGACGCGCTCGCTGGACAGCTCCGCGGGGGCCTCCTGGCCCGTGGCGGTGTCGATGCTCAGCGTCTGCTCCATGGGCTTCCTCCTCGGTCCTTCCCTGCGTCGCTTCCGCCGCCCGCGTCCTCGTCGATGCGCACGTACTTGGCGCCCGCGCCGCGCCGCCCGCCGAGCTCCGCGCCGCGGGACGCACCCGTGCCGCTCTCGCCGCCATCGCCGCGGGACGCCCCCGCCTCGCTCTCGCCGCCCGGTCGTCGGTCGCGCAGCTTGTCGAGCTTGCGGGCGTCACGCGCCCCGGCGCGCCCGCCAGCGCCCCGCAGGCCGCCCGCGTCCCGCGTCTGCCGCCCACGCCCACGCACGCCCTCGCCGGCCGCCTCCGCGGCCGCGCGCTCGGCCTCCTCGGCCATCATCTGCTCGAGCAGCGGGTCGCGCGCCACGGTGGCCCGCGCCGCCTCGGGCACGGCCGGCGCCGCGCCCGCCACCGACGACGTGCCGGCGCGTCCCGCCTCCAGCTGGGCGTTGGCCGCGTCGAAGGCCTCGTTCGTGTTCGCGCGCGAGAAGCCCGGCGCCACCACGCTGCCGGCCGCGGCCACGGGGTTGCCGTCCTCGTCGGACAGCGCGCGCCCGTCGCCCATGCCGTCGGTCACCTCGCCCTTGAACGTGCAGTTGGCCGTGCCGTCGGCGTTCCACGCGGGCGAGCGTACGCCGTTTTGCTGGTCGGGGTAGTCGAAGTCCGAGCACGCCGGGCGCGCCTCGCCGCGCAGCCGCGCCAGGTAGTTGGCCGGCTCGTTGGTCAGCCACAGCTTCGCCAGGTGGGCGGCGTGGGTGGGCTTGACGTTGAAGGCCCAGTTGAGCTCGGTCTTCTCGGCCACGGTGCTCTCGGACAGCCGCTCGAACTCCTCCTTCAGGGCTGCCAGGCGGGTGTCGATGCGCCCGGTGCCCTCGTAGAGCACCTCGTCCAGGCGC
>JAAWAY010000183.1 GCA_022792415.1 Eggerthellaceae bacterium | reverse complement strand
GGGGGCAGTGTCCGACACGTACACCCAGCCGATGCGCTCGCCGGGCAGCGACAGCGCCTTGGAATACGAGTAGCATACGATGGTGCGCGGGTACACGCAGGGCACATAGGGCACGTCGGCGCCGTAGGTGATCTCGCGGTAGGGCTCGTCGCTGATGAGGTAGAGCGGCCGGCCCAGCTCCTGCTCCTTGGCCGAGAGCGCCGCGGCCAGGGCCTCCAGGTTCTCGCGCGTGTACACGGCGCCCACCGGGTTGTTGGGCGAGTTGACGATGACGGCGCTCGTGCGCGGCGTGATGGCCGCGGCCACGGCGTCCACGTCGATCTGGAAGCTGGGCACCTGCGCCGGCACCTCCACGATGGCGCAGCCGGCCGCCTCGATCCACGTCTTGTACTCCGGGAAGTACGGGCTGATGACGATGACCTCGTCCCCCGGCTGCGTGACGGCCGAGAGGGAGATGGCCAGCCCGGCCGCGGCGCCCGCGGTCAGGTACAGGTTGCCCGGCGTGGCGGGCACGCCGTAGCGCGCGGCGATGTGGTCGGCGATCACCTGCTTCACGGCCGGGTCGCCCGCCGCGGGGCTGTAACCGTGCAGAGACACCGGATCCTCGTCCATGAGCTCGATGATCGTGTCGCGCACCAGCGCGGGCGCCGGCACGCTCGGGTTGCCGATAGAGTAGTCGAACACGTTGTCGTCGCCGATCTCGGCCTTGCGGGCCAAGCCGTAGGCGAACAGCTCGCGGATGGCGCTGGGCTCGTCGCCCAGGGCATACATCTTCTCGTTGATCATGGTTCCTCCAAAAACGAATGGCGAGACGTCGGGTCGGCGGGGGGGGGGTGGCAGCGTGGCAGGGGGTCGCGCCCCACGCCCCCCGTGAGATCGCCCTACTCCCCCTTCACCACCAGCACGTCGCAGCGGCACGTGCGGATGAGATGCTTGGACACGCTGCCCACGAACGCGTACTTGATGTCGGAGTAGCCGCGCTCGCCGCACACCACCAGGTCGGGATTCCACTCTTCCACCAGGTCGCCCAGCACGTCGGGCACACGCCCCACGCCCACCTTGAACGAGCATGCCGGCACGGCCGGATCGGCCGCCAGCTCGTCGAGCACCGGCGCGAGCGTCTCCTCCATGGCCTCGCGTACGCCCGAGGCGAGGGCCTGGTAGTCCGTGCCGTTGGCGTCGGTGGGCAGCGAGTCCACCACGTGAGCCAAATACAGCTCCGCCCCGTTGGCGCGGGCCAGGGCCACGGCCCGGTCCAGGACGGCGTTCTGGGCGTCCGTCCCGTCGAGGGCGGCGAAGATGCGATGGTAGGTGCTCATAGGTTCCCTTCTCTTTCGCAGGTCGGTTCTGTGCGTCCGCGCGGGTCGGCCCCTCAGCCGGCCGCAGGCACGGGACCGCGCACCCGCCGAGCCCCGACGCCATGCGTCTCGGGCCCCGCGGAAGCGCCGTCCCCTACACCTCGTCCAGGTGCTTGTGGGAGTTCTCGTGCGACAGGATCATGGCCACCAGCGCCACCAGGGCCACGCCCACCATGTACCACGCCGGTGACATCGTGGAGCCCGTGATGGCGATGAGCCACGTGCTGATCATGGGCGCCGTGCCGCCGAAGATGGCGTTGGCCAGGTTGAACGACAGCGCGAAGCCCGTGTAGCGCATCTCGGTGGGGAACGTCTCGGTGAGGTACGACGACAGCGTGCCGTCGTTGAGCGTCAGGATGAAGCACAGCACCAGCTCGGCGCCCAGCACCAGCACGAAGTTGGCCGTGTTCAGGATGAGGAACGCCGGCACCGTCAGCACCACGAACAGCACGCACGCGGTAATGAGCATCTTCTTGCGGCCGAAGCGGTCTGACATCTTGCCGGACAGGAAGATGAACGCCACGTACACCACCAGCGCGATGTTCGTGGCCATCTGCGACTCGCCGGTGGGCATGCCCACGGCCGTCTCCAGGTAGGTGGGCAAATACGTCAGCACCGCGTAGAACCCGACGGCGTTGAGCGTGCAGGCGCCGAACGAGATGATCAGCTCGCGCAGGTGGTGCTTGAACAGGTCGCGCACCGGATGGGGCGTGTCGTCCTCCTCACCCGACACGACGGCCTGCATGGCCTGGTACGTCGGCGAGTCCTCCAGCTTGGTGCGGATGTAGTGCGCGATGAAGCCCAGCGGGCCGGCCAGCAGAAACGGGATGCGCCAGCCCCAGCTAAGCACCGCCTCCTGGCTCAGCAGCGCCGTGGTGAGGAACGCCAGGAACGACGCCGCCAAAAGGCCCACCGCCGTGGACGCCGGCACGAGCGAGCAGTACAGGCCGCGCTTGTTCGTGGGTGCGTACTCCGCCAGGAACGTGGCCGCGCCGGCGTACTCGCCCGCCGCCGAGAAGCCCTGGACCATGCGCAGCACCAGCAGCAGCAGCGGGGCGCCGATGCCGATGGCCGCGTAGGTGGGCAGGCAGCCGATGAGGAACGTGGCACCCGACATGAGGAAGATGGACACGGACAGCGTACACTTGCGGCCCTTCTTGTCGCCCATGGACCCCCAGAACAGCGCGCCGATGGGACGCATGACGAACGAGATGGCGAACACCGCGAACGTGCCGATGAGGTCGGCGGTGTCGGGGTCGTCGGCGGAGAACAGCACCGCCGAGATGATGACCGCGTAGTACGCGTAGGAACCGTAGTCGAACCACTCGATGAAGTTCCCCAGGAAGGAGGACAGCGCCACCTTCTTGATGATGCCGCTCTCGGGAACGGCGGTTGCTTGGCTCATGGGTTACTCCCAACCAACAGGGGAGCCGAGGCCAGGGCGTCGGCGCCCGCGGACATGGCAGCCCGGGGCCGAGGCAGGAAGGCCAACTAACCAGTCTACGGGTCGGTGTTGGGGTACGCCCGGAGTGCCCGGCGACGCGGTGCCCGATGGGGCGTTCTGACCACCCGGCGGCCCGGCGACTGCCAAGCGCGGCGTCCATCGACCTGCTGACTACTTGTTAACGAACATGCCCCTCCCCCTAGGGCTGTTGCTAGGATAGCGCAGGTCATAGCCGGGGGAACCGGAAATTTACCCGCCCGCGGCGTTCGGTCCGGGGGCGGCGTTGGCGCTCGAGCGGGCTCGAGGTTACGCAGGGCGGCGGAGGGGCGAGCACGACCCGCGGCCCATGGCCGGTGCGCCACACCCCGCGACCCACAGCCGGTGGCCCGTGCGCTAGACGCCGCGGAAGTCCGGCTCCAGGTCGAGGTCGGACGCGGGAGCTTCCTCGGGCGCCGTATCCGCAGCCGCCTGCGTCCCCGGCCGCAGCGCGCCCAGCGCCGGCAGCGCACCGCCCGCGATGATGAGCGCCCCACCCGCCAGCGTCGCCGCCGAGAGCGGCTCGGCGAACACGAGCGCGCTGGCCGCCAGCGACACGACGCACTCCCAGTACGAGATGGTGGCGTACTCCACCGCCGGCAGGTTGCGCCCCGCCACCAGCAGAAAGCCCATCCCGACAGGCCCGCATATCACCCAAAGCGCCACCGCGAAGGCCCCGTTCACGGGCGAGAGCGCCACGTCGCCCAAGGGCCACGCCCCCGTCATGGCCACGGCCACCGCCAGCGACCCCACCGTGGCGAACAGGAAGTTCCACACGCCGCGCACCGTGGAGTCGCAGTCCTTGCGGTACCCGTTGCAGAACAGCGACACGCCGTAGAACACGCCCGACAGCAGGCCGAGCGCGTTGCCGAGCGCCTGATGCGGATAGGCGTCCGTGGCCGCGGCCCCCGCGCCCAGCACCAGGCCCGTCTCGTCGAAGCCGACGAGGCCCGACGTCAGCAGCATGCCCGCGAACACCGCCGCCAGGCACGCACCCTGGAAGCGGCTGATGGGCTCCTTGCGGAACACCCGGGCCAGCACCGTGCAGAACAGCGGCCCCGTGTAGATGAGGAACACCGCGTTCGCCAGCGTGGTGAGCAGCGCCGCCACCATATAGAAGGCGAATGAGATGCCCGACAGCAGGCCGCCCAGCGCGATGGCGGGGGTCAGCCGCGTCCGGCGGAACAGCCCCGCCTTGCGCGTGGCCAGCAGCAGCACCAGGAACAGCGCCAGGCCCATGACCATGCGCCCCACCGTCATGAAGGCGCCGATGGACTCGCCGCCCACCAGCTCCGAGCCGAAGAAGTCGACGCGCGTGGCCCCGCGCGTGAGCAGGCCCGACAGGCCCATGCCCGTCGTGGCCACGAGCACCGCGGCCACCCCGAGGCGGCGGTTCATCTGGTAGCCCCCGTTGTCAGCCATGCGGTCCTCCTCCCACCTATCCGCTTCCGATCCGCGCTCGCCGATTCCAGCCCGCGCCTATCGCGTCCTGAGCTTCGGCCTCCGACCCGCGCCCGTCGATTCCCGAGCTCCGGTCTCCGACCCATGTCCGTCGATTTCTGAGCCCCGGTCTCCGACCCGCGCCTTCCACGCTCGCTTCCCGGGCTCCGCATCTCAGCACCGATCCCCAGGCTCAAGCCTTCGCCTACCGGCGGCCTTCGCTCTCAACTCCCGAGCTTCGGCCCCGGATCCAAGCCTTCACCCTCAATTCCCGAGCTCCGGTTCCGGATCCAAGCTTTCGTCTCTCGCTCTCGCTTTTCGAGACGTAACTCCTGCCCCCCAGATCCAGGCTCTCAACTCTCGCCCACGTTTTCCGAGCTCCAGCCTTCGTCCTTCGACTCCGGCCTCGTTTCCGGCCAGGAATACGCACGGGCCCTCTCTTTCAAGCCCCGCCATTGTACACGCGAACCTTCGCTGTGGCGGCGACACCCCGAAAGCCACATCGCGCACGAAGGCGAGCTGCCCGTCGCGCACCTTCCGTCGGCGCATTCTGCTCATTTTCGACGGTTTCCGAGCGTTGCCCTCGGCAAATCGTCCGAAAGAGCAAGGGCTCTCTGGTGTTTCCCCAGGTCGGCAGTAGCTGAGAAGGAGTGCTTGCGGAAAGAGGCGGGCTACGGCACTCGGAAGCCGCCGAAAGTGAGCAAAAATCCCGCCCTTGAACGAGCTCGCCCGCCGGTGCCCGCAGATCACCGCTTTGCCCACGCAACACCGCGCGCCCCGTTCCCTCCGCGGGCAGCCGGCGATCGACAGTTCCATGAGGGGCTGGTGGTTGGGCACGCAACGCCGCACACTCCGTCCCCACGGGCAGCTCGCCCATCTACGCATCGGCCCTGCTTGCACATTACCTATCGACCTCAGTTTGTTCGTTCGCCCATCGCCCTCAGTTTGCTTGATCGTCCATCGACTTCAGTTTGCTTGATCGTCCATCGACTCCGCCTACACGTTCGCCGGCCCCTACCTGCGCGTTTTTTGCGGTTGGGAACGCTTTTACCGCGCCCGCGAAAGCCGGGTTGCGTCGATGGGCATCCGCCACCTGGGGAAATAGCCCGAGACGAGGCATCTCCCGCGTTGAGAGGCCCGGCCAATCGTTACCAACGGGACTGCGGCAGATTCTTGGACATGCCTAGGCCGCGTATCCGAGCCGCCTCCTGCGGCCCATGATCGTATCGTACACCACCCTGCCGTCCTCCTCGAACGCCTTGAGCCTGCCGTCCCGGTACCACT
>JAAWAY010000182.1 GCA_022792415.1 Eggerthellaceae bacterium | reverse complement strand
GCCATGCTCGTCACCGACGGGCGCTTCACCTTCGAGGGCGCCCTGCCCAGCAGTTCCCGCACCTCCCACACGGTATCGCAGCTTCTTGCAGGCTTGTGGTCTGCGGGCTACTACAGCGGAACACTGCCTGGTTCCTCCCGTGAGGTGCATTCAGTTGCCCAACTTCTGGCGATGGTCTATAACCGTATGGGAGCCCTCGACCTCCCCTCCGTCGATGTCTCCATACCCGACCGCCTCTACGACGAGTTGGGCGAGATACAGTCCCTCCTGCGCCTCGGCCTGGCCGAGGACGTGGCCGACGCCATCCTGGGCGACCTGGACTTCTCGCGGCTCTCTGCCCTCACCTCCGATGTTTTCGGCGCGCTCTCGGGCGTGTTCCCCTTCTGCGTCCCCGCCATCGTCAAGCAGTGCCTCGGGCTCCTCGAGGCCGACGCCGCCGCGCCGGTCGTCTCCTTCGAGGTGATGGGCGAGTCGCTTGTCCTCGACCTCTCCGGCTACCAGGGGTTCGCGGACGTCGTCGGCTGGGCGGTGCGGCTGCTGTTCGCGTGCGGCCTCCTGCTCTCGTCCAAGTCCTTCATCTTCCGCACCGGGGCGGGTGGTGCGACGTGATAACGCAGATCATCGACTTCCTCACGGGCGCTGGGCTGCAGCTGGTGCTGCTGCTCCTGGGCCTCCTGCCCACCATCGACGTGGCATCGCTCCCCCTCGCCGTCCCGCAGCCCGTGGCCGACGCCCTGGGCGCGCTCAACTGGCTTATCCCGGTGGGCGACCTCATAACCATCCTGACCGTCTGGGTCGGCGCGATCATCGCGGTCAACGTCGCCCTTGTGGTCATGGACTTCATAAACTCTGTCAAGTAGGGAGGAGGCGCTTGTGATCTACCTCTACTCCGGCACGCCCGGCTCGGGCAAGTCCATGCACGCGGCCAAGGAGATACGCGACGCGCTCGTGTGGCGCCGCGCCCCCGTCGTCGCCAACTTCGACGTCAACCCGGAGACGCGCGGCTACGCCGAGCGCTTCAGGTACGTCCCCAACGACGCGCTCTCGCCGCCCCGGCTCTATGAGATTGCCCGGGCCCGCTGGGGCGGGCGCAGGGTGCGCGAGGATGATATCCTGCTCGTCATCGACGAGGCGCAGCTGGTGTTCAACAGCCGCGACTGGTCGCAGCGCGACCGGCTCTCGTGGATCGAGTTCTTCTCCCAGCACCGCAAGCTTGGCTACCGCGTCGTGCTCATAGCCCAGCACGACCGCATGATAGACCGCCAGATACGGGCGCTCATCGAGGTCGAGGTGAAGCACCGCCGCCTCGCCAGCTTCGGCCTCGTCGCTCGCTTGCTCTCGCTCCCCTTTGCCGGGAGGCTCTTCTGTGCGGTTAGCTGCTATTACGGCCTCGGCCAGCGCATCGGCGTCTCCTGGCTCTTTCCGCGCCGCTGCTACCGTCGCCTCTACGACAGTTGTGCGCTCTTCCGGCAGGTGCCGGGCGACGCCCGGGGGCGGGGGCAGGGGGCACCCCTGCCCCCGGGCGGCGACCGTCCGCTCCCGGCGCAGCGCAGCGCGGAATAGCACCGTCTTTCCGCGCGGAGCCGGGCCGTTGCCCCCGGCAGGGGCGATTGGGGGGCCTGCTACGTCTGCCCCCCAATTGCATCAGTATTCACTAATCACGTAAGGAGCACCCCATGGCGAAGTACGACCCCTCCAAGCGCAAGCCCTGCTGGACGTTCGTGTGCTACCCCGAGTCCCTCCCCGAGGGCTGGGAGGGCATGATGCGCGACCTGCACGTTCCGATCGCCTACGTCCTGCACGACGCCGACGTGGACGCCGACGGGCAGCCCGTGAAGCCCCACGTCCACGTAGTGGCCCGCTACGAGAGCGTGAAGGCCCTCTCCCAGGTGCGCGAGGACTTCGCGTTCACGGGCGTGGAGTTCTTCGAGCCGGTGCGCAGCTTCCGCACCATGTGCCGCTACCTCTGCCACCTCGACGACCCCTCCAAGCACCCCTACCCGGTCGACTCGGTCGTGCGCCTCTCCGGCATCACGTGCGATTTCTCCCGGGCGCTCTCCAAGTCCGAGGAGCTGTCCATGCTCGCGGACATGACGGCGTTCGTGGAGGACAACGACGTCAACGAGTTCGCCGCGCTCTGGAACTACGCGGCCCGCAACAACTCCGACTGGCTGCTGATACTGTCCAGCAAGTCGGCCTACGGCATATCGCAGTACATACGCTCCAGGCGCTGCGCCGCCCGCACACGTCAGGTCAGGGAGGCCGAGCAGCTGGCAGCCGCCGGCCTCGTCTAGTCATCTACATAGTCAGCCCTCCCGCCTCCCCGCCTGTGCCGCGTATTCGGCTGGTGCGCCCCAGGGGCCGCATGACCGAAGATCTTGTGGGGCGGGGCGCGCGGGGAGGCAGGAGGGAGGTTTCTCCATGCTCTATGTCGGCATCGACGTCGCCAAGGCCTTCCACGTTGCCGCCGCCGTCGACGAGGGGGGAGGGGTCGTCGGGCCTCCCTTCTCCTTCTCCAACGACGCCGCCGGGTTCGCGTCCCTCGCGTCCTGGCTCCAATCCCGCGGGGCCGCGCCGTCCGGCTCGCTCGTCGTGCTGGAGGCCACCGGCCACTACCACGTGGCCCTCGCCCGACACCTCGCCGCCTCGGGGTGGCGCGTGGCTGTCGTGAACCCTGCCCGCGTCTCGGCCTTCCGTCGCGCCGAGACGGTGCGCAAGTGCAAGACCGACGCGGTGGACGCCGTGGCCATCGCGCAGTTTGGGCGCTTCTACCGACCGGAGCCCGTCCCCGCCCTCCCGCCTGACGCGGAGGGTCTGCGCCACCTCACCCGCTGCCGCTCGCAGGTGGTGGCGCAGCGAACCCAGGCCAAGAACCGCCTCACCGCCGTCATTGACCGTGTCTTCCCGGAGTTCGCCCGCGTCATGGGCGGCCTCTGGTCGGCCTCCTCCCGCGCGGTGCTGGCGGCCTACCCCTCGCCGTGCCTTTTGGCCGACGCCGACCCGGAGGCCCTGGCGGCGCTGCTCTCTACCGCCTCCCGGGGCCGACACGGGCACGAGCGGGCCTGCGCCCTCGTCGGGGCCGCCCGCGCCTCGGTCGGCTGCCCCTCCGAGGCCCTGTCCTGCGAGGCCCGCGTCCTGCTCGGCCTCCTGGACGGCTTCGACCGCGCCATAGCGGAACTCGACGTGCTCTGCGCCGAGCAGCTTGCCGCTTCCTCCGCCGCCGTGCTCCTCACCGTCCCGGGCCTGGGCGTCGTGACCGCCGCCGCCATCGCCTCGGAGTTGGGCGACGCCTCCTCCTTCGGGGACGCCTCCAAGGTAATCGCCTACGCTGGCATGGACGCCTCGCGCTTCCAGTCCGGGCAGTTCGAGGGGAGGCGCGCCCACATGTCCAAGCGCGGCAGCCCCTACCTGCGCCGGGCGCTCATGATCGCGGCCGACGCCGCAAGGAGGGCTGACCCCTACTACGGGGACTACTACCAGGCTCTGCGTGATCGCGGCAAGCACCACTGGGTGGCCGTCTCGGCGGTCGCCCGTAAGCTGGCCGGTACCATCCTCGCCGTTTGGCGCGAGCAGCGCCCCTACGAGCCTCGGGAGCCTGTCGCCGCTCACCCCCGTGAGTAGGCCGCTCGCCCCGTGTTGGGCCCTTTTCTATTGAACTTCATATAGCTGGATGCAATGGCGCGATTTACCGTTCGCCCCTCCTCGCGTCCCACGTCCCGACCCGCGGTGGCGCGAAGATCCGGCGTCCCGCGCGAGGCGGGCCGACGTACGACCCTGCCTCAGAGGTCAGCATCTCGAGGCGGCCGTCCTGGCGCGTCGTTCGGACTTCCTGGTCTCGCGCGACCGCATTCCCGACTCCGCGCGGGTGGTCGATTCTTTCGATATCGCGCGTGTGGCCGGTCTTCCCTGAATCGCACGTGACTGATCTTTTCGGCGCCGCGTGCGTCTAGCCTTCCCGGCATCGCGCGTGTGCCTGACGGCGTGCATCCCGTTCTTGCTCGCATTTCATCCAGAATTGACGGTTTGTTCGCTCGCCCTGCTTTGTTGTAGCACGGCCTCTTGATGAAACCCCAGGTCAGCGAAAGACATCGATCCGTTTTGTGTGGCGCTGGGCTTCCTGTGCGTCTTAGGATGCTGGCCGCATGGCGACAAACCGTCGATTCTGGATGGAGGCGGGGTGAAAAGTCGCTGAAGGCGGCTGGCGGGTCACTGGCAGGTTGCCGGGAGGCAGGGAGGTGGAAAGGCGGGAAGGAAAGGGGGATGGGAGATGGTCGGAAGGAGGGTCGGAAGGGGGGAAGGTAGGAAGGGGGGAAGAGGAAGGGGGGGAGGTTGGGAGGTCGGAAGGTCGCGTCTGATGGCCTGCGCGGCCGAGGGGGCTCATGCTGGAAGGAGGCGGGCCGCCTGGCGCTATGTGGTAGAGGGCCGTCGAAGGGCGGAGGGCCGTCTGGTGGGCTTCATGCCGGGAACGGCTGAAGGTCGCGTCCCGCGGGTTGTATGGTGGCGGCCGCGCCGGTGGGCTATCCTGTACCTCGAAGGATTCGGTGCGGATGCGAGGTGGTGGGACATGGGCGATCGAGACCGGGGCGCGCTCGCGGCGACGTCGACGTCGGCAAACGCGAACGCGACGGGCCGGGAGGCCTTGGAGGCGGCTGGGCCGACGCCTGCGGACACGGGCGCCGCGCCGCCCACGGTGTCGCCAGCGGATGCGGCCGGATCGCGCGGCGAGGAGGCGGAGCGCGGCGTCGCGACGCTGCGCCGCTGGGTGGGGGAGTGCCCGCCGGGCGGCCTGGTGTTCTTCGGCGGGGCGGGCGTGTCCACCGAGAGCGGCATCCCCGACTTTCGCAGCGCGGGCGGTGTGTTCTCCCAGGGACGCGAGCGCTCGCCCGAGGAGATGGTGTCGCGCTCGTTCTTCGACGCGCACCCGCGCGCGTTCTTCGACTTCTACTTCGACCACATGGTGCACCCCGCCGCACGGCCCAACGCGGCCCATCGGGCCCTGGCTGAGCTGGAGCGGCAGGGCACCTGCGCGGCGGTGGTCACGCAGAACATCGACGGGCTGCACCAGGCGGCGGGCAGCCGGAACGTGATGGAGCTGCACGGCAGCGTGCACCGCAACCGCTGCGTGGGCTGCGGGCGGGCCTACGACCTGGACGAGATGCTGGCCCTGCGCGCGGCGTCGCCCGACGGCGTGCCGCGCTGCTCGTGCGGGGGCGTCGTCAAGCCCGACGTCGTGCTCTACGAGGAGCCGCTCGACGGGGCCGTGCTGGAGGCGGCCGCGATGGCCGTCGCCCAGGCGCGCCTGCTGGTGGTGGCGGGCACGTCGCTGGTGGTGTACCCGGCGGCCGGGCTCCTGCGCTACTTCCAGGGCGACCACCTGGCCATCGTCAACCTGAGCCCCACCGACGCCGACCGCCGCGCCGACCTGTGCGTGGCCGCCCCGGTGGGCCAGGTGCTGGACGCGGTGACGGGGGAGGGGGCCTGATGTGCGACGCAGGCGCACCCGAGGCGCGTCCCTACGCGCGACGCTACGCCCGCTGGGCCGCGTGGTGCGGCGCCCGCCCGACGCTCGCCCGGGCGCTCGGGGCGGCCAACCGCGCCATCGTCTGGGTGTTCTATGCGGCCTTCGCGGTGCTGCTCGCCCTGGAGGCGGCGCGCGACCCGGTGCGCCTCGTGCCGCTGGTCGGCATCCTCGGCGTCGCGTTCGCCCTGGTGAGCCTCGTGCGCGCCCGCATCGACGCGCCGCGCCCCTACGAGCGTGACGGCGTGTCCCCGCTCATCGCCCGCGACGGGGCGGGCCGCTCGCTGCCGAGCCGCCACGCGTTCTCGGCCTTCGCCATCGCCGCGGGCTGGTGGTGCGCGTCCCCCGCCGTCTCGGTCGGCTTGGGCGCGGCCGCCGTCGTCCTGGCGGCGCTGCGCGTGGCGGGCGGCGTCCACTACCCGCGTGACGTCGTCGCGGGCGCGGCGCTGGGCTTGGCGGCGGGCGCGATCGCGGCGGCCTGCGCGCTGGCGCTCTAGCGAGGCCTGCCCCGCGCCGCGCGGTGGGCTCGTCCCACGCCCCGTCCCGCGCCCCGCCCCGCCCCGCTGCGCCCGTTCCGCTACTCCGCCCCCGGCGCGATCGCCGGCAGCCGCACGGTGAGGCGCGTGCCGCCCCCGGGGGCGTCGCCGGCCGACACGCTGCCGCCGTGCGTGAGGGCGACGTGCTTGACGATGGCCAGCCCCAGCCCCGTGCCGCCCGTCTCCTTCGAGCGGCTCTTGTCCAGGCGGAAGAACCGCTCGAACACCTTCTCGCGCGCCTGCGGGGGGATGCCGGGCCCCGTGTCGTCCACCATGAGCACGGCCACCGGGCCGCTGGCGGCACGCGCCTCGCCGTCCTCACCACCCGCGCCCGCGGCGCCTGCGCCATCTCGCGCGCCCGCGCCCGCCTCCGCGCCCGCGGCGTCCTCCAGCCGCACCGTCACGCGCACCTCGCCGCCCGGGTGGTTGTAGCGCACGGCGTTGTCAACCAGGTTGTAGGCCATCTGCTCGATCAGCGCCTCGCTGCCGCGCACCATGGCCGGGCCCTCCGCGTCCACCTCCACCGAGACGCCCGCGTCGGCCGCCGGCTTGGCCAGCCTGCGCGCCGCGCGCGCCGCGGCCCCGGCCAGGTCGACGGGGGCCTGCGCGGTGCCGGCGCCCTGCTCGTCCAGGCGCGAGAGCGTGAGCACGTCGTCGATGAGCGCGCGCATGGCCTGGGACTCCTCGTAGATCACCCCGGAGAACCGCGCCACGTCGCCGGGCGGCACCATGCCGTTGGCCATGAGCTCGGCGTAGCCGGCTATCACCTGCAGCGGCGTCTTCATCTCGTGGGACACGTTGGCCGAGAAGTCGCGGCGCAGGCTCTCGGCGCGCGCCAGCTCCTCGTTCTGGGCGCGCAGCGTGCGCTGCTGCGAGTCGATGCGCGCGAGCAGCGGCACCATCTCGGCGTAGGCCTCGCCCTCCAGGGGCCGCGCCGCGTCCAGCTGGTCGAGGGGCCGCATGAGGCTGCGCGTGAGCAGGCGCGACAGCACCAGCACCAGCACGGCGGCGATGACGAGCGCCGCCGCCAGGGGCGCCACCAGCCCGTCCAGGAAGAAGGCGACGAGCGACTCGCGCGTCTCGGCCAGGCGCACCACCGACCCGTCGGCCAGCGCCGCGGCGGCGTAGACGGTGTCGCCGCCTTGGGTGTCGGAGCGGCGCACGGCCGCGCCCTCGCCGCTCTCGAGCGCGGCGCGCACCTCGGGGCGGTCGGCGTGGCTGGGCAGCCCGCCCAGGTCCTGCGACGCCGTGGCGCTGTCGAACAGCACGGCGCCGTCGGGCGCCACCAGCGTGATCCGCACGGCATCGTCCAGCTGACCGGCCAGCATGGCCTCCTGCTCGCCGACGGGCAGCCCGTCGAGCAGCCGGGCGGCGCGCTGGGCCTCGCCGGCCAGGCGGGCGGCGGCGTCTCGCTCGAGGGACGCGTAGCAGATGCCGGCGATGACCAGCGAGAACGTCACGATGCCCGCCAGGGCGAACGCGAGCACGGCGCGGAACAGGCGCCGCGAGAGGCTGGGCGCGCGGCCCATCAGCTTTCGCCGCCCTGGAAGCGGTACCCCACGCCGCGCACCGTCTCCACGGTCCGCTCGGCCCCGGGGCAGGCTGCGGCGAGCTTCTGGCGCAGCGTCTTGACGTGGGCGTCCACCGTGCGCGTCTCGCCGGGGTAGAGCACGCCCCACACCTCCTCGAGCAGCTGGGCGCGCGTGAGCACGCGCCCCTCCCGGGCCATGAGGGCGCGCAGCAGGTCGAACTCCTTCACCGTCAGGTCGACCGCCGTCCCGCCGGCCACCACGCGGTGGGAGGCGGCCGACAGGCGCACCCCGCCCGACTCGAGCACCTCGCCTTCCTCGCCGCCCCCGCGTGATCCCGTCGCGGCCGGGCGCGCGGCGCGGCGCAGCAGGGCGTTCACGCGCGCGATGAGCTCCATCATGCCGAAGGGCTTTGCCAGGTAGTCGTCGGCACCGGCGTCCAGCCCCCGCACGGCATCGTACTCGGATCCCTTGGCCGTGAGCATCATGACGGGCACGTCGGCGCACGCCTCGTCCGCGCGCAGGCGGCGCAGCAGCGTGAGCCCGTCGTCGCCGGGCAGCATGATGTCGAGCAGCACGGCGTCGGGCGGCTCGGCCCGGCACAGGGCCGCCAGCCCCGACCCGTCAGGCAGCCCGCGCACGTCCATCCCCGCCTGACCCAGCGCGTATGCCGCCAGGTCGCGGATGTGCTCGTCGTCCTCCACGTAGTAGATGAGGGGCCTGCCCGCCATGATGCTCCTTCCGCCGGTGCTCGGCGCTCATTGTAGCCCGCCCCCGGACGGGCGGATGCCCCCGCCCGCAGGCCGTTTCCCAGGTGCTACGCCGCCATGCCCCCGGGCAGCGGGTCGCGCGCGGCCAACGGGTCACGCGGGCGCGGCGGCCGGTCGGGCAGCAGCGCCATCACCATCCGCACCATGAGCGGCACGCAGGGCAGCCACAGCGCCGTCATCGCCACGTTGAACAGCGTGTGGGCGTTGGCGATCTGCCGCGCGATGACCTCCAGCTCGGGGCCGGCCGGGGGCACGGCGGCCACCAGCGCCGCGAACGGCCCGATGATCCACACGAACAGCAAACAGCCCGACAGGTTGAACAGGCAGTGGGACAGCGCCACGCGCTTGGCATCGCGGCTCTGGCCCGCTGCCGCCAGCAGCGCCGTGATGGTGGTGCCCAGGTTGTCGCCCAGCAGGAAGGGGATGGCACCCTCCAGGCCGATGAGGCTCGCGCCGTCGGGGCCGGGCTGCGAGGCCAGGTTCTGAAGCACCGCGATGGTGGCGCTCGAGCTCTGCACGACGAGCGTCATGAGCGTGCCCACGGCCACGCCCAGCACGGGCACGCCCGTCACCTGGGTGATCATGTCGGTGAACAGCGGGTCGGACGCGAGCGGCTTCAGGGCGTCGCCCATGGTGCCGATGCCCAGGAACAGCAGGCCGAACCCGAACAGCGCCCGCCCGCCCAGCTTGGCCTTCTCCCGCCGCGCCAGCGACATGGCGACGAACCCGGCGAACACGATGGCCAGCACGTAGTCTGACAGCTTGAAGGCCAGGATCTGCGCCGTGATGGTGGTGCCGATGTTGGCGCCCATGATGAGGGGGACGGCCTGGGGCAGGCGCATGAGCCCGGCCGACACGAACCCGATGACCATCACCGTGGTGGCGCTCGAGCTCTGCAGCACCGCCGTGGCCAGGGCGCCGGCGACCACGCCCACCACGGGGTTGCGGCCCACCGCCGCCAGCACGGATCGCATCCGCTCGCCCGCGGCCTCCTGCAGGCTGCCGCTCATCAGGTTCATGCCGTACAGGAACAGCGCCAGGCCGCCCAGCAGTCCCAGCCCCGTCCGCATCATCTCGTCCACGTGCGCCTCCTCGGCTCGTCGCGGGCGCCCGGCCCGGCCGCCCCTTTGTCGTCGAAGAGGATAGGGGCGCGGTGGGAGGGGAGCGTGAGGCGCGTGTGAAGGGAGCGTAAAATCTCGCGGGCCCGGCCGGAATGTCCCGGCCGGGCCCGCGTTGTTCGCGATGGGGTCGGCGTCTGGCGGAGGGATGCCCGGCACCGCGAGGATCAGAAGGCGGCTCGCCGCCCGGCGCCTAGGCCAACTCCTCGGCGATCACCTCGCCCAGGCGGCGGATGCCGTCGCGGATGGTGTCCTCGTCGGCGTTGGTGAAGTTCAGGCGCATGGTGTTGCGCTCGCCGGGCTCGGCGTAGAACGGGTCGCCCGGCACGAAGGCCACGTTGCGGGCGAGCGCCTTGTCGAACAGAGCCATGGTGGACACGCCCTCGGGCAGCGTCACCCACAGGAACATGCCGCCCTCGGGCTTGGTGAACGCGACGCCCTCGGGGAAGAACTCCTCCATCGCCTCCACCATGGCCGCGGCCTGGGCGCGGTACAGGTCGCGGATCTTCACCAGGTGCTCGTCCAGGTCGTGGTGGGTCAGGTAGTCGTAGACGGCGTACTGGGCGAACACGTTGGTGTGCAGGTCGGCGGCCTCCTTGGCGGTGTTGACGGCCTTGAGCAGCGCGTGGTCCTTCGTCAGCAGGTAGCCCATGCGGAAGCCCGGCGTCACCGTCTTGGAGAACGACCCCATCACGACGCCGTGCGGGTGGTTGACCCCGCCGATGTAGGGCAGCGACTCGCCCTCGAAGCGCAGCTCGCCGTACGGGTCGTCCTCCACCACCACGATGTTGCGGCCGGCCAGCGCCTCGCGCACCTGGCGGCGCCCCTCGGCGGTGTAGGTGAGCCCGGTGGGGTTCTGGAAGTTGGGGATGAGGTAGATCATCTTGGCGCCGGCGTCGAGCGCGGCGTTGAGCTCGTCGATGTCCAGGCCGTCCTCGGTCAGCTCCACCTCGCGGAACGTCGGCTGGTTGAGCGCGAAGGCCTGGATGGCGGCCAGGTAGGTGGGCTTCTCCACGATGACGCCGTCGCCCTTGTCCAGCAGCACCTTGCCCAGCAGGTCGAGGATCTGCTGCGAGCCGGTGGTGATGAGCACGTCGTCGGCGACGTAGTCGGTGCCGAAGCGGCGGTTGTAGCGATCGGCGATCCACCCGCGCAGCTCGGGGATGCCGGCGGTCATGGAGTACTGGAACGCGTCGGCGCCGCGCTCGGCCACCACGCGCGTCATCGAGTCCAGCAGCTCGGCCTGCGGGAACGAGATGGGGTTGGGCAGCCCGCCGGCGAACGAGGTGACGGCCGGATCGGAGGCGGCGGCCAGGATGGAGCGGACGAACGACGGGGGCGTGCTCTTGATGCCGTCGGAAAGGAGCTCGTCGATGCTGGTCGCGGTGTCTTGCATGGTTCCTCCGTTTCGGTTGCGGCCCCGCCCCTCGCGGACGGCGCCCTCGTGCGAGGGCTATTGTCGCGCGGGGCCGGGGCGCAGGCGCCAGAAAACCCGCGAGCGCGGCGAGCGGCTCCGCGAGGCGCCGGGCGGCGTCGTCCGCGGAGGCCGGCGCGCACGTCCTGCGGCGTCCGCGAGGGGCGGCGCGCACGTCCCGCGGGGTCCGCGGGGGCCGGCGCGCACGTCCCGCGGGGTCCGCGGGGGCCGGCGCGCACGTCCCGCGGCGCGAGATGCCAGGAATCGGGGGTTTGACGACGCTGGTCGGGGCCACGTGGGCGCCTTCATCGGCAAAACACCTGGTCAGCTTCAGCCACTTTCCGGAGATTCTGCCCCAGGAGGCCGAATCGGGTCCCCGGGCGTCGTCAAACGGGACTGCGGCAGATTCTTGGACATGCCTAGGCCGCGTATCCGAGCCGCCTCCTGCGGCCCATGATCGTATCGTACACCACCCTGCCGTCCTCCTCGAACGCCTTGAGCCTGCCGTCCCGGTACCACTC
>JAAWAY010000181.1 GCA_022792415.1 Eggerthellaceae bacterium | reverse complement strand
TGATGCCCTCGCCGTCCACGTTGCAGTAGCCCACCACCTGCCCGCCGATGGACCCGTTGGGGTACTCGCGGCGCGTGTCGGCGATGAAGTAGATGCCGTCGAGGCCCAGCTCGCGCACGGCGTCGGCCTCCTCCACCTTGGCCTGGCGCTTGATGTAGGCGAACGTGGCGGTATCGCTCTCGAGCACCTTCTCGTAGTCCGACTCCTTGCCGCCCAGCACCTCGGCCAGCCTGAAGGCGGTGTAGGGGACGTCGGTCACCTCGGAGGGGTTGGCGTAGATGGTGGTGGCCTCGACGCTCGTGGCCAGCACGATGCCGTTGCGGTCGTAGATGGTGCCGCGGCGCGGCGTGGTGGTGAAGCTGACGGTGCGCGACTCGCTGGCCATGGCCGAGTAGTGGTCGGCGACGATCACCTGCAGGTAGAACAGGCGCAGGAGGAACACGGCGGCCAGCGCCATGAAGACGAGCACGGCGATGGTCATGCGGCTTCCCACCAGGGCGGATGACTGGGCGCCGCGGGACGCGCGGGAACGGCCGGCCCCGGGGCGCGGGCCGCGATCGGGCTGGCGGGAGCCGCTCACGGCGACCAGCCTAGCCCTGGGCCAGGACGGCGGCGCTCCCCGACAGCGACAGGTTGCCGGCGCCGTCGGTGACGACGACGTCGCCCGACAGGTCGATGGTGGCGGTGGCCGCCGGCGCGGCCATGCCCAGCGACGAGGCGACGATGCGGATGCGGGTGGGGTTGGCCAGCGAGCTCTGCTGGACCTCCAGCGAGCTGCCCTCCGAGCGGGCGGTGTCGATCTGCGAGGAGATCTGCTGGGACTCGAGCGCCGTGGCCACGGTGGCGGAGCTCAGGGTGACGCGCACGAAGCCGAGCAGCGCGAGCACCACCACGACGCAGGCGATGGCGCGGGCCACCGTCACCACCGAGCTGGCGCTCTGGCGGGCGCGGGCGTCGGCGCCCTGCCCGCGGACGACCGACACCTCGGGACGGCGGCTGCGCTCCGGCGCGCGCTCCACGAGGGGAGCGTAGGCAGGGGCTGCGCTCATGGCTCGTCCTCCTTCGGCGGCGCCCTCGGGCGCTCGGTCGGCGTGAAAATCTACTCCAGAGACGGCTCAGGCTTTAGGCAGCGCGCCCGGCGGGCCGCTCCTGCCTAAAGCCTGACATCGTCAGAGCCTCTCCGCGACGCGCAGCTTGGCGCTGCGGGCCCGCGGGTTGCGCTCCACCTCCTCGGGACGGGGAAGCAGCGGCTTGCGCGTGATGACGTCGAGCACCGGCTCCTTGCCGCACATGCACACCGGCAGATCCGGCGGGCAGGTGCAGCGATCCGCCAACGAGGCGAACGTGTCCTTCACGATGCGGTCCTCCAGGGAGTGGTAGCTGATGACAGCCACGCGCCCTCCGGGGTTGAGCCAGCGGACCGCCGCGTCGAGTCCTCGACGCAGGACGGTCAGCTCCGAGTTGACTTCTATCCGGAGGGCCTGGAACGTGCGCTTCGCGGGATGTCCCCCGGCGCGTCGCGCCGAGGCGGGGATGGCCGCCTTGATGACGTCCACGAGGGCCTCGCTCGTCTCGATGGGGCGCTCCTCGCGGGCCCTCACGATGAAGTCCGCGATGCGGCTGGCCCACTTCTCGTCGGAGAAGCCGCGAATGATCCGGGTGAGATCTGCTGCGTTGTAGGTGTTGACGATCTCTGCTGCGGTTAGGGTTTGTGTGCCCGGATCCATCCGCATGTCAAGGGGGCCGTTCTCCTTGAAGGAGAAGCCGCGTGACGCCGTGTCTATCTGCACCGACGAGACGCCCAGGTCGAACAGCACCGCGTCGATCCCGGGCACCTGCGCCGCCACGAGTAGCTCGTCCATGTCCCCGAAGTTGCCGCGCAGAAGCTTGAGCTGGGGACGCTCGCCCGCCGGTATCGACTCCAGGCGCTCGGCGGCGGCCGCGAGGGCCACCTCGTCCTGGTCGATGCCGATGAGCAGGCCCTCGGGCCCGAGCCTCTTGGCGGCTTCGAAGGAATGCCCTGCGAAGCCGAGTGTGCAGTCCAGGAACGTATGCTGTGGTTTGAGTTCGAGTTGTTCCAGGCACTCGGCCAGCAGGACGGGAGTATGCCGGTATTCGCTTGTCACGTCGCTCACGTCTTACGATCAGCTGAAGAGCAGACCCAGATCGATCTGGTCGTCGATCTGATCGTAACGCTTCGCGTCCCAGATCTCGAAGCGGCCCGTGTTGCCCACGATGACCACGTCCTTGTCGATGCCCGTCGCGCTGCGCGCGTCCTGGGAGAGCATGATGCGACCCGAGGAGTCCACCTCGACGTCGTAGGCCCTCGCCTTGAGCTTGCGGCGCAACCCGACGTGCTGGGGATCCGACTCCTTGTAGCCGCCGAAGCGGTCCATGAAGAGCTTCTCCACCCACCCGTCGAAGTCGGGCTTCTCGAACACGTAGACGCACTCATCCTTGGGCTCGCGGGTTACCACGAGGTCCTTGGAGAGAACCTTGCGAAACTTCGCGGGGAGGGCGACGCGACCCTTGCTGTCCACCTTGAAGGAGAACTGGCCGTTGAGATCGACCGCGTGGCGCGGCTCGACGGCTCCCTCCTCTGTGGCTTCGGCTTTGGCCATGGCCCCTCTCCGCTGGTCTCGCTGAGTTCGTGTCTGCATCTTACCCCACAATGCCCCACTTCGCAACATTTTCCCGCACCTGGAGGGTCGTTTTATGCCACTAGCGGTAGTGTTGGGAACACGTGTTCGCAGGGTGAATCAAAGGCATACCCTACATGTTGTGGGCATGGGGTCAGAACGCACCAGATGTGCCCTGAGGGGCTGGTGGGGCGTTGTGGAGGGGTCGTGGACGCCGTTTACCGGCCGTAACCGGCGCCGGTGCGGGGGCCAGCGTGCGTGCAGGGCGCTGAGCGGGCGGTGGGGCGCGGTGGGGCGAGCGCCGGCGCAGGCGGTGGGGCGCGGTGGGGCGGCTGCGCGGGCCGCTCCCCTAGCGCCGGGCGCGCGGGTGGGCGGCGTGGTACTCGGCCTGCAGGTGGGTGCGGTCGATGTGCGTGTAGACCTGGGTGGTGGAGATGTCGGAATGGCCCAGGATCTCCTGGATGACGCGCAGGTCGGCGCCGCCCTCCAGCAGGTGGGTGGCGAAGGAGTGGCGCAGGGTGTGCGGGTGCAGGCCCCCCACCCCGATGGCCTGCCCGGCGCGGGCGACCACCTTGTGGACGGTCTGGCGCGACAGCCGGCCGCCGCGCGCGTTGAGGAACACGGCGCCGGGCGAGCCGGGGCGCGCGAGCGCGGGGCGGCCCTCGCCCAGGTAGCGGGCCAGCGCGCGGGACGCCGCTCCGGCGATGGGGGCGATGCGCTCCTTGGACCCCTTGCCCGTGACGCGCAGGAAGCCGTCGTCCAGGAACACGGCATCGCCGTCGAGGCCGACGAGCTCGCCCACGCGCAGGCCGCAGCCGTAGAGCACCTCGAGCAGGGCGCGGTCGCGCAGGGCGCGGGCATCGTCGCCTGCCACCGTGTCGATGAGGTCCTCCACCTGGTCGATGCTCAGCACGTCGGGCAGGCGCTCGGGCACCTTGGGCAGCGGCAGGGCGTCGGCGGGGTTGCCCGCGGCCAGGCCCTCGCGCAGGCAGAAGCGGTGCAGGCCCTTGACCACCGACACGCGCCGCTTCACGCTCGACGGGGCGTAGCCGCGCTCGATGAGCGACGCCTCGTAGGCGGCGATGAGCGCGCGGTCCACGTCGTCGGGGGCCGCCGCGCCGGCGTCGGCCAGGAAGGCGGCGTAGTCGCGCAGGTCGCGCCCGTAGGCCTCGACGGTGCGCGGCGAGCTGCCTCGCTCGATGCGCAGGTAGCTCAGGTACTCCTTTAGGGCCTCGTCCACGGCGCCTCCTTTCGGAGGGCATTGTAGCGCAGGGCCGGCCCGCGCCGGGGCGCCGGGCCGCCGGCCGGGGGCGCTACCCCTCGCGGTGCGCCACGGCCGCGCCCACGAAGTCGCGGAACAGGGGGTGGGGCCGCGTGGGGCGGCTCTTGAACTCGGGGTGGGCCTGGCTGGCGACGAACCAGGGGTGGTCCGGCAGCTCCACCATCTCCACGAGGCGCCCGTCGGGCGACAGCCCCGAGAACACCAGCCCCGCGGCGGCCAGCTGGTCGCGGTAGGCGTTGCTCACCTCGAAGCGGTGGCGGTGCCGCTCGGAGACGACGGGCTCGCCGTAGGCCTCGAAGGCGCGCGTGCCCGGCTCGACGCGGCACGGGTAGGCCCCCAGGCGCATGGTGCCGCCCTTGTCCCGCACGCCCTCCTGGTCGGGCATGAGGTCGATGACGAGCGGGACCGCCGCGGCGGCGGCCTCCTTGAGCCCCTCGGGCGACGCCTCGGTGGCGTCCGCGGCCACCTCCTCGACGAACTCGGCCGACGTGGCGCCGGCCAGCCCCGCCACATCGCGCGCCACCTCGCACACGGCCGCCTGCAGCCCCAGGCAGATGCCCAGGTACGGCACGCCGTGGGTGCGGGCGTAGCGGGCCGCGGCTATCTTGCCCTCGAAGGCGCGGCGCCCGAAGCCGCCCGGCACGAGCACGCCGTCCATGCCGCCCAGCACCTCGTCCACGTTGGCGTCGGAGAGCTCCCCGCCGTCCACCAGGTGCACCCGCACGTGGCGCCCGTGGTGCACGCCGGCGTGGCCGAGCGCCTCGATGACGGACAGGTAGGCGTCGGGCAGGCTCACGTACTTGCCCACCACGGCGACGTCCACGCCGCCCTCGCACGCCGCGTCGGCCTCGAGGAACGCGCGCAGCGGGGCCAGGTCGGACTCGCCCGCCGGCAGCCCCAGGCGCGCGAGCACCTTCTCGTCGAATCCCTGCGCGGCCAGGGCCAGGGGCACCTCGTAGATGGACGGCGCGTCCACGCAGGCCAGCACGTTGTCGGCCGGGACGTCGCAGAACATGGCGATCTTGCGGCGCACGTCGTCGGATATCTCGTGGTCGCCGCGGCACACGATGAAGTCGGGCTGGACGCCCAGCGAGCGCAGCTCCTTGACCGAGTGCTGGGTGGGCTTGGTCTTGACCTCGTGGGCGGCGGCGATGTAGGGCACGAGCGACACGTGGACGAACAGCACGTCGCCGGCCGGGCGCTCCGTCTTGAACTGGCGCGCGGCCTCGATGAACGGCAGGCTCTCGATGTCGCCGATGGTGCCGCCGATCTCGGAGATGACGATGTCGGCGCCGGACTGGTCGGCGATGCGGCGCAGCCGCTCCTTGATGGCCTCGGTGACGTGCGGGATGACCTGCACGGTGCCGCCGAGGAAGTCGCCGTGGCGCTCGCGGGCGATGAGCGTCTGGTAGATGGAGCCCTGGGTGAAGTTGGAGTCGCGCGTCAGGTTCTCGTCGATGAAGCGCTCGTAGTGGCCCAGGTCAAGGTCGCCCTCGTGCCCGTCCTCGGTGACGAACACCTCGCCGTGCTGGAAGGGGCTCATGGTGCCCGGGTCCACGTTGAGGTAGGGGTCCATCTTCTGCATGGTCACGCGGTATCCGCGCGCCTTGAGCAGGTGCCCCAGCGACGCGGCGGTGATGCCCTTGCCCAGCGACGACACGACGCCGCCGGTGACGAAGATGTGCTTGGCCATGCCAGACTCCCTTCCGCGCCGGGCGCGGACGGGCGCGCCGGGCGCCCCTCGCCGGGATGCGGGACCGCACCCGGGCGCTTCGCACGCCTCAAACGCCTTTTCATTTTAGGCAGCCGGCCCGGGGCCGCGCCGGGCGCCGCGCGATTTAACAAAGGTGAAACCGCCCGGGCGGCGCCGGGCGCGCCCCTCCTCCGGTATAATCGAGCAGGCGCCCGCCGCGGCGCCTTTGCACGACGCCCCGAGGGAAGGAACCGCATCCATGCGCATCGGCTTCGACAATGACAAGTACATCTCCCTGCAGGCCGAGCACATCCGCGAGCGCATCGAGCAGTTCGGCGGCAAGCTCTACCTGGAGTTCGGCGGCAAGCTGTTCGACGACTACCACGCCTCGCGCGTGCTGCCCGGCTTCGAGCCCGACACGAAGATCCGCATGCTGCAGAGCATGACCGACGACGTGGAGATCGTGCTGGTCATCAACGCCAACGACATCGAGAAGTCGAAGGTGCGCGGCGATCTGGGCATCACC
>JAAWAY010000180.1 GCA_022792415.1 Eggerthellaceae bacterium | reverse complement strand
GAGTGGTACCGGGACGGCAGGCTCAAGGCGTTCGAGGAGGACGGCAGGGTGGTGTACGATACGATCATGGGCCGCAGGAGGCGGCTCGGATACGCGGCCTAGGCATGTCCAAGAATCTGCCGCAGTCCCGTTTGACGACGCGACGCGCGTTGATTTCGCCGTGGAAGTTAGCTGCAAGTAACCACGACCTGGGACGATGGAGGCGCCCTTAGCCGACATGGCGCCCTTGGCTGATCCCGATGCGTCCGATCCCGTCGTCAAACCCCTGATTTCTGGCATCTCGTGCTCGCCGACATGCCAAAGCAGGCAGATACGCGGGTTCGGAAGCGGGCAGACGCGCGATACCTCAGAAAGCGGAAGCATGAGCCGCCCGCGAAATGCGAGGATGAGATGAGGGGTCTCCTCCAGGAGGGGCGCAAAGACGTTTCGCGGCGGACGGGGGCAGGGGCAGCGTCGCAAGCAGGGGCGGAGGACATCGGCGTAAGCGCGTACGAGATGCCGCCTAGAGCGGGGTGCGCCGGCCCCCCAGCGACGCAGCGGCCATCGGCGCAAAAAAGGAGGCCCCGACCGAAGCCGGGACCCCCCTCATGCGGCAGATGCCGCCGCGTCTCCGCCAAGCGGGACGCCGGACGCGTCTCGCGTCCTACTGGCCGGGAGCCTTCGGGGCAGCCGGGGCGCCGGGGGCCGCAGGAGCCGCGGGGGCACCCGGGGCGCCGGGGGCCGCGGGAGCGCCAGGGGCGCCGGGGGCGCCGGGCATCGCGGGGCCGGCGGGCAGGTCAGCGCCGCACTCCTTGCACGTGGTGTCGGCAGCGCCGTTCTTGGCGCCGCACTGGGGGCACGTCTTGTCGATCTCGACGGCCGCAGGTCTAAAACACATGTTGGATTCCTTTCCTTCGGTGGAACAACAACGAGAACTTTACGCCGCGCACCACGCCGCAACATCCCCCCAAACCACTTAAAATGAAGGAAATCCGTAGTACCTTTCGACTGATACCGGTAACGAAACACCAGGCAAAAGGCAACTTTTTACCTCAACCCGAAATATGACCGAATCTATCAAGGCAAACGCCTCGTATAACGCGAAAACCAAGCGCCATCCGCCGCCAGCCGCACACGGTTCGCGCCCGCCCAGGCGGCGCGCCCGCGCCGGGGCGACCCTCCCCTACTCGACGCCCAGCAGCTCGTAGAGCTCCTTGCGGTTGGCCGCGCCCGTCTTCTCGTAGATGTGGCGCACGTGCGCCTTTACGGTGCCCTCGGCGATGTAGAGGTCGCGCGCGATGGAGGCCATGGTGCGCTTGCGGGCGAGCAGCTGCAATATCTCCGTCTCGCGCGGGCTCAGGCCGCTGCCCTCCGCGAGGCTGTCGCAGCGGGCCGCCACCTCCTCCTCGCGCCGCGCGGCCTCCTCCAGGGTGCCGTCGTCGATCGACACCGTCCAGTGGGCGTCCCAGCGCCGCTCGGAAAGCAGCAGCAGCGTGATGAGCCCGATGAGCACCGCCACCAGCACCGCCGTAGCCGTGGACTGCGCCATCGACGACAGGCCCAGCGCCGGCAGCGCCTCGGACACGCCCATCCCCGCCAGGGAGAGCAGCTGCATCGCGTAGGCGGGCGCCATCAGCACGGGCGCGGGCACGCCGGTCCTGCGCGCCATGGAGCACAGCAGGATGAACACGAACGTGACCATGAGCGTGAAGCTGATGGAGATGAGGAAGCTCGACAGGGCGTCGCCCAGCACGCTCTGGGCCGGCACCAGCAGAAAGCCGCACACCATGAACAGCATGGGCGCCCGCGACACGCGCATGAGCTGCAGGCGGTCGGCGAAGAACCACACCGACAGGAACACCGCCGCCATCACGATGACGGTGGCCGCCGTCGAACCGCGCCCCGCGCCGGCCACGAACTGCGCCTCGCGCAGGCCGTAGGCGAAGTAGTACAGCCCCACCAGCACGTATATCTTCCAGGGATAGGAGAACCGCGGCACCACGGCATGCGGGCGGCGGGCATCGGGCACCGAGCGCCAGGCACGGCGCAGGCAGGCGACGGCCGCCAGCGGAAGCGTCACCAGCAGCACCGCCAGCTGGAGCGGCGCCATGCCGTTGCCGAAGAAGGCGAGGAACCCGGCCAGCACGTAGGACAGCGACAGGCACAGCACCATGCGCAGCGTGCTCAGGGTGGCGTAGAGCTCGGTGTTGGCGAGCGTGAACAGCACGAAGCCGACGCCGCCCGCCACCGATGCGACGGCGCCCAGAGCCGACGCGCCCTCGCAGCCGGAGACGGCCGCCAGCGCGAACGCCGACGAGGCCAGCATGAGGCCCAGGGACAGCGCCGGGGCAGCCGGCCGGGCGTTCAGGGGCACGAAGCGACGAACGAGCACCGCCGCGGCCAGGGCCACGGCGGCGTAGCCGCAGTCGAAGAGCACGTGGGCCGTGGCCACGGGCACCGGCACCGCCACCACCGGGTTGGCGAACAGCAGCGCCAGCCACGCCCGCGCGAACCCCACGGCCAGGAAGGCCAGGGGGATGGAGCGAAGGGCCGGGTCGGCGGCGGAGGCGGGAATCTTGAGGTTCATGAAGGCCATTATATCCTCCCCCGCCCCCACCGCCAAAGGCGCCGGAGCCCGGCTGCGGAGGCGCGCGACGCCGGGTCCGGGCACGACGAAGGCCCCCGCGTGCGGGGGCCTTCGGGAGGGAGGGCGAGATCCGGGGCTACAAGCCGGCCACGTAGCGGCCGGTGACGTAGCCCGTCGTGATGGCGCGGCCCACGGAGAGGCCCTCGATGTCCATCGGGTAGTTGCGGTTGCCGAAGAACGGGCCCGACGCGTTGCCGACGGCGAACAGGCCCTCGATCGGCTTCATGTCGACGTCCAGGCACTGGAAGTTGCCGTCGCACCACAGGCCGTCCACCAGCGCGTCGATGTTGTTGGCACCGCGCGGCACGGCGTAGCAGGGCGCCTCGATGGGCACCATGTACTCGTCGCGCTTGCCGAAGTCGGCGTCGCCCTGGCCGGCGGCCACCAGCTCGT
>JAAWAY010000179.1 GCA_022792415.1 Eggerthellaceae bacterium | reverse complement strand
GACCGCATCGCGGAGGGCAAGCAGCCGGCCTGCGTCCACCACTGCCTGGCCAAGTGCATGGAGGCCGTCACGCTCGAGGAGCTGCCCGTCCGCATGGCGGAGCTGGGCGGCAAGGGCGTGGCCTGCTTCCTGCCGCAGGCGCTCTAGAGTCCCGGCCGGGGCACCCCCGCCCCGGCCTGCTCACTGTTTCGGATCCAAGGTAAGGAGGAAGACATGGCTTACAGTCCCGACCAGAAGGACGTGGAGGGCATCAAGGAGATCGCCGACCAGGCCCCGAAGGTATGCCCCAACTGCGGCAAGCCGCTGCGCAAGATCGTGACGAGCCGTGAGTTCGGCAGCTTCACCACCAAGTGCCCGTGGTGCAAGACCAAGTTCGAGTACGAGGTCAAGGAGTAGTTCTCGACCCCGTTGGCACGGCGGCCCCGCCCTGGGTGGGCCGCGAAGGAGGGGGCGGCGCCCAGCGCCGCCCCGGGATGGGGCAGAGGGCCCGTCCCGGAGACAACGGGTCTGCAGCCGTCGTCCGGCGTGGCCGCCGGCTGCAGGCTCCTTACGAGAAAAAAAGGGGGTTTGAACCCTATGCTGACGTTGAAAAACGACAAGGTTCAAGCGTGGATCATCCTCGGCCTGGTCTGGCTCGGCGCCTTCATCGCGTCGTACGCCCAGAACCAGCTGGCCGGCATGTCCATCCAGTTCCAGGAGCACTACGGCTTCACCGGCGAGCAGTACGCGGCCATCTACTCGGCCTCACAGCTGCTCGGCGTGTTCCTCGCCTTCGTCACGGGCATCATCTCGGACAAGATCGGCACGCGCAAGATCATCCTGATTGCCGGCGTGGTCGTGTCCATCTCGCTCATCGCGCGCATCTTCGCCTTCTCGTTCGAGGCGCAGTACGTCGCCAACATGATGTCGGGCTTCACCGGCCTGTTCATCGCCGTCAACCGCTCTAAGATCCTCGGCGGCTGGTTCACGCCGTCCATGCTGGCGCTGGCCGTGGGCATCTCGGCGACGACCACCCCGGTGGCCAACACCGTGGGCATCGGCCTGACGTCGCTCATGCCCTCCGTGGAGTTCGCCTTCACGGTGACCGCCGTCATCGCCGTGGCCTTCACCGTCATGTGGTTCCTGTTCGGCAAGGACGCCTCCGATGAGATCGCCGCGCAGGAGGCTGCCGAGGGCGAGGTCAAGGAGAGCGTGCTCAAGACGCTCGCCGACGTCGCCAAGAGCCCGTGGGCGTGGGTACTGGCCCTCGCCGCCATGTTCTGCATGGCCGGCCAGGTGCCGCTCATGGCCTTCACTACGGCTGCGCTGCAGACGCTGCGCGAGATGGATGCCGTCGGTGCCGGCGGCATGGCCACCGCCATCACCATCGGCATGGGCGTGGGCTCCGTCGTGTCTCCCATCATCGTGCGTGCGCTGAAGTCCTTCCGCATCGTCATCGCCATCTACGGCGTGCTCACCGCGCTCGTCATCTACTTCGGCTGGCAGATGCCGGTCGGGCCGATCATGTACGCGGTGTTCTTCGTCGGCGGCTTCACGCTGGGCTACCTCATGGCCATCATCTTCACGCTGCCGGTCATGCTGTTCGGTCGTGATAAGGCCGGTACGGCCCAGGGCCTGGTGCAGACGTTTTTGCTGATCGGCGCGTCGGTGTTCCTCACCAACGTCACCATCCCGCTGGCCGGCGGCGCCAACCCCGGCACGTTCCCGACCATCTTCCTCATCGCCGCGGTGTTCGTGATCATCGGCTCGGTGCTGATGTTCATCATCCCCGACCAGGGCAAGAAGATGGTGAAAAAGGGCGAGCCCGAGCCGGCCAAGGCCGAGTAACGTCTCGCTTCGATCGACGCCGTGGCGAGAGCTCGGCTGGGGGAGGGGCCCGCGCCACGTGCGCGGGCCTCTTTTGCGTGGGGGATGGCGCGTAACCGCCTGTCGCCCACCGCTGCAGCCAAAACGAACGGCTTGTTCGCGCAAGGCGTCGCGTCAGGGCACCCTGTCTCGGCATTTCCCCTGCACAGCGCTGGAGAAGAGGGGGGAAGCCGGCTTCTGCGGGGCGAACGCCCCCCTCTTTGGGCGAACAAGCCGTCGATTCTGGATACGATGCCGCCTGGCGCAGGGCGGACATGCGCCTGGGACACTTTCCCCGGGTTGGTTGGCAGCCGAGTGAGGTTTGCTACGCTCCGAGGTTGCGATTGGACGCGGATGGGCGTGAGGCCGCTGGGTCGATCTGGGGAAATGCCTTCGATGGCTGTTTCTGGGTACAGAAAACGCGCAAGGAGGACGCCCTTTTGCGTAGCAAACCTCGCTGGGCTGCCATCGGGCGCGGGAAAAGTGTCCACGGGGCGGCTTCCGGGCGGCTTCTGGGCGACCCCCGTCGTCTCCCGACGTGATGCCGTCGCCTCGACCGCGAGGCGCCTGTCGTGTCGTCGCGCCTACTCGCCCAGCTCGCGCTCCCAGTCGAAGTCGGGCGGCGGGGCGCAGGGCAGGTCGCCCGCGTCGGCGGGGGCGTGGGGGTCCCACGCGCAGGATCCCAGGTCGATGCGGCCGTCGTCCAAGAACGACACGCCCTCGGCCTCGAGCATCTGGCGCTGCACCTCGGGGCCGCCGAACGCGAACCCCTTGCACAGCGACCCGTCCTTGAACGCGACGCGATGGCACGGGATGTCAGCGGCATCGGCGCCGGGGGAGGGGTTGGCGCGCAGCGCGTAGCCCACGTAGCGGGCCGTGCGCGGCTTGCCGATGAGGCGGGCGATCTGCCCGTAGGTGGCCACCTTCCCGCTCGGTATGCGCTTGACTTGGTTGAACACCTGATCGGCGTACTCTCCCATTTCGGTGACGTCCCTTCCTCGGCTGACGGGCCGATTATCCCCGTGTGCTAAGGTGGCGTCAAACGGGCCGCCGATGCGTGCGAGGCGGCGGCCAGGACGAGGGACGCGAAGGGAGCACACGATGCGGACGACGGTGACCAAGACGGGCGACAAGGGCCAGACCTCCCTGTTCACGGGCGAGCGCGTGCCCAAGACGAGCGCGCCCATCGAGGCGCTCGGCGCCGTCGACGAGCTGCAGGCGGCGCTCGGCCTCGCCCACGCGCAGGCCGCCAACCCCGCCGTGCGCGAGGAGCTGCGCGATGCCGAGGTGATGCTGGGCGTCATGATGGCCGACATCGCCGACGCGTCGCGCGAGCCGCGCCTGGGCGCTCCCGATGTGGCGGCGCTCGAGCAGTCGGTGTCGCTTTTGGCCGCGCCGCTGCCCGATGGCTTCTCCTTCGACGTGCCCGGCGTGAACGTGGCGTCGGCCCAGCTGCACGTGGCCCGCACGGTCGCCCGCCGCTGCGAGCGGACGCTGTGGCGCCTGCGCGACGCGGCCGATGGCGAGGCTCGGGCCTGCGAGGGCGCCGGTGCCGCGGATGCCGCGGCTTCGGGGCGCCCCCTCGTCTCCGATGACGCCATGGCCTACCTCAACCGGCTGTCCGACCTCTGCTTCGTCTGCGCCCTCATCGAGGCGCGCGCCTAGCTTCCTGATACCCCGCGGCATCTCCGCGCAGCACGGCTGGTTCGCTGCCGGCGGGCGGTTGACCCCACGCTGCTCTGAGCTGCGTGGGGTCATGTCACGACATGCCCCAGAACGCGAAGAAACCCGCGGGAGGGGGGCCTGCGGGTTTCTTCTGAGTTTGCGACGACAGCCAGACGAGGAGGGCTTCGCCGCCCGGTAAAGCAAAGAGAGGAGGAGTCGCCTGGAGCCTCGGGCCGCTCCCTTCGGCTGCCTCTCGCCGCCTCGGTTCGCGTTCCGTCGCTCCTGACGAAAGTTAGAATACGGTAACTCTCTGGTCGGCGCAAGGGGGTAAACCACGGTTAACAATTTCTCCACAACTCTGTCGGGCGCCATGGAGCGGGCCAGTCCCACGTATTTGAATCGGCCCGATCCGAGAGCCTTGGCCCAGCCCGGTCCAGGCTAACCCGATTCGGATTGGATCGACTCGATCTGCCCCGCGCGCCTCGCCCTCGCGCCCGGTCGTTGACGCGCGGGCGACACCTGTCGGCGGCGGGTTCCGGACGCGGGCGCGGTGGGGTATCGTGTCCCCAGCAACGCCGCCCGGCGGCCTCGTGCCGCGGGCCCCACCAGCGAAAGGAGCCACCATGCCCCTCACCTCCGATGCCGACTCCGTCCGCGCGGCCCTGGCTGCCGGCCGTCCTGCCGCCTTTCCCACCGACACCGTGTACGGGCTGGGGGTGGCCGTCGCGGCCGCCGCGGACCCCGAGGAGCTGTTCCGCCTGAAGGGGCGCGACGACGGCAAGCCCGTCGCGTGGCTGGTGGCCGACGCCGCCGACCTGGACCGCTTTGGCGCCGGCGTCCCCGCCTACGCCCACGAGCTGGCGTCTCGCTGGTGGCCCGGGCCCCTCACGCTGGTGGTGCGCGCCTCCGACGAGGTGCCCGCCGCCTACCGCTCGCAGGACGGCACCATCGGCCTGCGCCTGCCGGACAGCCGGGTCGCGCGCGACCTCATCGAGGCCGTCGGCTCGCCTCTGGCCGTGACGTCGGCCAACCCGTCGGGCGCCCCGGCGCCGCGCGCGGCCGCCGACGTGGACGCCGCCCTCGCGGCGGCGGTACCCGTCCTGGCCGGCGACGACCCGCTGGGCGGGTGCGCCTCCACCGTCGTCGACTGCACGGGCGACGTGCCGGTCGTGCTGCGCGAGGGCCCCATCTCCGTCTCCGACGTGGCCGCCGCGGCGGGGGAGGCCACCGCCGCGGTTGCCGCCGGCGATCCGACGGCAGCTGCCGACCGCCCCGCGGAGGACGCCGGCCGACCCGCGGCGACCCCCGCGCCCGCCTCCGCCGACGACCCGATCGTCCGCGTCGAGTCTACGTTCACCTCGTCCGACGGCGCCACGGCGGTGCGCTGCGTCACCTGGGAGCCGCGGGACGTGGCCGGGGGCGCCCAGCCGCGGGGCATCGTGCAGCTCGTGCACGGCATGGCCGAGCACATCGGCCGCTACGATGACTTCGCGCGCTTCCTGGCCGCCAACGGCTACGTGGCGTGCGGGCACGACCACCTGGGCCACGGCGACTCGGTGGCCGCCCCCGACGATCGCGGCATCCTGCCGGCCCACGGTGGGGCCGACCTGCTGGTGGCCGACGTGGGCCTTCTGCGCGCCCGCATGCAGGAGCGCTTCCCCGGGGTGCCCTACTACCTGTTCGGCCACTCCATGGGCTCGCTCGTCACCCGCGTCTACATCGCGTCTCACGGCGCGGGGCTGGCGGGCGCCGTCATCTGCGGCACGTCCAACCCGCCGCTCATCGCCTCGCGCGCTGGCAACCTGCTGGCCCGTGCCGTGGCGGCGGTGCGCGGCGACGACGCGCGCAGCAAGCTGCTCCACTCGCTGACCGACGGAGCCTTCGCGCGCGCCATCCCCGACGCCCGCACGCCGTTCGACTGGCTCAGCCGCGACCCGGCCGTCGCGGACGCCTTCATCGCCGACGAGGCCGCCGGCGCCATGTTCTCGGCCGGGGCCTACGCCACGCTCACCGAGCTGGCCAAGCGCGCCGGCAGCCCCCAGGCCTACGCCGGGGTGCCCAAGGACCTGCCCGTGCTTTACATCGCCGGCGACGCCGACCCGGTGGGCGACGAGGGGAAGGGCGTCACGCGCTCGGCCGACGACCTGCGCGCCGCCGGCGTGGCCGACGTCACCCTCACGCTCTACGGCGGCATGCGCCACGAGATCCTCAACGAGATCGGGCACGAGGAGGTCTACGCCGACGTCCTGGCGTGGCTCGCCGCGCACCGCTAGCGCGCCCGCCCCGCGCGCCGCGCCTGCCCCACGTCCCGCGCGCCCCGTCCCGCGCTCGGCTCGCAGAGCCCCTGCCGCCCCGCGCGCGGCTCGCAGAGCCCCCTCCGCCCGCGCACGGCTTTTTCGTGGCGCGCCCGCGATTACCCCGCCGCCTCCCGGTGGTTGCCCTACAATGTACAGGTGTCGGTAACCCCCGGCCGCGCCCGCGGCCCGACCACGCCACGGAGGCGCCCATGCGCGTGAGCATCGCAAGCGACCACGCCGGCTTCGACCAGAAGCAGCAGCTCGTCGGCTACCTGGAGTCCCACGGCCACGTCGTGGCCGACCTCGGCCCCGCCGACGACGGACGCGTGGACTACCCGGACTTCGCCGAGAAGGTGGCTCGCGACGTGGCCGCCGGCCGCGCCGACTTCGGCGTGCTCGTGTGCGGCACGGGCATCGGCATGGCCGTGGCCGCCAACAAGGTCGACGGCATCCGCGCCGTCAACATCGTGCGGCCCGACTTCGCCGCGCTGGCCCGCGAACACAACGACGCCAACGTCCTCACCCTGTCGGGGCGCTTCGTCAGCCTCGAGGAGAACGAGGCCATCGTCGATGCGTTCCTCGGCACCGACTTCGGAGGAGGCCGCCACGCCGGCCGCGTCGAGAAGATCACCGAACTGGAAAGGAAGCGCTAGCCCATGGCCCTGGAATACCTGTCCCAGACCGACCCGGCCGTCCTGGCCGCCCTGCGTGACGAGCTGGCCCGCGAGCGCGGCTCGGTGGAGCTCATCGCGTCGGAGAACTTCACGTCCCGCGCCGTCATGGAGGCGGTGGGCAGCGTGCTCACCAACAAGTACGCCGAGGGCTACCCCGGCAAGCGCTACTACGGCGGCTGCGAGAAGGTGGACGTCGTCGAGGACCTGGCCCGCGAGCGCGCCTGCGAGCTCTACGGCGCCGCGTTCGCCAACGTGCAGCCCCATTCGGGCGCCAGCGCCAACTTCGGCGCCTACCTGGCCATGATCGAGCCGGGTGACACGGTGCTGGGCATGAGCCTCGACCACGGCGGCCACCTCACCCACGGCAGCCCCGTCAACTTCTCCGGCCTGCTCTACCACATCGAGTCCTACGGGGTCGACCCCCAGACCGAGACCATCGACTACGACGCGCTCGAGCGCCAGGCCAAGGAGGTGCGCCCCAAGGTCATCGTGGGCGGCGCGTCGGCCTACCCGCGCGTCATCGACTTCGAGCGCATGGCCGCCATCGCGCACGAGGTGGGCGCCTACCTCATGGTGGACATGGCCCACATCGCCGGCCTCGTGGCCGCCGGCGAGCATGGCGTCCACCTTGCCCCGGATGTCGGCGAGCATGGCGTCGTCGTCGGCGTGGAACACCGCGGCGGCGATGAGCTGGCCCACCTGGTAGAAGTCGTCGGCCGTGAAGCCGCGGGTGGTGGCCGCGGCCGATCCCACGCGGATGCCGCTCGTCACGAACGGAGAGCGCGGCTCGTTGGGGATGGAGTTCTTGTTGACCGTGAGCCCCACCGACTCGAGCAGCTTCTCGGCGTCCTTGCCCGTGATGTCGGAGGCCGTGAGGTCCACGAGGCACAGGTGGTTGTCGGTGCCGCCCGACACGAGGCGCAGGCCCCCGTCGAGCATGCCCTGGCCGAGCG
>JAAWAY010000178.1 GCA_022792415.1 Eggerthellaceae bacterium | reverse complement strand
TCGGGCGCCATGTTCGGCATGCTGGCCGCCATGGGCCTGAACCACAAGAACTCCTACAAGCACATCGCCGCCATCTCCATCGGCGCCGGCCTGTGCGCCCTGGTGGTCATGATCATCATGGCCAACGTGGGCATCTACTAAGACTGACTCACCGCGGCGCGACCTTGGGCCCCGGACTCCTCCAAGCCCGCCCGAGGACGCGCCGCCCTGACTCGCAAGGAGAACCACCATGTGTTTTAGACCTGCTGACACCGGCGCCTCCGCCGGCCCCGCCAAGTGCCCCGAGTGCGGCAAGGCCATCCAGGCCATGGGCGGCATCGAGCTGAAGTCCTGCCCGTTCTGCAAGGCTGACTTCACGCCGTATCTGAGCGGCTCCAAGCCGCTGCCCAACGCGGCCCCCGGCGCTCCCGCGGCCCCGGCCGCCCCGGGCGTGACCCCCAAGGCCCCCGGCGCTCCGGCAGCTCCGTCTGCCCCCAGCGCCCCCAAGGCCCCGGGCGCGTAAGCGCTTGTCAGCTGGGCTGGGCGGAGCGGGGAATACGCATCCCCCGGTTCCGTCCAGCTCCCTTCCCGGAGGTGCCCGGGCACCCCACCATCACCCGGGACCCTCCGGGAAGGGAAAGCAGCTCGTCGGCCGTCTGAGACGCGGCCGTCCCGGTCTCGCGCCCTTCGTGCGCCCGGCCGGGTCCGTGCTCGCGGCGGCGAGGGAGAGAGAGGGGCGTACTCCCAATGGACCAGAAGCCAACTGACGCGAAGGGCAAGGCCACGGCCGACGTGGCCGAGCGCACCCGCGGCCGCGCGCCGTCGGGGGAGGGGGCCGCTCCCAAGAAGAAGGGGTCGGCCACCGAGCAGGTGTCGCTGTTCGAGCGCGTGCCGGCCGACAAGCGCCTGGCGTGGCCTGACATCGCGGCCATCCTGTCGGGCGTGGTGTCGAGCCTGTCCAAGGTCATGGGCGGCGGCATCGTGGCCTTATACGCCGGCTGCCAGATGGGCGGCGTCACCGTGGCCATCACGTTCGCGCTGTCGTTCGTGCTCACCTACCTCGTCGGCAAGATCTGCTTCCGCGAGGGACTGCCCAACAACGTGGTGTCCCGCTTCTACATCTTCGGGCGGCGCGGGTCGGCCGCCGGCTCCATCATCTGGATCTTCTGCCTGGTGGGCGTGCTGGCCGTGGGCACCGTGCAGCTGGGCAACGCCATCCTGTTCGCGTTCGGCTGGGAGGGCGAGGCCGTCCGCTGGGCCCTGTTCATCGGCATCTCGTGCGTGTGGGTGGCCATGGCGCTGTTCGGCACCAAGATCATCGCCCGCATGAACGCCGTGTTCGTGGTGGCTCTGTTCTGCGTCATGGGCTACGTCGTCTACCTCATCGCCGCCGACGGGCAGCTGGTCGACGCGGCTACCCACGGCATCCTCATCCCCGGCGTCGAGCCCCTGCAGGGCTTCGCCTACTCCGTCAACTACGCCATCATGACGAGCGGCCTTCTGGCCCTGTTCGCGGCTGACTTCACCCGCTTCGCCCGCAAGGAGCGCGACATCGCGCCCATCGCGGCCACGGGCAGCCTCTTCGCCATCGTCACCTACCTGTGCGGCGCGCTCATCGTCTACTACGGCTTCGAGAAGTCCGTTGCGTACTTCTCGGCCCAGGGCATGGATCCCACGCTGGCCGCCAACGCCGCGGTCACCAACCCGGGCGTGTCGCTCGTACTGGCCGCGGGCGGCATCGGCCTGGCGGTCATCTGCCTGTCCCAGATGAAGGTGGAGACGTCCAACTCCATCGGAGGCGCCAACGCCGTGTCCAACCTGGTGCACTCGCTCACCGGCCGCAAGCTGCCCTGGGCGGTGGCCGTGGTGGCCGCCAACGCCATCGGGCTCGCGTTCATCCTGGGCAACATCCTCGACCAGGTGAACGCCTTCATGAGCTACGGCTCCATCCTCACGTCGTCGTGGTGCGTGCTGCTCATCACCGACTACTACCTGGTGCGCGGCAAGATGGGCATCGGCGCCCAGGGCATCGACGTGGACGCACCCGAGCACGAGGTCAACTGGCGCGGCGTGGGCACCATCGCCGGCGTGGGCCTGCTCGGCAGCGTCCTGTACGCCACCGGCGCGGTGGCCGTGCCGTTCTTGGTGGTGGCGCCGCTCACGATCATCGTGTACGCGGGCGCCAGCTGGCTGGTGCGCGACAAGGTGCGCGCGGGCGAGATCGGGTAGGGTTCTGCGACCGCGGGTTCTCGGGACCCGCAGCCCCCGGCCCCCGAGGCCATCTGAACATGACGAGGCCCGGCGCGATGGTGCGCCGGGCCTCCGTGCTTCAGGGTGAGCTGTGCGCGTGGGGCGCGCGGTTCGCGCCGCCGGACGCGTGCTACTTCTGGGCGGCCTTGGCAGCCTCGTCGACCTTGGCGGCCGCGGCATCCTTGGCCTGCTCGGCCTTGTCAGCGGCCTCACCGGCGGCCTTCTTGGCGCCCTCGGCCACGTCGGCGGCCTTGTCGGCCGCGGCGTCCTTCAGGTCGGAGGCCTTGTCAGCGGCCTTCTTGGCGGCGTCCTGGGCGGCGTCGGCGATGTCGCCCGCCTTCTCGACGGCGGCGTCCTTCAGATCGCCCGCCTTCTCGCCCAGGTCCTGGGCCTTCTCGCCCAGCTCATGCACGCCCTCCTGGGCGGCCTCTGCGATATCGCCGGCCATCTGCTTGGCGTCCTCGGCCAGATCCTTCATCTTGTCGGTGAATCCCATGGTGTGCTCCTTTCGTGCGCCCATGCGCTGTACGTTCCCCCGGGGCGCGCTCTGGTGAGTTAGCGGAACCAGATGCCCGACGGGATTGCTGGGTACAGCGTACGGTGCCGGCCGCGACGCCGCGGGCCCGTGAGGCCGCCTGATACGCGCCGATAGCCCATCTGTGAACGGCGCGTTGTCGACGGGGCGTCCGCGGCCGGCCTTACGCGGCCTCCTCGATGGGCTTGCGCCGGCTCGGGTCGGGCGGCAGCGGGCCCAGGTAGCCGTAGTGGCGCCCCAGGGCCAGCATGAACACGGCCATGACCGTCACGGAGGCCAGCTCGGCCACGGTGACGGACAGCCAGATGCCGTCCACGCCCAGCACCATCGGCAGCAGGATCACCGACGAGGTCTCGAACACGAGCGTGCGCAGAAACGCGATGATGGCCGACACCACGCCGTTGTTGAGCGCCGTGAAGAACGACGAGCCGAAGATCGAGAAGCCCATGATGAGGAACGCGAACGAGTACAGGCGGTAGCCGTGTACGGTCAGCTCGGTCAGGCCCGCGTCATAGCTCACGAAGATGAGGGCGAGGGGCTCGGCCAGAAGCTCGCCCGCGGCGAACATGGCCACGCCGCCGACGGCCACGAACAGCAGGCTCTTCTTGAGCAGGCTGCGCATCTCGCGGTGGTTGCGCGCGCCGTACTGGAAGCTCATGAGCGGGGCGGATCCCATGGCGAAGCCCATGAACACCGCGGCGAAGATCATGGCCGTGTACATGATGACGCCGTAGGCCGCCACGCCGTCCTCGCCCAGGAAGGCCAGCAGCTGAAAGTTGTACAGCATGGACACCAGGCTCATGGCCACGTTGGACACCATCTCCGACGAGCCGTTCAGGCAGGCCTTGCCCAGGGGGCGCAGCTGCAGGCGCGTCGGGCGCAGCCGCAGCGCGCTCGAGTTCTTGCGCAGGAAGTAGACGAGGGGCAGGCCGCCGCCGACGATCTCGCCGATGTTGGTGGCCAGGGCCGCGCCGGCGAGCCCCCAGCCCAGCGCGCCCACGAACAGCGCGTCGAGCACCATGTTGGTCACGCCGGCCGCCACGATGACGACGAAGCCCAGCTGGGGCTTGCCAGCCGTCACGAACAGGCTCTGGAAGGCGAACTGCAGGATGAAGAACGGCAGCGTGGCCAGCAGCATGCGCCCGTAGAGCAGCGCGTCGTCCAACATGGGGCCCGTGGCGCCCAGCCCCGCGGCCACCGGCTCGACGACGAGGTAGCCCACGGCGGTCAGCGCAATGCCCAGGATCAGGGCGAACAGCACGAGCATGGAGAAGATGCGGTTGGCACGCTCCTCGTCGCCCTCGCCGCGCGTCTTGGCCACGAGCGCGCTGCCGCCCGTGCCCACCATCATGCCCGTCGCGGACAGGATCATGATGAAGGGGTAGATGAGGTTGACGGCGGCCAGGGCCGTCTTGCCGGCGAAGTTCGACACGAACACGCCGTCCACGATGGAGTAGAGCGACGCGAAGATGGCCATGGCGATGGAGGGCGCCACGAACTTGAGCAGCGCGGGCATCGTGAAGTGCTGGGACATTGAGGTGGTCATGGGGATCCTTTGGATCGGGGTGGGCGGATGGGGTGTGGCGGGCGGCGTTCGCTGTGCGCCCGTCGGAAGACCGGCTGCCTCGAGGTGCGCTCGGGTCAGCGGCCAGGCAGTCGACGGTCGGCTACAGCGCGCTCAGCTCGGCACGCAGGGCGGTGCGGTAGGCGCCCATCAGGCGCAGCAGCTCGTCCTGGTCGGCGGGGGAGAGCCGCTCGAGCGCGCGGCACTCCGCGGCCAGGACGGGCTGGAGGCGCTCGTGGACCAGCGCCGCCCCCGCGGCGGACAGGCTCACCGTGGCCCCGCGCCCGGTGCCGGCTATCTCGACCAGACCGTCGGCTATGAGGCGGCTCACCGACGAGCTCACCGTCTGCTTCGTCATGAAGCTGCCCTCGCGCAGCTGCTTCTGGGTGAGGCCGTCGTGCATCATGAGCGCGTACAGGATGTCGAAGGCGCTGTCGGAGAGCCCGCACGTGCGGGCCACGTCATGGTAGAGCTCGTTGAGCTCCTGGTAGAAGCGCTCGAGCTCCGCCGCCTTCGCCAGGGTCGCGGGACGCGGGTCGGTCATCGCCATGCGGTCTCCTTCGTCGCGGGGGCCCGCAGCGCGTTGTGCGCGGTGCCGGGCCGTGAATGATTGGTCAAATTTCGGACTATCATTTAAGTCCAAAATCGGACTAATGAAAAGGATGGGCCCTACGTCTTCACAGCATTTCCAAAGAAGATGTTGACGAGTATTGGATGATGTCATATAGTGCAGGTAGTCTAAAACACAGCGGAAGCGGATCGGCTCCTCCCCGATGGGGCCGGTCCGCTTTCGCGTGTGGGGCGCGGTGAGCGTCCTTGCTCCGTCCCGCCCGCAGCGCGCTCGTGCCCGCAACCCGCACCTCGCATCACATTCGCGCAGTGCACCCGCGTATTCCCGCATCGCGTCCCTATGCTTCTCGCATCGCACTCGAGGCCCCATTCCCGCCTCCAACGTCCATTCGAACGAATGTTTCACGTGAAACACCCCACCGCTTTCTCTTGGCGACCCTCTCGCCTTCTGCTTTTCCTGACGTCCCTTCTTGCGTCCTCGATTCTCTTGCGCTGTGCTCTGCCCTCGCGCCGCGTTGCGCTGCTCCCTTGCTCCCCCTTGCTGGGCCGGTCCGCTTTTCGCCTCCGTTTTGGCAAGAAATCACGAGTTTGCGACCTGGTCTCGCCGCCCCGGGGCCCGGCCGAAAGTTAGCCATGGCTCTTTCCAGGCACGATGCTGGCGCCTCAGCGCAGCGCGCTCCTTCTTGGGAGAATCGCTGGCCGGTGAGCGCGCAAACTCGCGATTTCTTGCCAAAACGGAGGCTGCTTCGCCGCCCGTGCTAAGCTGGTGCCGCGTCCGTCGGCAGCGAGGGCGGCGCGCTCCAGTGCGCCCCATCGCGAGGGCGTGGCGCGCTTCGGGCTTGCGAGCCCGGGGCAGAGGCGCCGCGCGAAGCCCTATGCCAGGGGCGCAGCATGTGAACCTACGGGAAAGGCCTGCCATGACCCCAGATGATCCCCGCTCCAAGAGGAACCCCGCGCGCCTGGCGGCGTCCATGGGCCAGCCGGCCGTCGGGCGTCGAGGCGTGGAGGCGTCCGGCGCGACCAACGTGCCGCAGGCGGTGCCGGGCGCGGCCGACGCGTCGCAGGCAGGGACCGCCGAGGACGTGAGCCAGGACGCCGTGTGCGGTCGTGTCATTCGCGGGCTCGTCCTCGGTGCGCTCGTGGTCGTGGCGGTTGTCGTGCTGCTCATGGCGCTGGCCCCCGCGGCAGCCGCCGCCTGATCCGCCCGCGCCGCCAGCCCGCGCGCCGTCGGGCTGCACTGTCGCGCCACCCGCCCGCGCTCTCGCGCGCCGTCTGCGCCACCCGCGCTCCCGCGCCCCGCGCCACCCGCCCCCCAACCCGTTAGGAGCCACGCCGTGCCCCCCGCCAGCCCCCTCGCCCCCGCCTTCACACCCCTTCCCGCCGCGCTCGTCGTCACGGCGTCCCACGGCTTCACGGGCTTGCGCCCGGCCGCCGGGCCCCTCGCCGTCGGCATCGCGGGCGATCGCATCCAGTGGGTGGCCTCGCCGGACGACGTGGGCGGTTCGCGCTGCCCCGTGACGCCGGACGCGGCGCGCGTCGACTACGGTGACGCCTTTCTCATGCCGGGCTTCCACGACGCCCACCTGCACTTCTTCCACTCGGCGCTGTACTCGTCGCCCCTCGCCGAGCGCTTCCTGGGCACGAGCGAGCAGGACTGCGTCGCCCGCCTGGCGCCTCTGGCCGCCCGGCGCCCCGCCGGCTCGTGGCTGCTGGCGCAGGGCTGGCGGGAGTACCGCTGGGACCCGCCGGTCATGCCCACCCGCGCCTCGTTGGACGCGGCCTACCCCGACCGTCCCGTGGCCCTCTACTCCGGCGACGCCCACACGCTGTGGCTCAACTCGTGCGCCCTCCGGCGCCTGGGCATCACGGAGCAGTCGCGCCCGCCGGCCGGCGGCAGCTACGACCGCGACGCGCAGGGCCGGCTCACCGGCATCGTGCGCGAGGCGGCGGCCATGGACCTCATGCCGCGCATCGTGGCCTCGTTCTCCGACGACGAGCTGCTCGACGCCTACCGCTCGTTCCAGGCGCACCTCAACGCGCAGGGCGTTACGGCGGTCTGCGACATGGCGCTCATGGCGCTGCCCGGCCTCGACTTCGTGCGCGACGACCTGTTCGCGGCCCTCGAGCGCGCCCGCCAGCTCACCGTGCGCCCCACGCTGTTCCCCACGCTGCTGCCGGGCACCACGCGCCTGCGCGACCTGCGCTCCCGCCTCGACGGCCCCCTCGTGCGCGCGGGCGGCTACAAGCAGTTCCTCGACGGCGTCTCCAGCCAGCACACCGCCTGGCTGCGCGACCCCTACGCCAACGCCCGGTTCGCCGATGACCGCGGCCGTCCCACCGTGGACCCGGCCGAGCTGACGCGCCTGGTGGCCGACGCGGTGGCCCAGGGCGACGGCGTGCGCATCCACACCATCGGCGACGAGGCCATCCACGTGGCACTCGACGCCTACGAGCAGGCCCTCTCCGCCCGAGAGACCCAAGCCCAAGAGAAAGAAGGGGAGGGGGAGGCCCCGCGCGGGCAGGGCGCGCCCTCCGAGGCCGGGCTCTCGCCCGTCCTCACCCTCGAGCACCTCGAGAACTTCCAGCCCGCCGACATCGGCCGCCTGGCGCGGCTGGGGGTGGTGGCGTCCGTGCAGCCGCGCCACATGACGCTCGACCCCGGCGGCCCCGAGCGCGACCTCGGGCCGGACCGCGTGCCCTACATGTGGCCGCTGCGCCAGCTGCTCGACGCCGGCGCCACCCTGGCCTTCGGCACGGACGCCCCCGTCACGGCCACCGACCCGCTCGCCGCCGTCTACACCGCCGTCACGCGCCGCGACGCCGACACGGGCCTGCCCGAGGGCGGCTGGCTCGCAGCCGAGGCGCTCACCGTGGCCGAGGCGCTCACCGCCTACACCGCCGGAAGCGCCCGCGCCGCCGGCCGGGGCGATGAGCTGGGCACGCTGGCGCCGGGCATGCTCGCCGACCTCGTCGTGCTCGACCGCGACCTGCTGGCCGTCACGCCGGACGACCTGCTGGGCGCCCGCGTGCTCGCCACCTACGTCGGCGGCCGCCTCGTCCACGCCGCGTTCGCCTAGCGCCCGCCCCGGCAGCCGCCGCCCTCGCCCCAGCCACCCGAGCCCGCTCCCGGGCGGGCCGGTTTCGCGCTATGCTGGCCCCGTCACCTATCATCCGCGCGCCGCGCCGCCGCCTCGCGCCCGCCCGCGCCAACCCCAGGGGGTCGCCATGTACAAAGTGCACTGCCTCAACAACATCTCGCCCGAGGGCCTGGCCCTGCTCACCGACCAGTACGAGCTGACCGACGACATCGAGCAGGCCGACGCCGTCCTCGTGCGCAGCGCCAACATGCACGAGATGGCCATCCCCGCCAACCTCAAGGTGGTGGCCCGCGCCGGCGCCGGTGTCAACAACATCCCGCTCGAGGCCATGGCTGAGGCCGGCATCCCCGTGCTCAACACGCCGGGCGCCAACGCCAACGCCGTCAAGGAGCTCGTCATCGCCGGCATGTTGCTGGCCTCGCGTGACATCGTCGGCGGCATCGAGTGGTGCCGCGCCAACGCCGACGACGAGAACATCGGCAAGTCCGCCGAGAAGGCCAAGAAGCAGTTCGCCGGCACCGAGATCACCGGCAAGACGCTCGGCGTCATCGGCCTGGGCGCCATCGGCAAGCTCGTCGTGGCGGCCGCCGAGGCCCTCGGCATGCGCACCATCGGCTACGACCCGTTCCTCGACGCCGAGCGCGCCGCCGCCATCTCGCCGGCCATGACGTTCACCGACAACCTGGACGACCTGTACGCTGCCAGCGACTTCGTCACCATCCACGTGCCCGCCACGGCCGACACCAAGGGCATGGTCGACGCCGACGCCATCGCCCACATGAAGGACGGCGTCGTCTTCCTCAACTTCGCGCGCGACACCCTCGTCGACGACGAGGCCATGGCCGCCGGGCTCGCCAGCGGCAAGGTGGCCGCCTACGTCACCGACTTCGCCAACCCCGCCGTCATGGCCATGGAGGGCGCCATCGTCATCCCGCACCTGGGCGCCTCCACCGCCGAGGCCGAGGACAACTGCGCCATCATGGCCGTCAACCAGATCATGGAGTACCTGGAGAACGGCACCAAGGTCCACTGCGTCAACATGAAGTAGCGACGCGTCCCGCCCGAGGGCAGGGCAAAGGCCAAGAGGGGGAACAGGCGCCCCTCGCATCAGCGTCTCCACCCGCGGGGCGCGCCCGCACGACGGGCGCGCCCCGCCGCGTCTGCGCCCCCTCTGCCGCCCGCCGCGTTAGGCGCCGCGCCCCGCCGCGTCCGGCCCTGCGCCCCCTCCGCGCCCCACCGGGCCCGTGCCTTTGTTTCGGGTCTGTCACATCTGCCCCGCCAGCCCCCTTCTGCCCCCTTAAATGCCCTAGCATGATGCTACTTGCCCTCAGGCCGGCCGCGCCCCGCGCACGCCGGCCACGGCATCACGTCACGGCCCGGGACGCGCCCGGGGGAAGGAGTTTCATCATGGGTATCCTCGACGGCAAGGTCGCCATCATCACCGGAGGCACGCGCGGCATCGGCTTCGCCATCGCGCACGAGTTCCTCGAGAACGGCGCGAAGGTGGCCATCTGCGGCTCGCGTCAGGCCACGGTGGAGCGTGCCCTCTCCGAGCTGCAGGAGATCAACGATGGCTACCAGGTCATGGGCATCGCCCCCGACCTCACCGACCCGGACTCCATCGCCGCCGAGTTCCAGAAGGTGGTCGACGCCTTCGGCCGCCTCGACATCCTGGGCAACAACGCCGGCGTCAGCTCCCGCACGCCGCTGCTCGACTACACGGCCGAGGAGTTCCGCAACGTCATGGAGCTCAACGTCGACGCGGTGTTCCTGTGCAGCCAGGCGGCGGTGCGCATCTTCCGCGCGCAGGGCGACGGCGGCTGCATCATCAACACCTCGTCCATGGTGGGCCGCTACGGCCAGCCCTCCGGCATCGCGTACCCCACGTCCAAGTTCGCGGTCAACGGCCTGACGCTCTCGCTCGCCCGCGAGGTGGCCGCCGACGGCATCCGCGTCAACGCGGTTGCGCCCGGCGTCACCCACACCGACATGGTGGACGCGCTGCCCGACTCCGTCATCCAGCCGCTCATCGCCACCATCCCGCTCGGCCGCATGGGCGAGCCGGAGGACATCGCCAACGCCTACCTGTTCCTCGCCTCCGACATGGCCAGCTACATCTCCGGCGCCGTCATCCCCGTCGACGGTCTGTCCCGCCCGTAGCCGAGGCCCGCGAGAAAGGCAACGAGGGGAAGGAGGCCGCCTCATCGCAGCCGGCCTTCCCGTGCAGGGCGCGCCCGCATCACGGCGGGCGCGCCCTGCTGCGCGTCTTACCCCCTCCGGGCCGCCTCCACCACCAGGCGCACGCGGTTCTCTCGGTTGAGGGCCGAGGCCTCGGGGTCGTAGTCGAGCACGGTCACCTGCAGGTCGGGGTAGCGCCGCGCCAGCTCGTGCAGGGCGCCCCGGCTGCGGACGTGCCCCTTCAGGCAGCCGAACGACTGCAGGTAGATGACGTGGCGCACGCCCGCGGCGGCGAACGCGTCCAGCTGGTCGAGGTAGCGCACGTCGTCGGTGAACAGCAGCGCCGGATCGGGCAGCACCGGCTCGGCCCCCAGGCGTCCCAGCAGCTCCACCAGGTGGTCGTTCATGAACGGGTCGAAGCACAGAAGCGCGTTGCCGACGATCCCGATGCGCGGCCGCCCGTCCCCCGGCCGGCCGGCGTCCTCGCGCGCGGTATCCGCCGGTTGGTCGGCGCTCGCGCCCTCGACGCTGGCCGCCACGTCCCCCGCCGCGGCGCCCTCCGGCTGGCCGGCGCAGTCCTCGCGCGCGGCGCCCTCCGCGCCCTCCGGCACCCACTCCCGTTCCCAGCGGTACGCGGGCGTGAGCCCCGTCGCGCGCTCCACCAGGCGCGGCACGGCGTCTTCCAGGCAGCGCTCGCACACAGCCGGCAGGGCCACGGACGCCAGGTGCGGGTCGTCCTCCAGCAGGCGGATGGCCCGGGCCGCCAGGGCCGCGGCCGTGAAGCACACGTCCTTCGGCGTGCAGCGCCGCGCCACCTCCAGGTCGCCCTCGTCCAAGCCGCGGGACAGCAGGCGCGCCTCGTCGCGGCCGTCCATCCCCCGTGCCGCCTCGTCACAGCCCGAGGCCGCCCGCGCCCCCGCCCCGTCGATCGCCTCGGGGTCGCCGGGCGCGCCGGCCGCGCCCCCGTCCTCGGCCGCCCCGGCACCGCCAGCCGCTCCCTCGCCACGCCGCCGTGCCGCGATGGTCTCGGCCAGGGTGCGCAGCCGGATGCGGATGTGCGCCGTGTCCACCATCTCGTCCACCTTCAGGGCGGTGTAGGGCGCGCCGTGCGCAGCCGCCAGGTCGCGGACCTCCTCCAGGCTCAGCGCATCGAACCCGCAGCCGAACGACTGCAGGCACACCAGGTCGAGCTGCGGGTGGGCGGCCGTCGCGCGGGCGCACCTCACCAGGTGCTTCGCGGGCTTCCAGGGCTCGGTGCCCGGGGCGTGGCCGTCCACGGCGCGCAGCTGGCCTGCCAGCGACAGCGGGTTGAGCACGGCGAATCCCAGGCGCTGCAGCATGACGTCCACGTCGTGGACGAGCGCGGCGTCGTTGTGGTAGGGCCGCCCCGCCACCAGGATGTCGTGGCGCGCCGGATCGGCCTCCACCCAGCGCAGGGCCTCGGCGCCGGCCTGGGCCAGGGCCTGCTCGAACGCCTCCTGCGCACGCAGGGCCTCGCGCAGGGCCGCCTCCACCTCGTCCTCGCCCAGGGGCGCGTCGGCCTGGGCCGCCAGGGGCGCCAGGCAGGCCGTCAGTGCCGCGCGATCCGCCGGGTTGGCGGCGATCGCCGCCGGCTTCGACGCGCTCAGCAGCGGCGCCAGCAGCGCGTCGCCCTCCGCACCGAACCGCGCCGCGGGCGTCTCGGGGCCGCGCGCCCCGTCGGCGCCGTCCTGTGCCACGCGGCCGCCCGCGTCTTCACGCGCGCTCGCGCCTCCCACCAGGCAAAGCCCCGCGCCATCGGCCAGCGCGTCGGCATAGCCGCTGGTCACCGGGCAATGCGACCCGCGGTCGAACCGGGCCATCAGCACGGCGTCGCATCCCTTTCCCCGCAGCGAGAACAGGCGCGCGTGCGCCAGCTTGGCGGGGAAGCACACGCTCTCGGAGGGCACGGTCTCCCACGCCTCGCTCGTTCCCCCGCCGTCTCCGGCCGCACGGCGCACGCTGAAGCCCAGCGCCGACAGCAGCCGATGCCAAAAGGGGAGCGCCTCGTACATCTCCAGCACGTCCATGAGGCCGATGGCCACGCTCCCACGCGGCCCCGCGGCGTCGACGTCCCCCAGATCCGCGATGAGCGCCTGCTCCAGGGCGATGAGGTTCGGCGGCTCCTCGGCGCCGGCGTCCTCGGCCCGCGCCGCGCCCTCGGCCCCGGCGCGTCGCTCCAACTCGTCGGCCCCGCGCTCGCAGCGGTTGCCGCTGACGAAGCGTCGGCCCCCGCCGAAGTCGACGACGTCCAGCGCGCAGCCGTTGGCGCAGCCCGTGCAGGTGAGCGCCGTGTGCCGCGGGTCGAGGCCCCGCAGCTCGTCACGTCCGATGAGCGTGCTGCGCGATCCCGGCTCGCCCGCGCTGCCCGCCGCGGCCTGGTCGGCCAGCCAGCGATCCCGGGCCGTGAGCGCGGCGCCGATGGCCCCCATAAGGTGGGCCCGGTCGCAGCGCACGGCCTCAACGCCGCAGGTCAGCTCGAAGGCCCGCAGCACCGCATCCGACTTGAACGCGCCGCCCTGCACCACCACGACGTCGCCCAGCGACGAGGCGCGCTCGGCGCCGATGATGCGGAACAGCGCGTTCTGCACCACCGAGTAGGCCGCCCCTGCGGCGATGTCCTCCAGCGTGGCGCCCACCTTCTGGGCGTGCTTGACGCGCGATGACATGAACACGGTGCAGCGCATCCCCAGGTCGACGGGACTCGTGGCGCGCAGCGCCGCGCTGGCGAAGTCCGAGGGGTTCGATCGCAGGCTGTGCGCGGTGCCCTCGATGAAGGCGCCGCACCCGCTCGAGCAGGCCTCGTTCAGCACGGCGTCAGTCACCTGGCCGTCGCTGACCCACAGCGCCTTCATGTCCTGGCCGCCGATGTCCAGCACGAATGAGACGTCCGGCCGCAGCTGCCGCGCGCCCCGCAGGTGGGCCGCCGTCTCCACCATGCCCGAGTCGATGCCCAAGGCCGCGCGCAGCAGCCCCTCCCCGTACCCGGTGGCCGTGGCGTGCGCCACCCAGGGCGCCTCCTGCCCGCGCGGGGCCGACGAGGGGATGGCCGCGTAGGCGCCCAGCAGCATCTCGCGCACCGTGTCCAGGATGTCGCCGCGCGTGGGCTCGTAGGCGCTGTGCACCAGCGTGCCGTCGGCGTCCACCACCGCCAGCTTGGCCGTGGTGGATCCGGCGTCGATGCCCACGAACACCGGACCGCGCACGTCGAAGGCGCGCCGCGTGGGGTACGTCGCCTGGCGGTGGCGCTCGCGGAAGGCTCGCAGCTCGTCCTCGTCGGAGAACAGCGCGGGCAGCCGCCCCAGGTCGTCCTCGGCGTCCAGCCGCGTGCCGCCCGCCACGCGCTCGCACAGCTCGTCGAGCGTGACCGTCGTGCCCTCCTCGGCCCCCAGCAGGGCCGTGCCCAGCGCGGTGAACAGGTGCGCGTCGCGGGGCAGGATGCCCGTCGCGCTGGTGAGCCCCAGCGCCTTGCGGAACCGGAACGCCAGGTCGGGAACGTACTCGAACGGGCCGCCCAGGAACACGATGGTGCCACGCAGGGGGCGTCCGCAGGCCAGGCCGCCCAGCGTCTGGCGTACCACGGCATCCAGCGCGCTCGCGGCGATGTCGGACTTCGACGCCCCGGCGTTGAGCAGCGGGCGCACGTCGGTCTGGGCGAACACCGCGCACCGCGACGCGATAGGGTACAGGCGCGACGCGCCCATGGACAGCCGGCTCATGGCGCTCGTACGCACGCCCAGCATGAAGGCGATGGTGTCGATGAAGCCGCCCGTCCCGCCCGCGCACGTGGCGTTCATGCGCTGCTCCAGGCCGCCGGTCAGGTAGATGACCTTGGCGTCCTCGCCGCCCAGCTCGATGACGGCGTCGGCATCCGGGAACGCGGCGCGCACGGCCCGCGTGGTGGCCACCACCTCCTGGACGAAGGGCGCGCCGAGCACCTCGGCCACGCTGATGCCGGCCGACCCCGTGATGGCGATGGTGCCCTCCAGGTTGCCGTAGCGCCAGGACAGGTCGTGGAGCACCGTCTCCAGGGTGGACCGGATGTTGGACTTGTGCCGCTGGTAGGCCGAGTGCAGCACGCGGCCCTCGCCGTCGGCGATCACCACCTTGATGGTCTTGGATCCCGCGTCGATGCCGATGTGCAGGGGCGCGGACGCCCTCGCGGGCGTCGCGTCGTCGGACTTCGTCATGATGTGCCTGCTCTCCCTCGTCTTTATCGCGCTGATTATGCCATAGAACACCAGGTCGTGCCCGTGGCGGCCGCTTGTGCGCCCGTGCCGCCGGGGCGTCGTCCGTCCGGGGTCGACGCCCCTGCGTCCCTCGGCGGGGCAGTCCCCGCGTGCGCTCGTTTGCCCGCGTCGCCCAACTATGGGAGAATACCCACCGCGAACGCGCGCGTCGAAGACGCAGCCGTATCGCCCCGAGGTCGCGTGGCGCAGCGGGAGCGCAGGTGCCTTACAAGCACAAGGCCGGGGGTTCAAATCCCTCCGCGACCACCATGTTCAGAACCCCGTTTCACCTGGTGAAACGGGGTTTTCTTTTACCTTCCCCCCCAGAACTTCCCCTCTTGCCGGCCTGCCGCGGGGCGCCCGACGGCCCGTCGCGGGGCACAGTCGCGCACCCGACGGGGCGCCGACACCGCGTGCGCGCGCTCCCGCGGGGCCGCTGGCCCGTGGCGGATCGGACGTCGGGGGGCGGTGCGGGGCGCGTGGCCGGCCAGTCGCCGCGTGGTCGGCGGGGCGGAAGAGGATGGCGTCTCCGATACGAGAGGAGGCGTGATGAAGAAGGGTCGATCCCTGGCCGTGGGGCTGGCGTGCGCGGCGGCGTGCGCGTTGTGTGTGGGGGCGTTCATGGCGCAGGTGGGGGAGCAGGCCGAGCGCGCGCGGGCGGAGGCGCTCGACCGCTACGGCGGCGATCAGCTGGAGGTCTGTGTGGCGCGGCGCGACATCGCCTCGGGGGAGGTGGTCGACGAGGGCGCCGTTGAGACGCGGCTGTGGGTGGCCGACCTGCTCCCCGAGGGCGCCATCACGGCGCGCGCCGACGTCGTGGGCAAGCAGGCGTCGGCCGCCATCCTCAAGGGCGAGGCGCTCACCAGCCGCCGCTTCGGATCCGCGGCCGCCCCCTCCCTGGACGTGCCGGCGGGCCTCGTGGCCGTCAGCGTCCCGGCGCGGGAGGTGCAGGCCGTCGGCGGCGCGCTCCAAGCCGGCATGCGGGCCGACGTCTACGCCACGGGCGCGCAGGCCACCGAACTGCTCGTCCCCCGTGCCCTCGTGCTGGCCACGAGCACCGACTCGTCGGGCCTCCTCGCCGCCGGGGCGGTGGAGTGGGTGACGCTGGCGGTGGCGCCTTCCGCCGCGCAGGAGCTCGTGGCCGCCGCCCAGGGGCTGGACATCTACTTCGTCCTGCCGGCGGACTCAGGCGGCGACCCGCCCGACTCTCCCGATCCGCCTGCGCCAGAGGGCCGGGAGGACCGCATCGCCGCCGCATGGGGGACCGCGACGGCCCCGCAGGCGGCGGGGGAGCAGGACGATCTATGAGCGAGAGACACGAGACCGTGGGGGAGAGGAGCCATATGGGCACGGTGCTGTTCTGCGCGGAGAGTCGCGTGATGGCGGATCCGACGATCGCGGGGCTGCCCGAGGGAGGGCTGGCGGCCCACCCGTGGGTGGAGCCCTGCGCCGACGCCGAGGCGGCGCGGGCGCGCGTGGGGAGGCAGGGCGAGCCCCTCGATGAGGCGTGGGTGCTGTCCTCGGATCAGATGTCGGCCGTCAACCTGGCGGCCGCCCTGCGCCACGACGCGCCCGCGCTTCCCATCTACCTGGTGACCACGGAGGCGAGCGGCTCGATGGCCAGCCGGGCGCAGGCCGCGGGCGTCACCGGGCTGCTGTCGCCCGAGGGCCTGGCCCGGCGCCTGGCGCAGGAGAGCCGCCGCCGGGTGGCGGCCGCGGCCCGCGAGGCGGCCTTGCGGGCCGCCTCGGCTCCGGGCGGTCCCCTCGAGCCGGCCGCGCCCGTCAGCGCCCCGCTGCCCTGGCAGGAGGCGCTGGCCTGCGAGACGGCGCAGGTCGTTCGCGAGGCGTGCCCACCTGCGCCGCCCGCGCCCGCCCGGCCTTCGGAGGGGCGCGTCCCGGTCGTCGTCCGCCCGCCCGCTGCGAACCCGTCCGTGCCCGCCCAGCAGGCTGCGGCGGACCAGCCGCCGGCCGCGCAGGTCGCCTCGGGGCTGGTGCTGTCGGTGGTGAGCGGCAGCGGCGGCGCGGGCAGGAGCACGGTCGCCGCGCTGGTCGCCCTGCACGCGGCCGCCCGAGGCTTGCGCGTCGCCCTGCTCGACTGCGACCTGCCGTTCGGCGACGAGACGGCCCTGCTGGGGCGCGCGGACGCGCCGGCGGCGGACGAGGTGCTCTCCGACGCGGCCCGCTGGGCCGATGCCGACGCCGGCACGGGCCTCGCGGTCATTGCCGCGCCCCGCCGCCTCGAGGTGGCCGAGGACCTCATCCCCCGCATTCCCCAGCTCATCGAGCAGGCCGCCGCCCGCTATGACGTGGTGGTGGTCAACACAGCCGCCAGCTGGTCGGAGGGCCACGCGCTCATCATCGAACGCAGCGCGAGGACGCTGTTCCTCATCGACCAACGCGCCTCGTCCGTGAGGGCGTGTCGCCATGCCCTCGAGCTGTGCGGGCGCTGCGGCATCGCCACGGGGTCGTTCGTGTTTCTGCTGAACCGCTGCGCCAAGGGCGCCTCCCTCACCTCGCTCGACGTCTCTTGCGCGCTGCAGGGGCTGCCGGTGGGGGAGCTGCGGGACGGGGGCGCGGAGGTGGAGGAGCTGATGGGGTCGGGCATGGCCCCCGCGCTCGCGTCCACGCGCAACGACCTGGTCGCCAGCGTGGCGTCCGCGGTCGACGAGCTGCTGCCGGCCGCCGCCTCCCGTCGCGGCGTGCCGCCCCAACCGGCGCCCGGCCGGCCGGGCGTCCAGGCGGCCGAGGAGCCGCGCCGCGGGTTGCTGCATCGGCGCTCCCGCCGCGCCCAGGCGGGGGAGGGGGTGCTGCCATGACGCTGATGGAGCGCGCCCGCGCCGCGCAGGCCGCGTGCGCGGGCCCCGGCGTCGCGGTGCGGCAGGCGACGGTGGAGGACCTCAGGCGCAGCGTGCGCAAGCGCATCGCCATGGAGAAGGTGGCGGCCCTCATGGCCGAGAACCCCGAGCGCGCCCGCAGCGAGCTGAGGGCGGCCTGCCGCCAGGCGTTCTCCGACGCCGGCTGGGAGTCGGTGACGCCCGTCGAGCGCGAGCGGCTGACGAGCGACCTGGTCGACGCCGTCTTCGGCATGGGGCCCCTCGAGGCCCTGCTCGACGACGACACGGTGACCGAGGTGATGGTCAACGGCACGCGCAGCATCTACTACGAGCGGGCCGGGCGGCTGTACCGCAGCGACGCGTCGTTCGACAGCGACGAGCAGGTGCGCGTGTTCATCGACCGCATCATCGGCCCTCTGGGGCGTCGCATCGACGAGGCGTCCCCCATGGTGAGCGCGCGCCTGCCCCAGGGCCACCGCGTCCACGCCATCATCCCGCCGCTGTCACCCGACGGGCCCCTGATCGCCATCCGTCTGTTCTCGCGGCGCATCATCACGCTGGAGGAGATGGCCGCCCGCGGGTCGTTCGACGACTCCTTGCGCCAGCTGCTGGTGTGGGCGGTGGTCGCGCGCCGCAACGTGGCGGTGTCCGGGGGGACGGGCAGCGGGAAGACGACGCTGCTCAACGCGCTGTCGTGCCACATCCCGCCAGAGGAGCGCGTCCTCACCATCGAGGACTCGGCTGAGCTTAAGTTCGACCGGCACCCGCACGTGGTGCGCCTGGAGGCGCGGCCCCCCAACGCCGAGGGGCTGGGGGAGGTGACCATCCGCGATCTCGTCATCAACGCCCTGCGCATGCGCCCCGATCGCATCATCGTGGGGGAATGCCGCGGCGGCGAGGCGCTCGACATGCTCCAGGCCATGAACACGGGTCACGAGGGGTCGCTCACCACGTTGCACGCCAACGCGCCGCACGAGGTGGTGGACCGCCTCGTCACCATGGTGCGCTACGCGGTCGACCTGCCGCTCGACGTGGTGGAGGCGCAGATCGGAAGCGCGTTCGACCTGGTCGTCCAGACGACCCGCGCGCGGAGCGGCGAGCGCTACGTGTCGGCGGTGGCCGAGATGGGCTTCGATGCCGACCGGCGCCGCTGCGTCCTGGCCCCGCTGTACGAGCGGGATCCGGGGGCATCCGAGGGGCGCTGGATCGCCGAGCCCACGTGGCTTGGCGCGGCGGTGGCCGCGGGAACGGTGTGCGGAAGGGAGGTGGACGCATGGAGGGAACGGCTCTCGCGGCAGGCGGCGCGCTAGCGGCGGCGGCGCTGGCGGGCGCGGCGCTGGGCCGGTGGCTCGTCGATCGCGCCGCCCGGGTCCGCCGGGCCGAGGCGCTCGTCGGGGGCCCCGGCGCGCCGGGAGGGGCCTGGCTCGCGCGCAACGGCGTGGCGCCCCTCATGCCCCTCGCCCGGATCGCCCTGCGCCTGCCCGCCCTGCGCTCCCTCGCCGATGAGGCGGCGGACATCGCCGGCGATCGGGGGCTGGTGACCGCGCCCGACGCGCTGGTCTCGCTGCTCGGCGCCGCCGTCATCGCGGCCGGCGCGGCGGGGTGGGCCCTCTCCGGCACCCCGGTGTGCGCCGTCGCCGTGGGCGCGGGGCTGCTCGTCGCCGCCGGCGGTGCCGTGCGCTCCCTCCAGGACCGTCGCCGCACCGAGCTGCGCGACCAGGTCCCCGAGGCCCTCCGGTCGATGGGGGTGTGCTTCCGGGCGGGGCTTTCGCTGTCCCAGACGCTCGCCCAGGTGTCGCGGGAGGTGGGCGGGGCGCTGGGCGGGCTGTTCGCCCAGGCCGCGGCGCGCCTCGAGACGGGCTCCACGGCCACGGAGGCCCTCGCGGCGCTGCGCGGCCCCGGCTCGGTCCCCGAGCTGTCGTTCGTGGCCGTGTCGCTGGACGTCCAGCACCACAGCGGGGGCAGTCTGGCGGCCGTGCTGGACGCGGCGAGGGAGTCGGTGGAGGGCGAGCTCGAGCTGCGGCGCTCATTGCGCGTCCAGACGGCCCAGGCGAAGCTCTCGGCCCGCATCGTGACGCTGATGCCCTTCATCTTGGTGGCGGTGTTCTCGCTGGTGAGCGAGGACTTCCTGGCGCCGTTCTTCGAGAGCGTCGCCGGGATGGCGCTTCTGGCGACGGCGCTTGGGATGCAGGCGATCGGCGTGCTGGTCGTGCGCCGCATGCTCGCCGTGGAGACGGGGTGAGCGGCGTGGGCGCGCTGACGGCGTGGGCCGTGGCGGCATGCGCGCTCGCGGCCCTGCTCGGCCTGTGGGCCTGGGGCGTGGCCGAGCGCGTGCGGGCGCGGCGCCGGTACCAGCGGGCCGTGCGGCAGGAGACGGGACCGAGGGTGCGCGAGCGCGCCCGATCACCCGACGCGCGCGTCATCGACTACCTCGCCGCGCTCACGACGCGGCTGCGCTCGCCGACGTGCCGGCGTTGGGCGCGCCTGGTTCCGGGCGGCCCCGCCTGGGCCCGGGAGAGGGTCGCGCCGGCGGGCCTTTCCGACGCGGTCAGCGCGGAGGCTTGCCGGGAGGCCCAGGTGCGGCTGGGTGCTGCGGGCTGCGCCGGCGGCATGGCGGTGGGCGCCGCCTTCTCGTCGGAGCTGGCGGTCGCGCTGGGGCTCGTCGGCGCGGTGGCAGGCGCGCGGGCGCCGCGGCGCGCGGTGGAGGCGCGGTGCCGGGCGCGGGCGCAGGAGATGGAGCGGCACCTCTCCGAGATGCTCGACGTGGTGGCCCTGGGGCTGCGCAGCGGGCTGTCGTTCGACCGGAGCCTGCGCCTCTACGTCGGGCACTTCGACACGCTGCTCTCCGCGTCGCTGGCAAGCGCGCAGCGGCAGTGGGAGAGCGGCCTGGTGGCGCGGGACGAGGCGCTGCGGCAGGTGGCGTCGACGTACGACTCGGCCATCTTCGCGCGGGTGGTCGAGGACGTGATCCGCTCGCTGCGCTTCGGCTCGTCTCTGGCTGAGGGGCTCGAGGCGGCGGCGCGCGAGGCGCGCGGAGCCTATCGGGCCCGCATGGAGGAGCAGGTGGCCAAGGCCCCGGTCAAGATGATGGTGCCCACGGCGGCGCTCATCCTGCCCGCGATGCTGATGCTGGTGCTGGGGCCGGTGATGTTGGAGCTAATCGGAGGATTCTCATGAGAAGGGAGCCAAGCGGTGAAGACGATGACGAAGGCGGTGCAGGCAATCGGAGACTGGCGGGAGAGGGCGGGTCGCGCCACGCGGACGTGGTGCGCCCGCCTGCGCGTGCGCATGACGGACGAGAGGGGGCAGGGAACGACGGAGTACGCCATCCTCGTCGGCATCCTGGTGGTCATCGCCATCCTGGCCATCACGCTGTTCCGCCCCAAGATCCAGGAGCTGTGGGATGCCATCGCCGCGGGGATCAACGGCTTGTAGGCGACGATCGGGGTCAGGCCACGGTGGAGTACGCGGTGGTGGCCGCGCTCGCCCTGGGAGCCCTCGTGGCGGGCAGCCTGCTCGCCCGCGCCCTGGGAGGAGGGCTGCTCGTCGAGCACGCCCTGATGGCGGCGACGCACCATGCCCAGCTGGCGGCAGGGTGGGCGGCCGACGTCTTCTGCTACTGAGGAGGTCGCTATGAGGCGATGGAGGGAAGGGCCCCGTGCGCAGGGCGCGTCCCGGACAGGTCGGGCGTGGGGGCGGCGCGCGGCGCGGCGTGCCGCGTCGGCGGGCGAGGAGGGCCAGGCCACGGTGGAGGCCGCCTTCGCCTTGCCGGTGCTGTGCCTGCTCGCGCTGCTGCTGGCCCAGCCGGGCATCCTGCTGTACGACCGGCTGGTCATGGAGGCGGCAGCCGCGGAGGGCTGCCGCCTCCTGGCCACCCGCTCGGACGCGATGGGGGATGCCCAGGAGCAGTGCGAGAACTACGTCCTGCGGCACCTGGGGTCCGTGCCGCCGGTGGACTGCTTCCACGTCCACGGCGACGCGTGCACCTGGAAGGTCGACCTGGACGGTGACGAGCGGTCGGAGCAGGTGAGGGTGACCGTGTCCACCGAGGTGCGCCCGCTGCCCCTGCTCGACGCCGGGGCGGCGCTGCTGGGCCTGGTGAACGAGCGGGGCAACCTGGTGCTGTCGGTAGAGAGGTCCGCGCGCCCGCGCCCGGCCTGGGTGGGCCAGGCGGGGGCGGGCGACGACCCGGCGCAGTGGATAGGAGCGTGGGTGGATGGGTGATGGGAAGGTGGCGGTGGGAGGCGCCGTGGGGCGTCTCATGCGGGATGAGGCGGGGCTGACCACGGCCGGCATGGCGGTGGCGCTGCTGCTTTCGCTGGCCCTCGTGTTCAGCGGGGCCCAGGTCTATCGCGTGAACACGGCGGCGGCCGAGATACAGGAGGTCGCGGACGCCGCGGCCCTGGCGGCCGAGAACCCCGTGGCCGAGTTCATGGTGGCCGTGCGGCTGTGCGACGCCGTGGCGCTCTCGCTGTCACTGCTGGGCCTGGTCACGTGCGGCGCGGGCGTGGTGGCCCTGTGCGTGCCGCCCTGCGCGGAGGTGGGCGCCAAGCTCATCGACTTGGGCACGCGGGTGCTCAAGGCGCGCAACGCGTTCGCGGAACGTGCCGCCGCGGGGCTCAGCCGCCTCCAGACGGCGCTGCCGTTTCTGGCCGCGGCCAACGCCGCCGCCGTGGGGGCGGCCAACGGCCGCGGCGGCCCCGGGGGCGCCTACCTGGCCGCGGCGGTGCTCGTCTCCCCGTCGGGCGCGCCCATCCGCGTGGGGCCCGACGACGCGGCACAGGCGGCGGGCGACGCGGTGGGAGCCGGGGCGGCCGAGGTGGAGCGGGCGGCGGCCGCGGCCGAGGAGGCGGCGCGGGCGGCCCAGGAGGCCAAGGCGCGGGCGTTCGAGCGCGACTGCGGGGCCAACCCGTCGTACTGCCTCTACGAGCGCGCCGCCCACCTGGCCGTCCTCGACGAGGCGAGCAATCCGCTCTACCGCAGCGTCGATGCCTGGTCGTTCTCGGTGCCCCTCAAGCGGGCGCGCGCGTACTACGCGGCGCGGCGTGACCAGGAGCGGCCAGCCTCGGGGTCGACGGAGGAGCGGGCACGCTCGGCGCTGCGGAAGCTGTTCTACGGCTTCGCCGCCGAGCAGCTGGCCCAGGGCTACGTGAGGGAGACCGCCGGCTCCTTCGGCGCGTACTTCCCGCCGTTGCCCCGCAACGCCGATGAGATGCGGGGCACCGCGCTGTTCTCCCGCGTCGTGTTCCCCATCACGGGCGAGGGCGACGAGCGGGTCATGCACGCCTGGGACGGCTGCCCCAACGCGGAGGGCGCGCGCGAGCGGGGCTCGGCCGCCCAATGGGAGCGGGGTGGGTTCGCGGTGTGCGGGGCGTGCGAGTTCACGGCGGCGAGCCTGGGCAACGTGGCAGCTGCGTCCACGTCCATCGACAACGGGTTCGAGTACCACTACGCGGCCATCGCCCAGGCCGCGGCTGACTACCAGGAGGCGCGTCGCGCCCTGGACCCCGAGGTGGAGCAGGCCAAGGGGCTCGTGCGCGACCTGATCGACGGGTGCGCCCAGGCGGCGCGCTCGGCGGCCGACTACCGCATCAAAGCCGACCCGCCCGGGAGCAAGGGGGCGGTGGCGCTGGTGGTGGGCACGGGCGGCATGGCCGCCGACGGGGGCTTCGCGTCGCTCTTCGTGCGCGGAGGGTCCACGCTGGGCGTGCGCGCCGCCGTCTCCGGCGCGACGCTGGTGGCGGACTCCTCCCCCGAGGGACGCACCGTCATCACGTCGCTGCTCGACGGCTTCGGGCGCGATGGCGGCGCGGCGGTGGGCGCCGGGAGGATCGTCCTCGACTGCTGGTCGGGGCTGCTGCGCGCCTACGCCGACGGCCAGCAGGCGCTTGTGGGGGCCGTGGGATCTGCCGCCGGGTCGCTTCCCCTGGTGGGGGCGAGCGGCTTGGGCACGTGGGCCTCGGGCGCCCTGCAAGACGCGTTCGCCGCCGTCGGGCTGCAGCCGGTCGCCCTGGATGCGCTGCGCCCGGTGGTGGTGAACAGCGCGCATGTGGCCGCGGCTGACGAGGGACGGTTCGCGGTGACGTACCGGACGGTGCGCGAGCAGGCCCTGCGCTTGTCGGCGCCGACGCCCGACCTGTTCTCGTCGCTGGCCCTCGAGCTGGAGTCGGAGGCCCTGGGCGCGGTGTCGGCGGCAGAGCGCGGGATAGAGGTGGCGCGCATCGAGCTGCCGGTGGGAGGCGTGTCCGTCCCCATCACGCTGGCACTGCCGCCTGCGATGGCCGACGACGCGCGGGACGTGGTGGGCCGTTGCTTCGAGGCGGTGCGGTCGCTGCAGGGCGCGCTGGGCGGTGCGCAGCCATGGCGCTGAGGGAGACCGCGGCGCGCCGTCGCGGCCGCGCGTCCCGCGGCGGCGCCAGGGGACGGCGCTTCACGCCCGGGCGCGGGCCCCGTGCGCGCGGCATGGTGCGCCGGGGCGCGTGCGAGGGCGGCCAGATGACCGTCGAGCTGCTCGTCGTGCTGCCGGTGGCCCTCGTCGTGGCGGTGATCGCGGTGAACGCGCTCACCTTCTTCGGCGACTGCGCGGCGTTCGACCGGGTGGCGCGCTCCAGCGTGCGCGTCTGCGCGGCATCTCCCGGCTACGGCCAGGACCTGGGGCAGAGCGCCGAGGCCGTGCGGGCGATGGTCGAGGACGAGATGGGCCGGGACAACCTGGCGGTGTCGGTCGAGGTTGAGAGGGGCTCGCTCGGGCTGGCGACGTTCACGGTGACCCTGCGCTATGTCCCCACGCTGTTCGGGATGGGGCTGCGCGACGAGGTGCTGGGCGTGAGGCTGCCGGTCCTCACGCACCGCACGGCGCTCACGGTGGACCCCTACAAGCCGGGGATGCTGTTCTGAGGAGGGACGATGGAGAGAAGCGTGCAGGGCCGTCGGGCCGTCAGGGCCGCGGTGGCCGTCTGCGTGGCCCTGGCCGCCGTCGCGGTGGCAGCGGGGGCGTCGGGCGGGGGTGAGGAGAGCCGGGGCGCGCCTGCGGTCGGGTCCGGGCCTGCCGCGCTTGCCCGGGCGGCCCTGGGCGGCGAGGAGGAGTGGGCCCGCGCCCTGCCCGGCTACGCGGTCGGGGCCGTGGCGCCCCCGTGGTTCGTCGAGGAGGTGTTCGACCCGGTGGGGGCGGCCGAGTCCTACGGCGAGCCGGACTCTTCGGTGCGGGCGTTCGTGTACGGCGCCGATGTCGCCGCGACGCAGGAGCGCGTGGCGGGCGACCTGGCGGTTCGGGGCTGGCGGGCGGTGCCCAGCGGCCTGGCGGGCAGCCTGACGCTGGTGAAGGACGAGGGGACGTGCCGCTGGGCCCTCGTGTCGTGGATCGAGCAGGAGCACGGCGCGTGCGTGGTGGTGCAAACCAGGCGAGTGGGGGGGCGATGAGGTTGGCGACGAGCATGGCGGCCCGGATGAGGGGGCTGCTGGGGCGAGAGCCCGGGTCGGTCGGGGTGCTGCTTCTGGCCCCCTGCCATGACATCCACACGTTCGGCATGTCCCACCCCATCGACGTGGCCTTCGTGGACGCGGCGGGGGTGGTGCTGGAGGCGCATCGGGACGTGGGGCCGCGTCGGCGCCTGCGCTGCCGCGGGGCGGCGGCGGTGCTGGAGCGGTTCGCGGAGGCCGGGCCGTGGCCCGTGCCAGGAGATCAGGTGACGGTGGCCGCGCGGCGCGACGCCGAGGACGGCCGGAGAGGAGGATGCGGTGAAGGAGTGCCCCATCTGCGCGGCGGCGCTGTTCGATGACATGGAGGTGTGCTACGGCTGTCTCTACCGGTTCGGCAGCGAGCCCGCCATGGAGGAGGCGGCCCAGCGCGATGCAGCCCAGCGGGCCGTCGTCGGCCGGGAGGCCGATGACCTGAGGGAGTGGGTGGTCAGGCTGGAGGTGAGGAACCGATCCAACCCCGACCAGCTGTGGTCGGTCGAGTTGGCGCCGCCGGGCGTCCCGGCGCCGGTGGGGCGCGGGTAGGCGCGCGGGCGTCTCGCGGCAGGGGGGCGGCTACGCGGTGAGCTCCTCGAAGAGGCGCTGGGCCTCGGCCTGCATCTGGTCGTTGATGGACAGGTAGGAGTCGAGGAGCAGGTTACCGGCCTCGGTGAGGTCGCTGCCGTGGGCGCCGTCCCGGTTCAGCAGCTTCATGCCCAGGGCCGCCTCGGTGTCCTTGATGATGCGCCAGGCCTTGCTGTAGGCCATGCCCATGCCCTTGGCCGCCGCGTTGAGCGAGCCGAGGTTGCGCACGCCCAGGCAGAGGTCGGCCACGCCGCGCCCGAACGCGGAGCTGCTGTCGGAGCGGGGGTTTCTCACGGAGAGCCTGACGCTCATCTCAAGTCCGCTGAATTGCTCCATGTTTCGTCCCTTCGGGTTGGCGGTAAGGGCGAGCAGGTGCGGGGCGCTCTCTCGGGCGCGCCCCGCACCTGCGTCCTCTCGTTCCCCTTTATTTTCGCACGGATAGCGTCTCAGGCGAGGAGAAAATCCCGCGCCGCAGATTCGATGGCCTCCACGTCTCCGTCGATCACCTGGGTGAAGCGCACGGGCATCTCGTCGAGCGATGCCAGCCCGGCGGGGATGGCGCGGCCCCCCGTCTCCTGGGAGATGAGCTCGTTGAGCTGGCAGCCGGTGAGCGCGGCCACCTCGGGCGGCAGCGGGTCGGAGGCCGCCAGGCCGTGCAGGGCGCGGTAGACGTTGTCGCCGAACTTGGCCCAGTGCGCGGTGCTGGCCACGAGCACGGGGTTGTCCCCGCGCACGTTCTGCGCCACGCGGTAGGCCACGGCGGTGTGGGGATCCAGCAGGTAGTCGTGCTCGTCGAGCACCTCGCGGATGACGGCCAGGCACTCGTCGTTGTCCACGGAGTCGGCCACGAAGTCGGCACGCAGGCGCGCGAACGTGCCGGCGTCCACGCGGAAGCGGCGGCTGTCGGACAGGTCGCGCATCCAGCCGGCGATGGCTTGGGCGTCACGGCCGGTCAGCTCGAACAGCTGGCGCTCGAGGTTGGACGACACGAGGATGTCCATGGACGGCGAGGGCGTGGTGACGAACGGGCGGTCGGCGATGTCGTAGGTGCCGGTGTTGATGAAGTCGGCCAGCACGCGGTTCTCGTTGCTGGCGCACATGAGGGTGCCGATGGGCACGCCCATGGCCTTGGCGTACCACGCGGCCAGGATGTTGCCGAAGTTGCCCGTGGGCACGCACACGTCGATGGGCGCGCCGGCGTCCACCTTGCCCTGGGCCACCAGCTCGGCGTAGCTGGACACGTAGTAGACGATCTGGGGCATGAGGCGCCCCCAGTTGATGGAGTTGGCGCTGGACAGCGCCACGCCGTGCTCGTCGAGCAGCTCGGCGGCGAAGGCCTCGTCGGAGAAGGCGCGCTTCACGCCGGTCTGGCAGTCGTCGAAGTTGCCGCGCACGCCCCAGACGCGCACGTTGTCGCCGGTGGTGGTGACCATCTGCTTGCGCTGGATGTCGCTCACGCCGCCATCGGGGTAGAGCACGCCGATGCGCACGCCGTCGGCGTTCTTGAAGCCCTCGAGGGCGGCCTTGCCGGTGTCGCCCGAGGTGGCCACGAGGATGAGGAAGTCGTGGTCGAGCTGGCCGGCCTCGCGCAGCGCGCGGGCGCTGGCCGAGAAGAACTGGGGCAGGCACTGCAGCGCCATGTCCTTGAAGGCGCTGGTGGGGCCGTGCCACAGCTCGAGGATGTGGGTGTCGTCGCCCAGCGTGGTGATGGGGCAGACGGCCTCGTCGTCGAAGTTGTCCCCGTAGGACCGCGCCATGAGGCGGTCGATCTCCTCGTCGGGCAGGTCGATGCCGAACGCGCGGTAGATGCGGGCGGCCCGCTGCGCGTAGGGCAGCTCGGCCAGCGCCATGATCTGCTCGAGCGCGAGGGAGGGGATGTGCTCGGGGACGTACAGGCCGCCGCCGGGCGCCAGGCCGTTGACGACGGCCTCGGTGAAGGGGACGGGGGCGTCGCAGCAGCCCCGGGTGTCGACGTAGAGATTAGCCTCGGCGGCGTCCGCGCAGGCGGTGGCGTGGGTCATGGGGATCTTCCTTCCGCGTGATAGGTACGGGCCAGTATACTATGGCGCGAAGCGGGCTGAAGCACGGGAGGGCAAGGAGGGGCCATGGGCCAGCGCACGTTCTCGGTGTTCGGAGACTCCATATCGACGTTCGAGGGGATCACCAACCCCGCCAACCGCATCTATTACCAAGGTGACCTGCGCGCCTCCACCGGCGTGCTGGCGCCGGGGGACACCTGGTGGAGCAAGGTGATCGAGCACTTCGGCGGGCGCCTGCTGGCCAACGCGTCGTTCTCGGGGTCACTCGCCGAGGGGGCCGGGTTCCCGGCGGGGCGCAGTCCTGAGCGCATCGCCCAGATAGCCGGCCCCGCCTGCGCGGGCGAGGCGGGTGCGAGCCCGGACGACATCCTCGTGTTCATCGGCATCAACGACTTCGGATGGGCCGGCGCGCGGGCGCAGGCCGCGGCGCGCAGCGAGGCCATGCCCCGCTGCCCCGAGGCGCTGGCCGTGCCCGAGGGCGAGGCCGGCCCGGCCGACGACGGGGCGCTCGGGCGCTTCGCCGACGCGTACTCCGAGATGCTCGCCCGCATGCGCGCCGCCTACCCCGCCGCGCGCGTCTGGTGCCTCACCCTGCTGCCCGGTCGCGAGCGCGGCGCCTCGCAGCCGCGGTTCGCCTACCGCCTGCGCGGCATCGACCTGGACGACTACAACGACGTCATCCGCCTGGCTGCCGCGGCGAACGGCTGCAAGGTGGCCGATATCCGCGCCGCGGGCTACGACTACGAGGCGGCCGACGGCACGCACCCCACCGCGCGGGGCATGGAGCAGCTGGCGGCCCTGGCGGTGGCGGCCATGGATGCGGCCGACCAGGCGCGCCCCGGCGACGTGGGCACCGCCCCCGCGTCCTTCGACGCCGCCGGCGTGCGCGACACGGGCGGCACCTTGGCCCCCGAGGCGTTCGCCGCGCTGCCGGAGGGCCTGTTCTCGCCCGTCCTGCGCTCGGGTCGCCCCTGCGACGAGGCGACGTGCTTCGGCTGCGCCCACGCGCGCGGCACGGGCAACAGCTGGTCGTGCGTCTGCGAGCTTCCCTAGCCGCGGTGCGCACGAGCGCCTCCCCGGCACCGTGGCGCGCCGCCCGCCCAATTCTCAGCGAAAAAGTTATCCTTGGGTTCCATTTCCCGTTTGTTTGCTGTAAGATACTTTTTGTTATAGGTAGCTAACATCGATGGGAGATGCTATGGAAGGCGTGATGGCGATGACGGGGGCGAGCTTTGCCGCGGCACCGGCCGGCGAGTCGAGCGTGTACTGCCCGCAGATGCCGCTGGCGTTCCTGAAGAGCGGCGACGCCGCGCGGATCGTCAAGGTCCGCGGGAAGGGCGACGTGCATCATCACCTGGAGAACCTCGGATTCGTGGAGGGAGCGGCCGTGCGCGTGGTGAGCGAGCAGGCCGGCAACTTCATCGTCGAGATCAAGGGCGCCCAGGTGGCGCTCGACCGGTCGGTGGCATCCAAGATCATCACCGCGGCCGCGTAGGTCGCGGGGACAGTCGCCAGGAGGCGGGTCGTTCGCGAGGGCCCGCGGCGGGGGAGGCGTGCGCGCCGCCTCCGCGTCTGCGCGACGAGGCCGGGCGATTCCGGCATGCCCCATCGATAGTTGGCGGGAACTGAGCGAAAGGAACGAAACATGACGCAGACGGGTGAGGAGAAGACCCTGCGCGACGTGCCCGTGGGCGGCTCGGCCGTCGTCCGCCGCCTGACCGGCGACGGCGCGGTGAAGCGGCGCATCATGGACATGGGCATCACCAAGGGCACGGACGTCTACGTGCGCAAGGTGGCGCCGCTGGGCGATCCCATCGAGGTGACCGTGCGCGGCTTCGAGCTGTCGCTGCGCAAGGACGAGGCGCAGAACGTGCTGGTGTCCTAGCCTGGCGCCGCGGGCACGCGGGTGCCCCGGCTGACGGCACGCGGGGGAGGGCTGGCCGCCCCGCGGGCCGCGAGCGCTTCGGCGCTTTTTTACGGGCCAGCAGTTAGGGTTAGTTAACTTTCGTCTCACGGCGGGGAAGGCGCGCGAGGGCGCGCGGGAGAGCCCGCCGAACATGGGAGAGAGGCCCCCGCGGGGGCACCGTAGGAGAAGGAAAGGCAGATCATGGGAATCAACATCGCGCTTGTCGGCAATCCCAATTGCGGCAAGACGACCATGTTCAACGACCTCACCGGAGCCAACCAGTACGTAGGCAACTGGCCCGGCGTGACCGTTGAGAAGAAGGAAGGCAAGTACAGCCGCGACAAGGACGTGGTCATCACCGACCTGCCGGGCGTGTACTCGCTGTCGCCGTACAGCCCCGAGGAGATCGTCACGCGCGACTACCTCATGAGCGGCACGCCCAACGTGGTCGTCAACATCGTGGACGCCACCAACCTGGAGCGCAACCTGTACCTCACCACGCAGATCATCAACCTGGGCCTGCCGGTGGTCATCGCGCTCAACATGATGGACCTGGTGGAGAAGAACGGCGACGAGATCGACGTGGAGGGCCTGTCCCGCAAGCTGGGCTGCCCCATCGTCCAGACGACCGCCCTCAAGGGCCGCGGCCTCGAGGAGCTCATCACGAAGGCGACCGAGGAGGCCCGCCGGGCCCAGCCTGCCGCCTCCGAGCTGCGCTTCAGCAATGACGTCGAGACGGCCCTGAGCAAGATCATCGACATCCTGGGCTCGCGCGTGAAGCCCGCCAACGCGCGCTGGTACGCCATCAAGCTGCTCGAGGGCGAGGCGCTCACCATCGACAAGCTCAACCTGTCGGCCGGCGACCTGTCCAAGGTGGCCGCCATCCGCGAGGCGCTGGAGGACGCGGAGGACGACGACGCCGAGTCCATCATCACCAACGAGCGCTACGACAACATCAGCGCCGTGTGCGCCGAGTGCGTGAAGAAGTCGCCCAAGGCCATGACCACCACGCAGAAGATCGACCGCGTGGTGACCAACCGCATCCTGGGCATCCCCATCTTCATCGTCATCATGTTCGTCGTGTACTACATCTCCGTGTCCACGGTGGGCACGCTCGTCACCGACTGGGCCAACGACGGCCTGTTCGGCGACGGCTGGCTCTACACCAACACCGAGGCCTATGAGGCCGACGCCGAGGAGTTCGAGGGCTACCAGGAGCAGATCGCGGCGTACCTCGAGGCCGCCGAGGACGAGGGCCTGGACACCGAGGAGTTCCTGACGGCCCTGGAGGCCGAGGAGCCCAACGCCGAGGATGAGGAGATCATCGAGAACTTCATGTACGCGGCTGATTCCGCGGGCGTCGTGGGCGAGCTGGAGGTCGAGGACGAGGACGGCGAGGTGACGACGGAGCGCGTGACGCCCGCCGTGTTCGCCGAGGCCCTGGAGGCCGAGGAGCCCGACCCGGCCGACTACGGCTTCTACCACGTGGGCGTGCCCGTCGTGGTGGGCGGCTGGCTCGAGGCCATCGACGCGGCCCCGTGGGTGCAGTCGCTCATCCTGGACGGCATCATCGCCGGCGTGGGCGCCGTCATCGGCTTCATCCCGCAGCTCATCGTGCTGTTCATCCTGCTGGGCTTCTTGGAGGGCTGCGGCTACATGGCCCGCGTCGCCTTCATCATGGACCGCATCTTCCGCCGCTTCGGCCTGTCCGGCAAGTCCTTCATCCCCATGCTCATCGCGTCGGGCTGCGGCGTGCCCGCCGTCATGGCCACCAAGACCATCGAGAACGAGAAGGACCGTCGCATGACCATCATGACCACCACGATGATCCCGTGCGGCGCCAAGCTGCCCATCATCGCGCTGGTCTTCGGCGCCCTGGCCGGCGGCGACTACGAGGCCACCTGGTGGGTCGCGCCCGTGTTCTACTTCCTGGGCCTGGCCGCCATCATCCTGTCCTGCATCATCCTCAAGAAGTTCAAGGCCTTCGCCGGCGAGGTGGCCCCGTTCATCATGGAGCTGCCCCAGTACCACCTGCCCACCGTCAAGAACGTGCTGCTGTCCATGTGGGAGCGCGTGCGCAGCTACGTGGTCAAGGCCGGAACCATCATCTTCCTGAGCTCCATGATCATCTGGTTCCTGCTGAACTTCGGCATGTACGAGGGCCAGTTCGGCCTGCTTGACCCCGAGGTCGACGACTACATCCAGTACAGCCTCATGGCCGGCCTGGGCAACCTGCTGGCGTGGATCTTCATCCCGCTGGGCTTCGGCAACTGGGAGTCCACCGTCACGTCCATCACGGGCCTGGTGGCCAAGGAGAACGTCGTGGCCACGGTGGGCGTCCTCACCAGCCTGGGCGAGGAGGTCGGCGAGACCGACCCGAGCCTGTGGGCGTCGTTCGCGGCCATGCTGGGCGGCGGCTCGGCTGCCATCATGGCCTTCTGCGCCTTCAACCTGCTGTGCGCGCCGTGCTTCGCCGCCATCGGCACCATCCGCCGCCAGATGGCGTCGGCCAAGTGGACCTGGGCTGCCATCGGCTACATGACCGTGTTCGCCTGGTGCGTCGGCCTGCTCATCTACCAGCTGGGCGGCCTCATCACCGGCGAGGTGACGTTCGGCATCTGGACCGTGCTCGCCCTGGTGGTGGCCGCGGGGATGCTGTTCCTGTTGTTCCGCCCCACCCCCAAGGCCACCGCACCCGCCCTCAAGGGCGAGGCTGCCAGCCACACCGCCTAGCATCATGACGGGGCGCCGCCCGAGCGGCGGCGCCCCGCGAAAGGACGCCCCATGCAAGAGCTCGTCTTCACCCCCTCCACCGTCGTGCTGCTGCTCGTCATCGCGGCCCTGGCCGTGCTGGCCGTGCGCCGCATGTGCCGCAAGGGCCTGTGCGACTGCCACGGCGAGGGCGACGGCGCCTGCGCCGGCTGCAGCGGCTGCTCGTCGCAGGGCGGGACGCTGGGGCTGACCTCTCCCGGGGCGGGCGAGGGGTGCTCGTGCAAGGCGGCCGCGTCGCTCATGGACGACGTGGAGCGCCGCCTGCGCTGACCCTCCCCGCCAAAGCCCCGGTGCGCCTGTGGTACTATGGCCGGAACTGACGAAGGGAGGGGCGCGGTGGAGAAGATGTCCATGTCCCATGAGGACTACCTCGAAGCCATGGTCATGCTGGGGGCGACGCCCGAGTCGCCCATCCGATCCGTCGACGTGGCCGCCAAGATGGGCGTGTCGAAGGCATCGGTGAACAAGGCCATGGCGGTGCTGAAGGAGAAGGGGTACGCCGAGCAGCCCTATTACGGTGACATCACGCTCACCGAGCTGGGCTACGAGTACGGATCGTCGGTGCTCGACCGGCACAACCTGCTGTTCCAGTTCCTCAACAAGGCCCTCGGCATCCCCGAGGAGCAGGCCGACCGCGAGGCGTGCCTGATGGAGCACGCCATCAGCGACGAGTCGTTCGAGAAGTGGGTGGCCTACATCAAGGGACTCAACCTGTAGTCCGCGCGTTTTGCCGTGTGCGTCCGGTGCCCGGGGTGCGAGAGCGCCCCGGGCACCGCTGCGTTGGGGGGATGTCCGCCCGCCTTGTCCGTTTCGTGACACGGTAGCGGGGCGCGGGGGCGCTATGGTATGCTGCAGATAGCTTCTCGCATGAACGCAGAATCATCGTACCCCGTGCTTGAAGGAGCGCACTCACTTGAGTCGGCAGCCGCATATCGTATCCTTTGACGACGCGAAGCGATCGCGTCGTTTTTCTGCGTCTGGGGATGCGCTTGACCAGGGGGCATCCGGCTCCTCGCGCCGCCCGCGGCGCGCCAGCGACGCACCGGGGATGAGCAGCTCCCGTGAGCGGGCCGGCCGTCCTGCCGCCCGTCCTGCCAGCGGGGCCCCTGCGTCCCGCCTCGATACGTCCCGCCCCGCGTCTGCCCGGCGCGTCGACCGTCCCGCGCCCGCCCGGTCGGCGGCGGTTCCCAGCTGGTACGCCGACGAGGCGCCCGCGCCCCGCGCCGGCCGGTCGGGGCGCCTTGGTCGCGAGGCGTACCGCTACGACGGCCTGCGCGACGAGGTGCGCCGCGCGGATGAGGCCCCCCGGTCGCGCGGGGGCGCCCGCGGCGACGAGGTGGAGGGCGTCGAGGAGGGCCGCCGCGCCGACGAGGGCGGATCGGGCCTGCTCGGGCGCATCACCAAGGCGCGCCGCAGCGCGTCGAAGGCCAAGGCCGACCGCGAGTTCACGCGCCGCTACGGCGACGACCGCCCGTCGGCGGCCGAGGCGGGCCCCCGCGCCGCCGTGTACGAGACCCAGATGGGGCGCCAGCACAAGCGCGCGGCCCGCCTGCAGAACGACGGCACGGCGCGCCGCGGATCGTCGGCGCCCTCGCGCCCGTCGGACAAGCGCGAGGCGGGCTCGGGCCGCAGCCGGCTCGTCACCCTGGGCGCCGTGGCCGTCTGCCTGCTGATGACCGTCGTGTTCCTGTATCCGCCGGCCCAGCAGTACTACCAGGAGGTGCGCGAGCGCGACCGCCTGCAGGCGGAGTACGAGGCCATCCAGCAGCGCAACGACGCCATCCAGCGCCAGGTGGACTACCTGTCGGGCGACGCCGGCGTCGAGGACAAGGCGCGCCGCGAGTTCGGCTGGGTGCTGGAGGGCGAGCAGTCCGTGAGCGTGTCGGGCATCGACGTGGAGGACGACTCCACCTTCACGGCCAACATCGTGGCCGGCGAGGTGCCCGCGCCTGACACCTGGTACTCCTTCCTCGACCCGCTGTTCGGGGTGGACTAGCGCGCCACCTGCCGTAAGCCCGCGCGCCGCCCGGCCCGCGGGGTCCTTTTACGCGAAGGGAAGTCCCATGAGCTACGTTCCAGGGCGCTACGCCGCCATCGACATCGGAACCGTCACCTGCCGCATGCTCGTGGCCGACGTGGACGCCGGCGGCGCCATCACCGAGCTGGCCAAGGAGTACGCCATCACCAACCTCGGCGAGGGGGTGGACGCCTCGGGCGTGCTGTCCCGCGCCGCCATGGACCGCGTGATGGCCGCCGTGGACCGCTACGTGGCCGTGCGCGACGCCCTGGCGGACGCGGATCATCCCGTGACGACCATCGCCATGGCCACGTCCGCGGCGCGCGACGCGGCCAACGCGGCGGAGTTCGCGGCGCTGCTGGCCGAGCGGGGCGTGGAGCTGGCCGTCATCCCGGGCGAGCGCGAGGCGGCGCTGTCGTTTCTGGGCGCGAGCAGCGACTTTCCGGGCGAGACCGTGGCGGTGGTGGACATCGGCGGCGGCTCGACGGAGGTGGTGGCCGGCTGCGCGGGCCAGCCCCCGGAGCGCGCCCACTCCTTCGACGTGGGGTGCCGGCGGCTGACGGAGCGCTTCTTCCGCGCCGACCCGCCCACGGCCGAGGAGCGCGCGGCCGCCCGCGATTGGGTGCGCGCCGAGATGGCGCCGTTCTTCGCCGCCCTGACGTCGTCCGTGCCCGTGGGGCGGCTCATCGCCGTGGCCGGTACCGCCACCACGGTGGTGTCCATCCGCGAGGCCATGGCGGTCTACGACTCGGCGCGCGTGCACCGCGCGTACGTGAGCGCCGCCGACCTGGACGCCGTGGCCGCGCGTCTTGAGTCGCTGCCGCTGGCTGAGCGCGAGCGCGTGGTGGGCCTGGATCCGGCGCGCGCGCCGGTCATCGTGGCGGGCATGGTCATCCTGCGTGAGGTGCTGGCGCTGTCCGGCCTGCCCGGCTTCACGGTGAGTGAGTCGGACATCCTGCACGGCATGGTGCTGGAGGCGGCGCGCGCCTGAGGCCGGATTCTCGCACGTCGCGGTCGCGGGTGGCCCAGCGGCGGGGCGGGAGGGTTGCGGTCGCCTCCACGCTGCGAATTCATGTGGTGTGGTATACCACAAGAAATCTTTCTGCGGCGA
>JAAWAY010000177.1 GCA_022792415.1 Eggerthellaceae bacterium | reverse complement strand
TGCCGTCGAGGAACTCTTGGTAGTTGAACAGCATGGTGACATCCCCTTCTCTCGTCGTGGGTGCCCTTCCTCGGCGGCGCGTGCCTGGGCACGCCCAACATCGGCGCCATCGGCTTCTCGGGCTACTCCTGCTACCTGCCGCGCACCTGCGGCACGGCCGCGGGCATCGGCGACTTCCCGATCGTGGACGCCTCCGAGGGCCACGCCGACCGCTACAACAACCCCGAGTGGCTGCCGCCTGAGGTGTGCGTCATCTGGGGCTGCGAGCCGCTGCGCTCCAACGCCGACGGCTACCTGGGCCACTGGCTGGTGGCCTGCATGCAGATGGGCACCAAGTTCATCTCCATCGACCCGCAGCTCACCTGGTGGGGCGCGCACGCCGAGTACTGGCTGCCCCTGCGCCCCGGCACCGACCTGGCCATCGCGCTGGCGTGGCTCAACGTCATCACCACCGAGGAGCTCCAGGACAAGGAGTTCATCGACTACTGGTGCGCCTACTACGACGAGCTGAAGCAGCACGTCGCCCAGTTCACCCCCGAGTGGGCCGCCGAGATCACCGAGGTGCCCGCCGACCTCATCCGCGACTCCGCGCGCTTCTACGCGGGCGCCGAGCGCGGCGCCATCCAGTGGGGCCTGGCCTTCGACACGCAGGTCGACTCCATCCAGCTGTGCCAGACGGTGTCCAACCTCATGTCGGTGTGCGGCAACATCGACAAGCCGGGCACGAACATCCTCGTGCGCAACGGCTTCGAGATCAACCCCGGCTACGCCACCGCCCAGCTGTACTGCGACCCCGACACCTTCGCCAAGAAGCTCACCGTCGACCTGGTGCACCCCGGCTGCACGCAGTTCATCGGCATGGCCGACTGCGACGCTGTCAACCGCGCCTTCGAGACGGGCGAGCCCTATCCCATCAAGATGTTCTGGTCGCAGGGCGCCAACGGCATCAGCTGCTCTGCCACCGCCGCGCCGCGCGTGCACAAGATGCTCTCGAGCGTGGAGTTCTGCGTGGTGGCCGACCCCTACATGACGCCGACCGCCGTCGCCTACGCCGACATCTTCCTGCCGCTCAAGACCACGGCCGAGCGTGACTCCATGCGCGTGTGGTGGACCCCGTTGCGCGCCATGAAGGCCGTGTCCGAGTGGTACGAGGCCAAGTCCGACGAGGAGCTCATCGTGGCGCTGGGCAACAAGCTCAACCCCGAGCTGTTCGCCAAGCGCTGGCCCACGCTCGACGCGCTGCTGCAGGACTACCTGGACGTCGGGTTCAACCTGTACGACCCCGAGACGGGCAAGTCCTACAAGTCGGCCGGCCGCTCCAAGGCGGGCATGATCGAGGTGCCCGACGTGCACACCGACTTCTGGAAGAAGCACCACGAGGACGGCACCTGCTCGTTCAAGTCGCTCGTCGAGGACAAGTGCGGCTACGAGTACGACGACTTCTGCGACACGTACAAGAAGTACGAGAAGGGCATGCTGCGCGCTGACGGCCAGCCCGGCTTCTCCACGCCGTCGGGCCGCATCGAGCTCGTCCCGTTCGCCACGTTCGGCGCCTGGGGCATCCCGCCTCTGGCCGAGCACGTGGAGTCGCTGACGTACAAGCGCCGCACCGAGGACCCGGAGTTCGCCGCCGAGTACCCCTTCACCTGCATCAACGGCAGCCGCTCCTACGAGTTCTTCCACTCCGAGAACCGCCAGCAGGCCACCATGCGCGAGTTCCACCCCTGGCCCATCGTCAAGATCTCCCCGCAGACCGCGCAGGAGTACGGCATCGCCGAGGGCGAGTGGATCTGGATCGAGAACACCGAGGGCCGCTGCCGCCAGAAGGCGCACATCGACCCCACGCTCAACCCCAAGTACATCCACGCCGAGCACGGCTGGTGGTTCCCCGAGCAGGAGCCGGCGTTCCCGCACCTGTACGGCACGTTCGACTGCAACATCAACAACCTGACGGCGTCCTACGAGACCGGCCAGGGCGGCATCGGCAACCCGCTGAAAGCCGTGGCCGCCAAGATCTACAAGTGCACCGAGGAAGTGGACGAGCCCACGCCCGGCGAGGTCGTCACCAAGCTCGGCGGTTTCCGCGATGACTACGTGGCCACCCAGCCGTTCGCCTGGACCACCGACAACACCACGCGTGAGGGAGGACGATTCTAAATGAAGGGCATCCTTATCAACTACGAGTTCTGCACCGGCTGCCACAGCTGCGAGGTGGCGTGCAAGAAGCACCTCGACCTGCCGGCGGGCGAGTTCGGCATCAAGCTGTCCGAGACCGGCCCGTTCGAGTACGCCGGCAAGACGGGCGCCGACCACTGGGAGTGGACCTACCTGCCCGTCATGACCAAGGCGTGCGACATGTGCGAGGACCGCACGGCCAAGGGGAAGCTGCCCATGTGCGTGCAGCACTGCCAGGCCTGGTGCATGTACTACGGCGACGTGGAGGACCTGGCCAAGAAGATGGACGGCTCCTCTCGCTGCGCCCTGTTCACCCGCTAGGGCCCAAGGAGGGGCGCGCCTGACGCGCCCCTCCGTTTTCCCAGGTCAAAGCATAGGCTAATCCCCTGTTTCCTATGTTTTCGACCGATCGGGGGAGGGGAAATTCCCCTCGAATAGGATGTCGTGCCCCATGCGGTTTCGGGCGAATCCGAACAGAATGCGGGGCAACCCGCGTGAGAGCGCGGGAGCGAAAGGTTGGGGGAGAGCGAGAGACAGAGAGGGGGATCGACGACTCGTTCTCATGCTCGTTTCGCAACACTGAAGAAAGGTAGAGAAATGGCTGAAGAAAAGAAGGGCTTCCATCGCGCCTGGCTGGTCTTCATCGGCGTCTGCATGATGATGGCCGGCGGCATGGGCCTCGTGCTCAACGTGATGGGCAACTACTTCGCACCGATGGCTATGGCGTTCGGTCTCATCAACCCGGCCACGGGCGGCCCGGACGTCACCCAGGTCACGCTGCTCATGACCGTGTATTCGTACGTCATGCTTGTCTGGCTGCCGTTCTGCGGCCGCCTGTTCGACAAGGTTGACGCACGCATTCTGTTCGGCGTCAGCGGCCTGCTGATCGTCATCGGCTGCCTGCTGTTCAACGTGTGGACCGAGGTGTGGCAGATCTACATCTCCGGCGCCCTGTTCGGCCTGGCCGGCCCCGCCATCTTCCTGGTGGGCCCCTCCGTGCTGATCAACAACTGGTTCGCCCCCAAGCAGGCCGGCAAGTTCCTGGGCATCGCGTCCGCCTTCACCGGCGTGGGCACCTTCGTGTGGTCCCCGGTGTTCGCCGGCATCGTGCAGTCCAGCGGCTACAAGACGGGCTTCACCGTCGAGGCCCTCATCGCCGCCGTGCTCATCCTCATCCCCGCGTTCTTCTTCTTCCGCACCCGCCCGTCTGACGTGGGCCTGGAGCCCTGGGGCATCGAGAAGGAGACCGCTGCGGGCGAGGAGGTCAAGGCCTCCGGCGTCAGCGGCAAGTTCGCCCTGGGCACCATCGCCTTCTGGGCCATCCTCATCGGCGCCGGCCTCATCTCGCTGGGCGGCGGCTACAAGTCGATGATGCCCACCGCCGTGCAGTCCGTGGGCGGCCCCGAGCTGGCCATGCTGGGCGCGACGATGATCTCCGCCGCCGCCATCGGCAACATCCTGGGCAAGATCGCCCTGGGCACCCTGGCCGACAAGATCGGCATCCAGAACACCATGGTCGGCTTCGCCGCCGTGTCCGCCATCGGCTTCTGCCTGATGGTGTTCTTCATGGGCGACAACATGGCCCCCATGCTCATCGCCGGCTTCTGCATCGGCACGGGCGACGCCATGATGTCGGTCGGCCTGCCGCTGGTCACCCGTGCCTGCTACGGTGACCGCCGCTACGGCGAGATCTACTCCTACATGAACATGCCCATCGCCCTGCTCGGCGGCCTCGGCGCCACGTTCGTGGCCCTGGTGGCCAGCTTCACGGGCGGCTTCCAGGCCGCCTACGGCTGCGGCATCGCCTTCGAGGTCATCATCGCCGCCATGATGGTGGTGGCGTGCGTCACCGCGAAGAAGTTCCGCGACAAGTGGACGGTGGACGGCGAGCCTGAGAAGGCGCGCAAGTAAGCATCGCCTGACGTGCGGCGCCTCGCGGCGCCGCACGGCTTTCCGGACCTCGAAAACCCTCCCCTCTATGTAGGATGCGCTGGCGCGCATCGCGCGATAGACAGGTGTTTCACATGAGACCAACTACCGGATCCCGTTTTCACTACGCATGGCTCATCCTCATCGGGTGCTGCTGCATGCAAGCCGGCGGATTGGGGGCCGTCCTGGACGCCGCCGGCGTGTTCTTCGTCCCCGTCTGCGAGGACCTGGGATTCTCCCGCTCTGAGATATCCCTCTACCTGACGTTCTACTTCATCGCCACCGTGTTCGCCATGCCCTTCGTGGGCAACTGGATCACCCGGTTCAACATCAACCGGCTGCTGTCCGTGGCGTTTCTGCTGGTGGTGGTGGCCGTGGCGGCCATGGGCTTCTACAGCGAGCCCTGGCAGTGGTGGATGTCGGGCATCGTGTTCGGCCTGGCCGGCAGCTTCATCTTCGTCATACCGGCCCCCATCCTCATCGGCAACTGGTTCCACACCCACAAGGGCATCACGCTCGGCGTGGCCATGTCGTTCTCCGGCATCGGCGGGGCCGTGCTCTCCCCGGTGTTCACCCTGCTCATCCAGGCGCTCGGCTGGCGGGAGGCCTACATCGTGGCTGCCGTCATCATGGGCGTGCTCGTGCTGCCCTGGACGCTGTTCGTGTTCAAGCTGCGGCCCGAGGACATCGGCCTGAAGCCGTACGGCTGGACCGAGGACGACGCCCGGGCCGACGCCGCGTTCGGCACGGCGGCCCAGGACGAGTACCGCGGCGTGTCGGCCCGCCGGGCCCTCAAGACGGTGCCGTTCTGGTGCATGTTCCTGTTCGCCGGGCTCGTGTCGTACTTCGCCGGCTTCAACTCGCACCTGCCGGGCTTCGCCCAGTCGGTGGGCTTCAGCGCCATGGTGGGTTCGTCGCTGCTGACGGCCGTCATGATCGGCAACGTGGTGGAGAAGTACATCGTCGGCTTCCTCAACGACAAGATCGGCGTGGAGTTCACGGTCAACATCCAGCTGGCGCTGGTGGCCCTGGGCCTGCTCGGGTTCATCTTCGCCGGCGACAACCTGGTGCTGCTCTACGTGTCGGCGGTGCTGTTCGGGGCGCAGAACTCGCTGTACTCCGTGTCCATGCCGCTGCTCATCCGCCAGCTGTTCGGCGGCCGCGACTACGCCAAGATCTTCGCCTACACCCGCGTGGGCACCGGCATCATCGGCTGCCTGGGCCCGGTGACCGTGGGCGCCTTCTTCGACGCCACCGGATCGTTCGTCCCGGCGTTCTGCGTGGGCCTGGGAGTGGCCGCGCTGTCGTTTGTCACCGTGCGTCTGTCCTATCTGATGCGTAAGCAGCTCGAGGCCGAGGAAGAGACTGTTTTACCTGTTCAAAGTAATGCTTAGCCGAGAATAATACTTCGTGGCTAACGATTTTTTTACCTCCGAGCCGGCCATATTGGGCACTGCCGCCCGATGTGGCCGGCGGCATCTGCCCCCTATAGTCAACCTCGACGCGGAACGTTCGCGTCGCAGGAGAGAAAGGAAGGAGCGGTATGGAATTCAAGAATGACCTTGGAAAGCCGTGGAAGTACGAGGAGGACGGCCTGACCGTCGTGCGTACGTCCATGTGGTCGCCGCCGGGCTGCCATCCGGTGGGATGCGGCCTGAAGATCTACGTGAACGACGAGGGGGTCATCGATCACGTCGAGGGCGACGAGAACAACCCCATCACCAAGGGCCGCCTGTGCGCGCGGTGCATCGCGCTCAAGGACTACGTGTACAACCCGAGCCGCGTCATCTACCCGATGAAGCGCGACCCGAAGTTCCGCGGCCAGTCCGACAAGTGGGAGCGCATCACCTGGGACGAGGCCTTCGCCATCGTCAAGGAGAAGCGCGACTACTTCCGCGACACCTACGGTCCTGAGTCCATGGCCGTGTTCTCCGGCACCGGCCGCTCCGGCGGCATCCTCGTGTCCGACATGGCCCAGGCCGTGCTCGGCACGCCCAACGCCTGCTACACCCAGTCGGGCTACGCCTGCTACCAGCCCCGCTCCATGTCCTGCTCCCACGTGCTGGGCGCCTACTACCCCGAGATGGACTACGCCGGCGGCCTCGAGGGCACCTACGACAACCCGGACTTCTGCGTGCCGGAGTGCATGGTGATGTGGGGCAAGATGCCCCTGGCCTCCAACGGCGACGGCTTCTTCGGCCACGCGGTCATCGACCTGATGAAGCGCGGCGCCAAGCTCATCTCCGTCGACCCGCGCGTCAACTGGCTGGCCACCCGCGCCGAGGTGCTCCTGCGCGTGCGCCCCGGCACCGACACCGCCATGGCCATGGCGTGGCTGTGGGTCATCATCAACGAGGACCTCTACGACCACGACTTCGTGGAGAAGTGGACCTACGGCTTCAAC
>JAAWAY010000176.1 GCA_022792415.1 Eggerthellaceae bacterium | reverse complement strand
GGGTCGTCTAATGGCAGGACAGGGGTTTCTGGTGCCGTATGTGAGGGTTCGACTCCTTCCACCCCAGCCATTTCTTCGCAGCGGGCAACTGCATGGCGCCGTCGGCTCGCGGTTTAGGACGCCGCCCTCTCAAGGCGGAGGTCGCCGGTTCGAATCCGGTCGGAGCTACCAGAGACTCACGAGGCTGTCGGGTGCCCGGCAGCCTCTTTCTTTGCGCCCTCTTTCCGCCCTCTTTCCTGATCGGAAAGAGCCTTTCCATTGCTCTAACGCCTCCTCTCCCAGGCCCTTCGTACACTGGAAACACGGCTTGTCCCGACGTCTGCTCCCCCAGGCACACGGGCAGTCGACGCTACGAGAAGTACCGAGGAAAGGAGTCCCCTCCATGTGTTTTAGACCACCGTCAATCGATCTGGACGACGTGCCGTGCTCCCAGTGCGGAGCCAAGGTGCCGGCGGGTGCGAAGGAGTGCCCGGAGTGCGGTGCCCCCCAGGCGCTCAACGCGGCCGTGGCGCCCCCGTCGGTGCCCAGCATGGGCGGCATCCAGGTGCCGGGAGGCGTGAAGCCCCCCGTGGCGCCCGGCACGCCCCAGGCTCCCGGCGCGCCGAAGCCGCCGACTGCGCCCGGCAACTAGCGTCGCCCATCCCACGGAGAGGAACAGAGGAGGAATGCACGTGGATACCCGCGGAAAGACCATCTACAAGGGCGTCGGATTCTGCTCGGCCGCCTGCGGCTCCAACTTGATGAGCATCGACATCGACGAGGAGAACGACCGCATCATCCGCATACGACCCTATCACTACAGCGAGACGAACGAGGACATGAGCGCCATCCGGCCCTGGCGCATCGAGGCGAAGGGCGCGGTGCTCGACCCGGGTGACAAGATCACGATGGGGCACCTGCAGGCGTCGTACAAGAAGCGCATCTACTCGCCCAACCGCATCCTGCGACCGCTGCTGCGCGTCGACTTCGACCCGGAGCATGGCCAGCGCAACACGCAGAACCGCGGCACGAGCGGCTACAAGGAGATCTCCTGGGACGAGGCGCTCGACATCATCGGCGCCGAGATGAAGCGCATCATCGAGACCTACGGCATGACCGCCATCCTCACGGCCTGCGACGGCCATGGCGAGACCAAGAACGTGTCGGGCACCCACGGGTGCCAGCAGCGCCTGCTCTCGAAGATCCTCGACGGCAACTACACCATGCAGACGCGCCAGCCGGACAGCTGGGAGGGATGGTACTGGGGAGCCAAGCACATCTGGGGCATGGACCCGCTCGGCCAGAACAACTCCCAGACCAACGTCGTCAAGGACATCGCTGAGAACGGCGACGCCGTGCTGTTCTGGGGCTGCGACCCCGAGACCACCCCGCTGGGCTGGGGCGGCCAGGTGCCTGCCATGATCGAGCGCTTCTTCACGGAGATCGGCGTCAAGCAGATCCACATCTCCCCGGACGCCAACTACTCCAACGTCGCCCATGCCGACAAGTGGATACCCGTCTACCCCAACACCGACGCGGCCCTGCAGCTCGCCATCGCCTACGTGTGGCTCACCGAGGGCACCTACGACGCCGACTACCTGAGCACGCACGCCGTGGGCTTCGAGAACTGGGCCTACTACGTGCTCGGCGGCGAGGACGGCATCCCCAAGACCCCGAAGTGGGCCGAGAAGAAGTGCGGCGTGCCCTCCTACACGATCAAGGCGCTCGCCCGCTACTGGGCCAAGCACGCCGTGTCCATCGCCCACTGCAACGGCGGAAGCTTCATCCGCGCGGCGTTCGCCCACGAGCCGGGGCGCCTGGAGGTGGCCCTGCTCGGCATGCAGGCGCTCGGCAAGCCGGGTGCCAACCAGTTCAAGTTCCTGGAGTGGTCCATCTTCGGCATGAACACCATCAAGCCGGTTCCCGGCAGCAAGCGCGTCCCCAGCGCCCCGGCGGCCTACCGAGGCCGCGAGCGCTCCTACGCCCCCAGCATGATCCCCAAGACCATGATCCCCGAGGCCCTCATGCTGGGAGAGGGGGAGCGCATCTCGTGGTACGGCCACATCAACGCCGGCCTGCCGCGCGAGGACCAGTTCACCGGCCCCTACTACTTCCCCATGGAGGGCGGCTCCCGCATCCACATGATCTGGGCTGACACCGTCAGCTGGCAGACGTGCTGGAACTGCGGCAACAACATCCAGGAGGCGTTCCGCCACGAGAACATCGAGTTCATCCTGGTGCAGCACCCCTGGATGGAGAACGACGCCTACTTCGGCGACATCATCCTGCCCTCGTCCACGAAGTTCGAGGACATCGACATGGGCGTCGATGCCGAGAACGGCGCCTACGACGTCATCTACTACGAGGATCGCGCCATCCAGCCGCGCGGCGAGGCCGTGTCCGACTCTGACGTCGTCCGCAAGGTGGCCGAGAAGCTCGACAGCATGGGCGGCATCTTCGAGGGCGTCCTCGAGAAGTTCACCGAGGGCAATGACGTCGAGGACTGGATCCAGGCCGGCTACAAGACCACCGGCGCCCGCAAGTACATGAGCTACGAGGAATGGAAGGAGAAGGGCGTCTGCACGCTGCCCACCCGCGAGGGCTGGGAGGACGAGCCCGCCGGCCTCATCGGGTTCTACGAGGATCCCGAGGGCCATCCCATGTCCACCCCCTCCGGCAAGCTCGAGTACTACTCCTCGGCCCTGGCCCAGATGTTCCCCGACGACAAGGAGCGCGGCCCCATCCCCCGCTGGATCGACGAGAGCGACAAGCACAAGGACCGCCTGTGGTCCGACCGCGCCAAGGACTACCCGTTCCTCATCGTCTCCAACCACCCGCGCTGGCGCGTCCACTCCCAGCACGACGACGTGACGTGGCTGCGCGAGCTCGGCCTGTGCAAGGTCGTCGGCCCGGACGGCTACCGCTACGAGCCGGTGTGGATCAACCCGAAGGACGCCGTGAGGATCGGCGTCAAGAACGGGGACGTCGCGGCCATCAGCACCGAGCGCGGCACCGTCCTCGGCGGCGTGTACGTCTCCGAGCGCATCATGCCGAACGTGGTGTACCAGGATCATGGCGCGCGCGTCGACATCATCGTCCCGGGCGTGGGAGGCCTGGAGCGCGCCGGCGCCAACAACCTGATCTGCCCGTCGGCCACCACGTCCGACAACTCCTTCGGCGAGGTGACGAGCGGCTTCCTCGTCAACGTGAAGAAGGTCGACGTGTTCGAGCTGGCGCGGCAGTACCCCGAGGCGTTCAGCCGCCCCTATGACAAGGACTGCGGGCAGATCCTGGCCAGCTGCCTGGAGGAGGAGAGGAACTAGGATGAAGGTTTTCGTTTTCGACTCAGAGCTGTGCAACGGCTGCTACAACTGCCACCTGGCCTGCAAGGACGAGCACAGCGGCAACGACTGGTCGCCCATCGCCAAGCCCCAGCAGGACACCGGGATGTTCTGGCTGAACCTCAAGCAGGTGGAGCGCGGCCAGGTGCCGCGGGTCAAGGTGTCCAACATCGCCCACCTGTGCCAGCACTGCGACAACGCCCCCTGCATCGAGGCGGCCCCGGACGCGGTGTACCGGCGCGAGGACGGCCTGGTGATCATCGACCCGGAGAAGGCCAAGGGCAACCGGGCGCTGGTGGACGCGTGCCCCTACGGCGCCATCAGCTGGAACGTGGAGCTTGAGCTGCCCCAGAAGTGCACGGGCTGCGCGCACCTGCTCGACGACGGCTGGACCGAGCCCCGCTGCGTCGACGCCTGCGCCCTCAAGGCCCTGCGCTTCGGCGACGCGGAGGATTTCGCCGAGGAGATCGCCCGATCCGAGGAGCTCAGGCCCGAGCTCGGGAGCGGCCCGCATGTATACTACCTGAACCTTCCCAAGCGCTTCATCGGCGGCACGCTCGTCGATTTCGAGGCTGACGAGGTGGTCATCGGCGCCACGGTCACCTTGCAGCAGGAGGGCAGCGAGGACGTGCTCACCACCACGACCGACGAGTTCGGCGACTTCTGGTTCAAGCAGATCGAGCCCGCCCGCTACCGCCTGTACTTCCAGGCCGACGACTACCTCACGCGCTACCTGGACGTGTCGACGGTCGACGAGGACAAGAGCGTGGGAGACGTGGAGCTGTTCGCCGCCCCCGCCGCCTAGCCGCGCACCGCGCCATCGCAGATGATGGGACACCCGGCCCTGCCGGGTGTCCTCGTTTGCGTTTCAGGGAGGATCAGACGGCTGTCGTCGACAAGGGGGACCTCGACTATGGACATCATGCACCTGGAGGAATTCGTCGCGCTTTCCGACACGCTCAACTTCGGGGCGGTGGCCCGCCAGCGCTACATCACCACCGCCACGCTCAGCAAGCACATATCCGCGCTCGAGACCGAGCTGGGATGCAACCTGTTCGTCCGCGACACGCACCACGTGCGGCTCACGCGCGCCGGGCGCCTGTTCGTGGACGACGCCAAGATCATCGTGAACGGGTACCGCAAGGCGAAGACGAGGCTCGAGTCCTGCGACGAGTCATACGACGCCGTGTGCCGCCTGGGCTACCTGAAGGCCGCGTCCGCCAACCTGCTGGCCCGCTTCGTGGAAAGCTTCGAGCGGGCCAACCCGCGCATCTGCCTCATCCCGCAGCGAATGGGCTACCTCGAGGTGATCACCGCGCTCCAGCTCGGGCAGATCGACGTCGCCCTGCTCTTGGACGCCTACCCCGAGCTCCACGAGACCTGCGACTTCCTGAAGCTGGACAGCTGCCGCTGGGAGGTCGTCTCGAGCAGCTCCCATCCCTTCGCGTCCCGCGAGTACGTCACCCTCGACGAGGTGCGCGCCGAGCCCAAGCTGTTCGTCCCGGATCCCTACCGCTACCCGGGGCTGCACCAGCGCCAGGTCTCCCTGATAGGGGAGATGGCCGAGGGAAGCCGTGTGGAACCCTACCGCGACCTCGACACGCTCATGCTGTGCATGCAGATGGGCAAGGGCGTCGCGCTGAGCGCGGGGGTCAACCGACCCTTCTATCCCCAGGTCAGCTTCGTGCCCCTGCATGACGCCGACCTCGTCATCGACGTCAGCCTCGCCTGGCAGAAGAAGACCCCCCTCGAGGAGGTCGCCCTCTACCGGGACGCGGCCGCCGACATGGCCGGGTAGGGGAGCGCGGTCTTTCTGATTTGGAAAGAGCCTTTCCAGGGGCGTAACGACGGGGCCCGAGGGCGGTGCGTAAACTTGACCCAACGAACCGAGGGGCCCCGCGCCGATGCGGCGCCGGCGCCCCGTCGGATAGCGCTGTGAGGCGAGACGAGGGGGGACGAATGGCTGCGTTCGCGGAGGGGCGGGGCAAGCGGGTGGCCGGCCTGGCCCTCGCGGCGGTCGTGCTGCTGCTGGCGGCCGCCCTTCCCGGCGACGCGAGCCTCTCCCACCAGGGCATCCTGTCACTGGGCGTGCTGGCCGCCTGCGTCGCGCTCTGGTTCTGCGAGACGCTGCCCGTGGGCGTCACCGGGCTCGTGGCCTGCGTCCTGCTCCTGGTGCTGGGCGTGGCGCCCTCGGTGAGCGAGGCCTTCGCCGGGTACGCCCAGTCCACCACCTGGTTCAACTTCGGCATATTCTGCCTCACCGCCCTGGTGGCCACGTCGAGCCTCGGACAGCGGCTGGTGAGGGCGCTGCTCTCCCGCGCCGGCCTCGACTCCCGTCGCATCGTGCTCGCCTTCATGGGCGCCTCGGCCCTGACCTCCATGTTCATGACCGATACGGGCGCCGCCGCCCTCGTCATGTCCCTGGCCCTGCCGGTGCTCACGCGCATGGGGGCGGCCCCGGGCCGCTCGAACCTGGGCAAGGCGCTGATGCTGGGCATCTCCTTCGCATCGGTGCTCGGCGGGTTCACCACGCCCTTCGGCCACACCGTGAACGTGCTCAACGTGGGACTGCTCGAGCAGTACGCCGGCATCGAGGTGACGTTCTTCGAGTGGTTCGGCATCGCCTTCCCCTTCTCCCTCGTGATGCTCTTCGTCTGCTGGCAGGGGCTCATCCGGGCGTTTCCGCCCGAGCCCGTGCGGATCGACGCCGTCGAGGCTGCCATAGGTGCCCCGGACGAGTCCTGGACGCCGCGCGATCGGAAGACGCTTCTGTTCCTCGCCTGCGTCATCTTCCTGTTCGTCGTGGCCAACTGGATCCCCTTCGTCAACACCACCGTCATCATCCTCGTTGCGCTTGCCGTGCTGTTCCTGCCGGGGATGGACCTGCTCGACTGGGACGAGTTCAGCCTGTACGAGGGCTGGAACGTCGTCCTCATGGTGGGCGGCATCCTGAGTCTGGGGCAGGCCATCACCGCCAGCGGGGCGGGTGACTGGCTGGCGGAGCGGTTCCTGGAAAGCGGCATCATGGACATGCACGTCCTCGTCGCGCTGCTGGTCCTCACGGGGGTGGTCTACCTCATCCACACGTTCTGCCCCATCGCACCGGCCCTGTGCACGCTGCTTTTGCCGCCCATGGTCATCTACGCCAACAGCGTGGGGATATCGCCCATCGTCATCGCCCTCATCCTGTCTGCCGTGACGGCGGGCAACTTCCTGGTGCCCCTCAACCCCAACATGATGGTCACCTTCACCCAGGGCTACTACCGCTTCGGCGAGGTGGCGCGGGGCGGTTGGCTCTCGGCGATCGTCTTCGTCGTGCTGCTGGCCGTCTGGTGCTATTTCGCCGGCGCCCTGCTGCCCGTATCGTGACGACGCGCTGAGAAAGGAGAGCGACATGGACGAGACCATGGTCACCTACGCCTGCATCGGCCTCTTCGCGGTCGTGCTGGTCGCCAACTACGCCTGGTGGCGCCTGAGGGGGCGCAAGGGCGCGCCGTCCGAGGAGGAGCGATCCATCCGCGAGGCGGAGGGCCTGCTCGGCCTGGGCGGCTCGCGCTCCGACGGCATCATGCGCGCGCTTGGGCTCACGCCCTACGCGATGCTGTGGAACCTGCGTCCCACGAAGGACGAGATGGAGAAGGCCCGCGGCCGGCGCGGCCGCCAACGCTGATGCGCATGCGAGGGGGAGCTCGCTTGCCCATAGAACCATCCGCACAGGGATTCGCGGGAGAGGCTGCCCTCGGGCTGCGCCCGCCCATTCCCGACTATGAGAAGGAGATCATATGAGTGCGACTCGTTCGGCTGACGCCCAGAGTGCGACGGCCAAGTTCCCGCTCAAGCGATTCATCGGCCTGATCGCCGGCATCGCGGCCCTCATCGTGTTTAGCGTGCTGCCGGGGACGCCTGAGCTCAGCCACATGGGCCTCGTGTCGCTGGGAATTCTGCTCTGCGCCATCATCTGGTGGTGCTGCGACACGTTCCCCATCGGCATCACGGCGGTCATATGCACGGTGTTCCTGTTCCTCTTCGGCGTGTCGGCATCGCTGCCGGCGGCGTTCGAGGGATACGCGCAGGCCAACGTGTGGTTCCTGTTCGGTATCTTCTGCTTCACCGCCATCATGTTCAAGACCACCATCGGCCAGCGCCTCATCCGGGTCCTGTGCCGCGTGGCAGGCGCTAACCCCAAGAGCATCATCCTCGCCTACATGGTGGCGACGGCCATCCTGTCCATGTTCATGACCAACCCCGGCGCGGTGGCGGTGGCCATCGCCTTGGCGCTGCCCCTGCTCAAGGACGTGGACGCCATGAAGACCAAGCCCAACTTCGGTCGCTGCATGTGCCTCGGCATCGCCGCGGCGGCGTGCATCGGCGGCAACACCACGCCCTTCGGCCACTCCATGAACGTGCTGTGCGGCGGCCTGTTCGAGTCCACCTACGGCATGCCCATCACGTTCTTCCAGTGGTTCGTTCCGGGCATCATCTGCTGCGTCATCCTCCTGCCGGTCGCGTGGCTCATCTTCTGCAAGATCTTCCCTCCCGAGCCGCTGAGCGAGGAGGAGGTCGAGGCGGCCGCCGGCAGCAAGATCGACAACCTGGGCAAGTGGTCCTCGATGGACGTGAAGGGCCTGCTGCTCATCGTGGTGTGCCTCGCCCTGTTCGTGCTGAGCAACTGGTTCTCGTTCCTCAACACCACCGCCGTGATCATCATCGTCCTGGCGGTCATGTTCCTGCCGGGCCTGGACATGATCACGTGGAAGGACTTCCAGGAGGTCGAGGGCTGGAACGCGTTCCTCATGGTGGGCGGCATCATGAGCCTGAGCACCGGCGTCAGCTCCACCGGCGCCGGCGAGTGGCTGGGCAACCTGTTCCTCAACAGCGGCGTCATGAACATCCCGGTGTTCCTGGGCCTGCTGGCGCTGGCGACGCTCATCTACGTGCTGCACACCTTCTGCCCCACGGGCCCGGCGTTCTGCGCGCTGTTCGTCCCGCCGCTCATGACCTACTGCGTGGCGGTGGGGATCTCCCCGGCCATCTTCTGCATCCTGATGGCCGCGCTCGTGACCGGCAGCTTCATCATGCCCTTCAACCCGCCTAACCTCATCGCGTACAGCGAGGGTTACTTCAGCATCGGCGACATGGTCAAGACCGGCATCCCGACGGCCATCGTCTACCTCATCGTGGAGACGGCGGTCATCTACTTCGTGGGCGGCCTGATGCTGCCGCTCGTATAGGGAACCGAGGAAAGGACGAGGAAAATGAACGAGGTACCGCACAAGTGCCAGTACTGCATGCACTATGAGCAGACGGGACTTACCAACTACTTCCGCTGCACCATCAAGGAGGACGACGTCGAGGTGCAGCAGACGTACCAGGGCGAATGGGACGAGGACATCGATCGCGTCGACCCTGACGACACGTGCGCCAAGTGGGAGGGGAGCCTGGACGATCGCTAGGCATCCCGTCGCATCGGCTGACGTGCCCTGATGACGAGGCGGGCCCGGGTTCACCCGGGCCCGCCCCGTCATCGTCATGGCCGCCGCGCGTCTGGCGGGCGCTCCTTGATCGGCTAGCCCCTCTTCAGCCAGCGCCCGGCCTTGGCGCGCACCTCGTCGAGCTCGATCACCCAGGCGTCGGTCACGTCGTGCTCGCGCTCGATGGCCCCGCCGATCTCCTGCTTGGCCGAGGGCACGTACTTCATGCAGAGGGCCACGAGCACCTTGCGCACGGTCGCGGGATCCTCCACCCGCGAGATGCGCCCGCTGGCGATGACCGACGCGAACCGGGTGGTGAAGAACGTGTCCTCGTAGACGGGCTCGACGTCGATGGCCACGGCCACGCTCACGCGGCTGTCATGGCGGAAGTCCTCGATCTTGTGCCCGCATCCCTTGCCGGTGTGGACGTACATCTTCCCGTCTATGATCACGTAGGACAGCGGCACGCCGTAGGGCGACCCGTCGGGATCCACCGTGGACACGATGGCGTACTCGCCCGCCTCGAGGATCTCCCACGCGTCCTCGGCCGGGAGCTCGCGCTCCTTCAGCTGCGTCATGGGGTAGTGCTTCGGCATGATGGCTCCTTACTCGATGGGGCCTGCTCGCAGCAGGTCTCCCGGATGAACGTCTCCAGCGCCTTGGGCTCGTTGGGCACGCGCTCGTCCATGACGGCCTCGAGCGCGGCCTGCAGGGCATCCCCCACGGCCGGGCCCTGGGGGATGCCGAGCGCCATGACGGCGCGCCCGTCGACGGCCAGCCCCCGCACGGTGAACGCGCCCTCGTCGGCCAGCACGCGCTCCATGACCTCCACGAGCTCGTCGGCCAGCTGCGCCCGCGGGGCGCAGCGCGGGGCCTGGGACAGCGCGTCGGCGCGCTTGAGGGCGCACAGCGCCCGGAACAGCCCCGGGTCGCCGCCCAGCCGGTTGAGCGCCCGGCGCACCGAGCGCGGGGTGGGCTCGATCACGTCGTCATGGCGCCTCACCAGGGCCAGCACCGCCTCGCGCACCGCCGTGGGCATGCCGAGGCGCTCGAACAGCCCCGTGGCCAGCGCCACGCTCACCGCGGCGTGGCCGTAGAAGTGCCCCACGCCGTCGGGGCCGGTGAAGGCCGCCGCCGGCTTGCCCATGTCGTGGCAGAGCGCCGCCCAGCGCGCGACGGGCTCGGCGGGGGAGTGCTGCATGACCCAGGCCGTGTGCTCGAGCACATCATATATATGATAGGGGGTGCGCTGCTCGAAGCCGCGCATGGCCACCAGCTCGGGCAGCACGAAGGAGAGGATGTCGACGGTCGCCAGGAGCGCGTCGTGCACGTGGTCGCCGCAGACGAACCCGTCGAGCTCGCGGGCGATGCGCTCACGCGACACGCGGGCGAGCAGGCTCTTCTGGCTGACGGCCGCCTGGTACGCGGCCTCGTCCAGCGCGAAGCCCAGCTGCGAGGCGAAACGGCACGCCCGCAGGATGCGCAGGGCGTCCTCCTCGAACCGCCGGCGCGGGTCGCCCACGGCCCGCAGCACGCCCGCCTCGAGATCCCCCCGGCCGCCGAAGGGATCCAGGAGGCCGCGACGGGGATGGTATGCCAGGGCGTTGACGGTGAAGTCGCGCCGCGCCAGGTCATCCTCGATGCTCGACACGAACGTGACGGAGTCGGGGTGCCGTCCGTCGCGGTAGGTGCCGTCGACGCGGAAGGTGGTCACCTCGATCGGCTCGCCGTCCACCACCGCCGTGATGGTGCCGTGGGCCGTGCCCGTCTCGTGGACGCGCGCGCCGGCGGCCGCCAGCACCCGGGCCGCCTCCTGCCAGGGGGCAGCCGTGGCGATGTCGACGTCGTGGACGGGACGCCCCATGAGCGCGTCGCGCACGAAGCCGCCCACGCACCACGACTCGTAGCCGCCCTCCTCCAGCGCATCGATCGTCCGCCGCGCCGGGGAGGGGAGGGCTGCCTCCAGCAGCCCCAGCGCGTCCGACCCGTTCCCCGTCATGTCCACCGCCGCTCCTTTCTCGTTCGCACCAGTCTACGCCAAACTGCGCCCCCGAGGGCCGGTGCGCTGGCGGCGGAGGGAGACGGCGAAAAAAGTCAAAATACCCCCTTGCGCTTTTGTGTGAGAGCAGTAATATATTCAAGCTGTCTTTTTCAGGGGAGAGGGAGGCAGCCGGTAGGGCAGAGACGCGAGTGATCGCGGGATGCGAAACCGACTTGTCAAGGTTTTGTGAAGAGGTTGACACCGATTCGCAGTCCTAGTAAAGTATCT